>NZ_JBFAAJ010000011.1:167765-247095 GCF_040639695.1 Amycolatopsis sp. NPDC023774
CCCTCGACCGCCGGCGCTCACCCCACCCACACCCGCACCCCAAAGGGGGCGTTCGGTGCGTTCAACGCACCGAACGCCACATTGGGGTGCTTTCGCCACCGGCCAAGGTGACGGGACAACCCAGGCGCGCACCCAGCCCTGCCCCGCCGCCTTGGGCCATCGCGCGCTCCACGCTTCGAGCCATCGCCGCAGCTCAGTCCGAAGTGGACGTTCCACCCCGCGCCAGCACCGAATGCCGCCGACTGTACCCGAAATACACAACCATCCCGAGCACGAACCAGATCGCGAACCGCAACCACGTCTCCGGCTTCAGGAACGTGATGAGCCAGATCGAGAACACCACCCCGATGATCGGTACCACCGGCATCCCCGGCGTCCGGAACGTCCGCGGCAGGTCCGGCCGCTTGTACCGCAACACGATCACGGCAATACACACCACCACGAACGCCAGCAGGATCCCGATGTTGGTGAGCTCGGCCGCCTCACCGATCGGCAGGAACCCGGCGATGATCGCCGACGCCACGCCCAGGATCCACGTGGTGCGCGTGGGCACCTTGCGCACCGGGTGCGTCTTGCCGAACCACTTCGGCAGCAGGCCGTCGCGGCTCATCGAGTAGCCGACGCGCGTGGCGCCGAGCAGGAAGGTGAACAGTACGGTGAGGATGCCGATGATGGCGCCGACCGCGATCACCGCGCCCAGCCAGCCCAGGCCCACCGACGCGAACGCGCTGGAGAACGCCGCCTCCGGGTCGATGTCCTTGTAGTTCACCATGCCGGTCAGCACGAGGCAGGCCAGCACGTACAGCACCATCGAGATCGCGAGCGAGTACAGGATCGCCTTCGGCATGTGCTTCTGGGAGTCCTTGGACTCCTCGGCCGCGGTGGACATGGCGTCGTAGCCGAACACGGCGAAGAAGACCGTGGCCGCGCCCGTGAACGCGCCGCTCACACCGAACGGGAAGAAGTTGCTGTAGTTGCCCGTCTTGATGTGGAAGGCGCCGACCACGATCACCAGCACCACGAGCGCGACCTTCAGGTACACCAGCAGCGTCTCGAATCGCGCCGCGTTCTTCATGCCCTGGTTGAGGATGAACGCGATGAGCAGGCACAGCACCACGGCGAACAGGTTCACCACGTACGAACCTGCCGCCACGCCTTCGGGCTCCGTGCCCGGCGCGCCCGACATCCACTGCGGCAACGAGACGTGCAGGAAGCCCAGCAGGTCGTTGAAGTAGCCGGAGATGCCGATGGCCACCACCGCGACGATCGCGGTGTACTCCAGCAGCAGGTCCCACCCGATGAACCACCCGACGATCTCGCCGAGCACCGCGTAGCCGTAGGTGTAGGCCGAGCCGGCCCGCGGGATCAGCCCGGCGAACTCCGCGTACGAGAACGCCGCCGCCGCGCTCGCGACGCCCGCGATGAGAAACGAGATCAGCACGGCGGGGCCGGCCGTCTGGTTGGCCACCGCACCCGCCAGCGAGAAGATACCGGCGCCGATGATGCCGCCGACGCCGATCGCCGTCAGCTGGCGCAGCCCCAGCGTGCGTTGCAGCCCGTCACCGCCGCTCTCGATCGTCTCGATCGGTTTGCGCCGGAAGATGCCGGACCCTGATCCCAGGCTGCGCGGAGCGGACATCGATGTCTCCTCATACGTCGTGAACCGAGCCCGGGTCACGGGCTCTGGCAGCGCACCGTACTAGGCCGTGTCCACTGTGTCACCGATGTTCCTGCGGACGAGCCGAGCCGGTCGGCGGTCTTCGCTGTCACGGAAGAATCAGGAAGGAACTCATCGTGCACCGCACCACCGGCCTCTCCGCCGGGATCTTCGGCGAGCACGCCCGCGTGCACACGAGAGTCCTGGTCGAGGAGATCGCCGAGGGCGGCTGGGGCATCGGCGACGCCGTACTCGCCCTCGCCCGGCTCCGAGGCGACTGAACCGGGATCTCAGCCCGCGGCAGTGTCCTCCGCGGCCTGGGAGGCGGCGCGGGCCGGACGTTTCACGTCGCCGGAGCGGACGGCGCCGACGGCGAAGAAGGTGAGGAGCTCGGCGATCTCGGGCGGATCGTCGAGCTGGGGGCAGTGGCCCCAGTCCTCGCGGACGAGGAGGCGGCTGTGCGACACGAGGGTGTGCAGGCGGCGCCCGGCGGCCGAGGACACGAGCTTGTCCTTGCCGCAGGCCACGACCAGGAGCGGGACGTGCACGCGGTCGAGCTGGTAGGCGTCGGCGAGCTCGGTGACGAGCTGGCGCGCCTGCTCCAGGCGGGAGGTGGTGGCGCGGTAGTCGGGGAAGAGGGTGGTGAAGCGGCGCACCTGGCCGGCGTCGGCCGTGCCCGCGTCGGCATACAGCAGGCGGGGGACGACCTGCTCGGCGACGGCGCGGACGAGGAACCCGGGCACGGGCAGGGGGAGCGCCGAGTACAGGCGCAGCGGCAACGGGTTGCGCGCGACCGTGCGGACGAGCCACGAGTCGACGAAGCCGGGCGCGGCGATCGACACGACCCCGCCGAGCGGCAGCCGCGGGTTCTGGGCCGCGCGCAGGCCGAGCGTGCCGCCGAGGGAATTGCCGGCCAGCACCACGAGGCCGAGCACGGCCTGCTCGCGCACCACGGCGGCGGCGAACGCGTCGAGCTGGGGGAGCATCGGGCCCGGGCGCAGGGGCTGGGCGTCGCCGAAACCGGGCAGGTCCACGGCCACGGCCGAGATGCCCGCGGTGGCGAGCTCGGCCAGCACGGGACGCCAGGTGTCGGCGCTGTCGCAGTAGCCATGGAGCAGCACGAGCCGGGGTGCGCGGGGCTTCTCGGTGCCGCGCTTGCGAGACCGCTTGGGTGCCTCGGCTTCCACCACCGGTGGACCGACTTCGAGCACCCGCGTCCGCACTCCGGCGAAGCGCCGGAAGGAGACCCGGACGGGATCCGGTTCGCTGCTGGGCCGACCGCCCCGGACAGCGGGTGCGGGCCGCTTCGATGCGGTCATGTCTACAGGTTAACCGTTCAAGGTCGAGTTCTGGTCGAACTTCGGGGGTAACAAGCCGATTGCGAACTCGGGGAGTTGACGGTTCACGGAATGCAGCGTACAAGCACCGGCCCGGGCTGATCCGTGACGGAAAAGCCCAGGCCGGAGGGGTTCTGTCGACTCAGCGGGCGAAGACGATCTTGCCCGCGGTCTCGCCGTCGAGCATTGCGCGGAAGCCTTCCGCGGCGTCCTTGAGGGGCAGTTCTGTGCCGATCCGGGGCTTGATGCCCTTGAGATCGAGGTAGCTCAGCATGTCGGCCAGCTCGTCGCGCGTGCCCATGGTCGAGCCGGCGACGCGCAGCTGCAGGAAGAACACGCGCTGCAGGTCGGCCGACGGGTCCGGGCCGCTCGTGGATCCCGACACCACCACGATGCCGCCCGGCTTGAGCGACTTCAGGGTGTGCGCCCAAGTGGCCTTGCCCACGGTCTCGAACACCGCGTCGACGCGTTCGGGCAGCCGTGCGCCGGACTCGAACGTCTGGTGCGCGCCGACGCTCTCCGCCACCGCGCGCTTCTCCTCGCTGCGGCCCGTCACCCACACGCGGAAGCCCGCCGCGCGCCCGAGCGCGACGAGCGCCGTGGACACGCCGCCGGAGGCGCCCTGAACCAGCATCGTCTGGCCGGGGCGCAGGCCGGACTTCACGAACAGCATCCGGTACGCGGTGAGCCACGCCGTGCCCATCGTTGCGGCTTCGGAGAAGGTGAGGCCGGCCGGCTTGGGCACCGCGTTGCGCGCGGGCACCACGACCTGTTCGGCGAACGTGCCCTGGTGCTTCTCGGTCAGCAGGGTGCGTTTCGGGTCGAGCGTGTCGTCGCCCTGCCAGCCCGGGGCGTTGACCACGGAGTGGATCACGACCTCGGTGCCGTCGTCGAGCGTGCCGGCGCCGTCGCAGCCCAGGATCATCGGGAACTGGTCGGGCTTGATGCCGACGCCGCGCAGCGTCCACAGGTCGTGCATATTGAGGCTGGCGGCCTTGACGTGCACCCGGACCCAGCCTTCGGGTACCTCGGGCTCGGGCCGCTCGCCGGCGACCAGAGAATCGAGCGGAGCCTCGGCGTTGGGTTCCTTCGCGTATACGGCGAACATGGCAGCAACCTACCGCCCCTGGGCGCGCCGACGCAGCCTGGCGCGCGTACGCTCACACCTGTGTTCAACGGGCTGGCCGACTGGTGGGACGGGGTCGAGCTGTGGCTCGCCCAGGCTTGGTTCCCCGTGCAGTTCGTGCTGGTCATGGTCGTGGTCGTGCCGCTGTGCCTGCTCGCCGCGTGGATCATCGACAAGCTCGTGGGCCGCTTCGCACGCTGGTTCGGCCCGGCCCGCGACGACGACAACCCGCCCTCTTAGGCTCACTCACCATGGTCAACCGTAGGCGGATCACCGCCGCACTCGTCGGTCTCCTCGTGCTGGTGCTCGGGGGCTGGCTCGTGAAGGAGAACGTCGGGGACTCGTCCTCGTCGGCCCCCGTCGCGCCGAGCACCTCCGCCCCGGCCGGTGCTTCGGGCGTCGCCGCGAAGCTGCCGGGCAGCGACTCCGGGTTGCCGGTGAAACCCTTGTCCGCCTTGCCCTCGCAGGCGCGCGACACGTGGAAGCTGATCGAGGCGGGCGGCCCGTACCCCTATCCGCGCAACGACAACGTCGTGTTCGAGAATCGCGAGAAAGTGCTGCCGCGGAAGCAATCGGGTTACTACCACGAGTTCACGGTGGCCACGCCGAAGAGCCCCGACCGCGGCCCGCGCCGCCTGGTCACCGGGCAGGCCAAGGAGCTGTTCTACACCGACGACCACTACGCGTCGTTCGTCGTCGTGGACCCGAGCCGGTGACGCCGGCCGACGAGGCGAAGGCCGCCGCGGACGAGGCTTTCGCGCGGGGCGCTTACCCGCACCTGGTCGACGGCGGCACGGTGGACAAGGCCTCCACGCTCGACGCGATCGCGAAGGCGATGTCCTTTCCGGACTACTTCGGCCGCAACCTCGACGCGTTGTACGACATGCTCACGGACCTGTCGTGGCTGCCCGCCGGCGAACACGTGCTGATCTGGCGCGGGTCGGAAGCCCTGCGCAAGGCCGAACCGAAGAACTACCTGGCGATCCGCAGCGTGCTTTCCGACGCTCAGCGCACGCTCGGCCCGGCGGACGGCAAAGCCGATTCCTGGCAGCTGACGGTCGTTCTGGCCGACTCGTAACGTCTCGATCCCCGCCGGCGGTACGGGGATCGAGACGTGTGTGCTCAGTCCGTGTTGTCTGCGGGGACCCAGTTCGGCTTGCGCTTCTGGGCGAAGGCGAGGATGCCTTCCTGGCCCTCCTCACTGGCGAAGAACCCGGCCGACAGCTCGTTCATCGCGGCGAAGCCTTCCGAGGGCGTCGCCGGACGCGGCTTGCTCAGCAGCGTTTTGGTCGCTGCCAGCGCCTTCGGGCCGCCGAGCGTCAGCGATTTCAGGTACCGCTCCACGGTCTGGTCGAGCTCAGTGGCGGGCACGGCAGCGTTGAGCAAACCGATCTCCACGGCCCGCTGCGCGTCGAACACGTCGCCGGTGAGGAACAACTCGTGCGCGGCCCGGGGGTTCAGCCGCGGCAGCACCGTCAGCGAGATCACGGCCGGGACCACGCCGATGCGGACCTCGGAGAACGCGAACGTGGCCTCAGGAGCGGCGACCGCGATGTCGCACGCGGCGACCATGCCGATGCCACCGGCGCGGGCGGGGCCGGCCAGGCGCGCGACGACGGGCTTCGGGCTGGTCCAGAGCTGGTCGAGGATCTTCGGGAACTCGTTCACGCCCTGGTTGCCGGCATCGGCGCCGCGGGCCTCCTTGAGGTCCATGCCGGCGCAGAAGACCGGGCCGGTGTGCGTCAGGAGCACCACGCGCACGGCGTCGTCCTCGCGGGCCCTGTCCAGCGACTCGCTCAGCTCTCGGCGCAGCTGCGCGGACAGGGCGTTGCGGTTGTGCGGGGAGTCGAGGGTGATCGTGGCGGTGCCGCCCACCACGTTGTAGTGCACCAGTTCGTCAACCATGGCACCACAATCGCACACGCGGGCGGCGGAGACCGCTGTGACGTGCGTCGGGGGCCGCCCGGACGTGGGCGGCCCCCGGCAGTATTCAACCTCCGGCGGGTCAGCGGATGGTGGCGGTCGTGAAGACTCGCCCTGGACGAGGCTGACCTGATGCGGGCCGACGATCGGGGCGTCGGCCTGGCAGTCGAACGAGACGGTGGTGGCCGCCGAGGCGGGCGGCGAAACCGACCGAGAATCACAGTTCCCATGTGCGGGCGGTGAAGACCTGGCAACAGGCGCGCCCAAAACGCGCATTGGATATGCCTGCCTGCGCAGGAGCGTGCTGCTACAGCGGTATCCGGGTCACGACGTCGGCGTAGCGGTGCAGCACGGCGGCGGCCACGCGCGGGTCGGTGCCCAGCGGTTCGGCGAGGAACACTCCGCGATCGGCCTCGCGGGCGTGCACCGCGATGCGATCCGGCAGCAGGCCGGGCGCGAGGAACCACGACGCGACGGCGAACCGCCGCACGCCCCGCGCCCGCAGCCGTGCCACGGCGGCGCGTACGTCGGGCTGCGCCGCGCTCGCGAACGCCTCGGTGACCGGCAGTCCCAGCTCACCTTCCCAGCGTGCGGCCAGGTCGGCGACGGCCGCGTTGGCCCCGGCGTTCGACGAACCGACGGCACTCACCACGACCCCGTCGCCGGGACCGAGGCCGGCCCCGGAGAGCCGGTCGAGCGCCACGCGTTCCAGCACCGGGTCGACGCCCAGGACGTCGGACACGCGCACGTCGAACCCGGGGCACTCCGCCCCCACCTCGGCGACGAGCGCGGGCAGGTCCACGCGCGCGTGGAACGCGCTGCCGAGCAGCAGCGGCACCACGACGGCAGCGCGGTGCCCCTGCGTGTACAGGCGGCGCAGGACGTCGGTGACCCGCGGTTCCGAGAGGTCCAGGAAGGACTCGTAGACCTCGATCCTCGGCGCCTGCACGCGCACGCGCTCCACGAGCCCCCGCACGGTCATGGCCGAGCGGGGGTCGCGGCTGCCGTGCGCGACGGGGACGAGGGGAGCCGTCACGGGAACCGTTCGCCGACCAGCCCGGCGGCGAGGGTGTCGCCGTCCTTCGGGTCGATCACGAGGAACGCGCCCGTGCGCGGGCTGTCGGTGTAGTCGTCCACGCCCAGCGGTTCGGCCAGGCGCAGCTCGACGCGGCCGATGTCGTTGAGATCCAACGATTCCGGATCGTCCACGCTGGACAGCGTCTGCTCGTCGAAGCGCGCCGTGAGCTCGGTGACGACCGCCTGCACCGTGCGCGTGCCGTGCTTCACGAGCAGGCGCGCGCCCGGCTTGAGCTGCTTCGACGAGAGCCAGCACAGGGTGGCGGTCAGCTCGTCGGTCACGCGGGGTTGACGGTCGGCCACGGCGATGAGGTCGCCGCGGCTGATGTCGAGGTCGTCGGCCAGCAGCAGGGTCACGGACGTGCCGGCGCCCGCCTCTTCCAGCGGCCCGTCGGCGGTGTCGATGCGCTCGACCGTGCTGCGCAGCCCGGCGGGGAGCACCACGATCTGGTCGCCCGGGCGGATGGTGCCGGCGGCGATCTGCCCGGCGTAGCCGCGGTAGTCGAGGTACTCGGGCGTGCGCGGCCGGATCACGTACTGCACCGGGAAGCGGAACGCCGCCTCGTGCGGGTCGGGCGCGACGGGCACGGTTTCGAGGTGCTCCAGCAGCGTCGGGCCGTCGTACCAGGGGGTGCGCTCGGAGGTGGTGGCGACGTTGTCGCCCTCCAGGGCGGAGACCGGGATGGTGACGACGGAGCCGTGGCTGTAGCCGAGGGATTCGGCGTGGGCGGCGAATTCCTTGGCGATGACGGAGAACGTCTCTTCGTCGTAGTCGACGAGGTCGATCTTGTTCACCGCCAAGACCAGGCGCGGCACGCCGAGCAGGGCGAGCACGGCGGCGTGGCGGCGGGTCTGCTCCACGACGCCCTTGCGCGCGTCGACCAGCAGCACCGCCAGCTGAGCGGTCGAGGCACCGGTCACCGTGTTGCGCGTGTACTGCACATGCCCCGGGGTGTCGGCCAGCACGAACGAACGCCGCGGGGTGGCGAAGTAGCGGTAGGCGACGTCGATGGTGATGCCCTGCTCCCGCTCCGAGCGCAACCCGTCGACCAGCAGGGACAGGTCCGGAGTGGACAGTCCCTTGTCCACCGACGCGCGGGTGACCGCGTCGAGCTGGTCGGCCAGCACCGATTTCGTGTCGTACAACAGCCGCCCGACGAGAGTGGACTTGCCGTCGTCGACGCTGCCCGCCGTGGCGAGCCTCAGCAGCGAACTCATCAGAAGTAGCCCTCCCGCTTGCGGTCTTCCATGGCCGCTTCCGACATCCGGTCGTCCGCCCGCGTCGCCCCGCGCTCGGTCAGCCGCGACGCGGACACCTCCGCGATCACGTCCTGCACGGTCACCGCGGTGGACTCGATCGCGCCGGTGCACGAGCCATCACCGACGGTCCGGTAGCGCACCGACAGTTCCCGCACCTGCTCGCCGGGACGGGGGCCGCCCCACGGACCTTCGGCCAGCCACATCCCGTCGCGCTGGTAGACCTCGCGCTGGTGGGCGTAGTAGATCGAGGGCAGCTCGACCTTTTCGCGCGCGATGTAGTTCCACACGTCGGCCTCGGTCCAGTTCGACAGCGGGAAAACACGGACCTGCTCGCCGGGGCGGTGGCGGCCGTTGTAGAGGTTCCACAGCTCCGGCCGCTGCCGGCGCGGCTCCCACTGCCCGAAGGAGTTACGCAGGCTGAAGATGCGTTCCTTCGCCCGCGCCCGTTCCTCATCCCGACGGCCGCCGCCGAACACGGCGTCGAACTTGTGCTCCGCGATAGTGTCCAGCAACGGTGTGGTCTGCAACGGGTTGCGCATCCCGTCCGCGCGCTCCTCCAAGCGGCCGTCGTCGATCCAGTCCTGCACCCGCGCCACGACCAGCCGCAGCCCGTGCTTCTCCACGACATGATCTCGGAAAGCGAGCACCTCGGCGAAGTTGTGCCCGGTGTCCACGTGCAGCAACGGAAACGGCACCGGCGCCGGCCAGAACGCCTTGATCGCCAAATGCAAGAGCAACGTCGAGTCCTTGCCACCGGAGAACAAGATCACCGGCCGGTCGAACTCACCCGCCACCTCCCGGAAGATGTGGATGGCCTCGGACTCCAGTGCGGCCAGGTTGTCTGTGGCCGCGTCAGCCGCGGGTTCCAGAGTGGTCATCGGTCCCTTCCTCAGCCGTGCAGTCCGCACTCGGTCTTCGACTGGCCGGCCCAGCGGCCGCTGCGCGGGTCCTGCCCGGCCTCGACCTTCGCCGTGCACGGCGCGCAGCCGATGGACGGATAACCCACCGATACCAACGGGTTTTCGAGCACGCCGTGGTCGCGGATGTAGCCGTTGAACTCGTCGTCGGTCCACGCGGCGAGTGGGTTGACCTTCACCAGGCCGTTGCGCTCGTCCCAGGTGACGATCGGGGTGTTCGCGCGGGTCGGCGCGTCCACGCGGCGCACGCCGGTGACCCACGCCGAGTACTTCGACAGCGTGTCGCGCAGCGGCACGACCTTGCGCAGGAAGCAGCACTGGTTGGGGTCTCGGGCGAACAGGTCCTTGCCGTACTCGGCGTCCTGCTCGGCCACGCTCTGCTCGGCCTGCGCGTTGACGATGGTCACGTCGGGGTACACGGTCTGCACGGCGTCGCGCGTGCCGATCGTTTCCGGGAAGTGGTACCCGGTCTCGAGGAACAAAACGTCCACATCGGATTTGACCTGGGTGGCCAGGTCGATGAGCACGGCGTCCTGCATGTTCGACGCGACGATGAAGTCGTCGCCGAACTGCTCGACCGTCCAGCGCAGGGCTTCCTCCGCGGTGGCCTGGGCCAACTCTTTCTCCGCGCGTTCGGCCAGGGTCCGGTGGTCAGCTGTGGCCGTCATCCGAGCGCCTCCTCCGGTAGGGACAGTCCGTGGAACTCCACCGAGAACCCGCGCCGGCAGGCGCCGCAGAGCCAGCCGCCGTCCTCGGCGGGGCGCAGGTCCTCGTCACCGCAGAACGGGCAATAGTAGGGCACCGCTCGTTCCGTCGAGGTCACTGCAGCAGGCTTTCGTCCGCACGCCCGACCCACTGCGCGAACCGCTCGCCGGGCTCACGGCCGTCGAGGTAGGCGCGGACCACGCGCTCGACGTACTCGACCAGCTCGTCGGCGACGACCTTGTGCCCACGCAGCTTGCGGCCGAAGCCGGCGTCGAGGCCGAGCCCGCCGCCGAGGTGCACCTGGAAACCCTCGACCTGGCGGCCGCCGGCGTCGGTGACGATCTGGCCCTTGAGCCCGATGTCCGCGGTCTGGATGCGGGCGCACGAGTTGGGGCAGCCGTTGAGGTGCACGCTGACCGGGTTCTCCAGATCGCCCTGGACGTCGGCGAGCCGCTTCTCGAGATCGGTGACCAGCGCCTGCGCGCGGGCCTTCGTCTCGACGATCGCGAGCTTGCAGAACTCCAGGCCGGTGCACGCCATCACGCTGCGCCGCCACGGCGAAGGCTTGGTGTGCAGGCCCAGCTCGGCAAGCTCCGTCTCCAGGCCCGGCACCTCGGTCTCGGGCACGTCGAGGACCACGAGCTTCTGCTGCGGCGTCAAGCGCACCCGCTCGGACCCCGCGCGTTCGGCGGCCTTGGCCACGGCGAGCAGCGTCTCGCCGTTCACGCGGCCGGCGACGGGCGCGGCGCCCACGTAGAACTTGCCGTCGACCTGCCGGTGCACGCCGATGTGGTCGATCGGGGCGGGCGGCACGTCGGGCGCGGGGCCGTCGAGCAGCGGGCGCTTGAGGTACTTCTCCTCCAGCACCTCGCGGAACTTCGCAGCACCCCAATCCTTGACCAGGAACTTGATGCGGGCGCGCGAGCGCAGACGGCGATAGCCGTAGTCGCGGAAGACGCTGATCACGCCCTCCCACACGTCCGGCACCTCGTCGCGCGGCACCCAGGCGCCGAGGCGCTGGCCGATCATCGGGTTGGTCGACAGGCCGCCGCCCACCCAGACGTCGAAGCCGGGACCGTGCTCGGGGTGGTTCACGCCGACGAACGCGACGTCGTGGATCTCGTGCGCCACGTCCTGCTGGCCCGAGATCGCGGTCTTGAACTTGCGTGGCAGGTTCGCGTACTGCGGGTCGCCGATGTAGCGGCGCTTGATCTCCTCGATGGCGGGCGTGCCGTCGATGATCTCGTCGGCCGCGATCCCCGCGACGGGCGAGCCCAGGATCACGCGCGGGCTGTCGCCGCACGCCTCCATGGTGGTCATGCCCGCGTTCTCGAGCTTTTGCCAGATCGTGGGGACGTCCTCGATCCGGATCCAGTGGTACTGGATGTTCTGGCGGTCGGTGATGTCCGCGGTGCCGCGCGCGTGCGTCTGCGAGATCTCCGCCAGCACCGCGAGCTGCTGCGTGGTGAGCATGCCGCCGTCGAGACGCACGCGCATCATGAAGTAGCGGGCGTCCAGCTCTTCGGGCTCGAGCGTGGCGGTGCGGCCGCCGTCGATGCCTTCCTTGCGCTGGGTGTAGAGGCCGAACCAGCGGAAGCGGCCGCGCAGGTCGCCCGGGTCGATCGAGTCGAAGCCGCCGCGGGCGTAGATGTTCTCGATGCGCCCGCGGGCGTTGAGCGGGTTGTCATCCTTCTTCGACCGCTCGTTGGGGTTCAGCGGCTCTCGGTAGCCGAGCGCCCACTGTCCCTCGCCGCGCTTCTGCCGCGGGCGGCTCTTCGCGGGGGTTTCGCGCGTGGGTGAGGCCATGAGGAGTCCTCCGGTTAGTGGCTCCGGACGCCGCTGAGGTCGTGCCGCTTAGTGGCGGGCAACAGGGGATTGCGGCGGGTCCGGCGCCTGCGGTCCAGCTTCGGTGGGCTGAGCGTGGTGGGCTGGGTCGGGCGTCGGGAGTCAGCGGCGAGGGCGGCAGAGCGCGCTCGCGACCCGCAGAAGGTCGACGTGGCGGCGCGCCACGAGAAGGACACCGGCAGGACTCACCGCGTCAGACAACCACGCGTTCAGAACGTGGTTCAAACGCGTCCGGATCGTGGGAGGGCGTTCACGGGGGGCTTGCGTGTGCGCCGCCGATGTGGGTGGCGGATGCCGCTGCCTGCGGTTTTGTGCCGCGGCAGGGCTGCGGCGGGCGGCCGTCCGGGTGAGGTTCGGGCCGGGTCGGGCGGCGGTGGGGTTCGTTCGGCGGCCGAGCTTCCGCCCGGGTGGCGCGGGGCCGGGCGAGCACCCGGGCGGCGCGAGGGACAATGGACGTCGTGCCTGACGTAGCCGAGATGCCAGCCGAGACCGGATTGCCTGAAAGCGCCCTGGAGGGGCTGGGGCGGCGGCCGTTCGGCGTCTACGTGCACGTGCCGTTCTGCGCGACGCGCTGCGGGTACTGCGACTTCAACACCTACACCGCCGGAGAGCTGGGGTCGGCGGCGTCGCCGAGGTCGTGGCTCGACGGATTGCGCCAGGAGCTGGAGCTGGCCGCGCGGGTGCTGGGGGAGCCGCCTGCGGCCGACACGGTGTTCGTGGGCGGGGGCACGCCGTCGTTGCTGGGCGCGGACGGCCTGGCGGAAGTGCTGGACGTCGTGCGCGGCGCGTTCGGGCTGGCGCCGGGCGCCGAGGTGACGACCGAGTCCAACCCCGAGTCGACCTCGCGCGAGTTCTTCGAGCGGATCCGGGCGGCCGGGTACACGCGGGTGTCGCTGGGGATGCAGTCGGCCGCGCGGCACGTGCTGCGGGTGCTCGACCGCGTGCACACGCCCGGTCGGCCCGTGGACGCCGCGCGCGAGGCGCGGGCCGCCGGGTTCGAGCACGTGAACCTCGACGTTATCTACGGCACGCCCGGCGAGCGCCCGGAGGACCTGCGGGCCTCGCTCGACGCCGTGCTGTCCGCGGGCGTCGACCACGTCTCGGCGTACGCGCTGATCGTGGAGGAGGGCACCGCGCTCGCCCGCCGCGTGCGCCGCGGGGAGCTGCCCGCGCCCGACGATGACGTGCTCGCCACCGACTACGAGATGATCGACTCCGTGCTCTCGGCCGCCGGCCTGCGGTGGTACGAGGTGTCCAACTGGGCCACCGGCGACGCGGCCCGCTGCCGGCACAACCTCGGCTACTGGCAGGGCGGCGACTGGTGGGGCGCGGGTCCCGGTGCGCACAGCCACGTGGGCGGCGTGCGCTGGTGGAACGTCAAGCACCCGGCCAAGTACACGTCGCTGCTGGCCGAGGGAAACAGCCCCGAGGCCGGTCGTGAGCTGCTCACGGAGCAGGACCGGCACCTCGAGCGCATCATGCTCGAACTCCGTGTCGCGGAAGGACTCGCACTCGACGCGCTCGATGCCGCCGGCATCGCCGAAGCCCGCGCCGCGGCGGCGGAAGGACTCCTGGAACCGTCCGTTCTGGACAGTCGCGGCCGCGCCGTGCTGACGGACCGCGGGCGGCTGCTCGCCGACGGTGTGGTCCGCCGCCTGGCCGGCTGAATTTTCGCTCAGCGGGCATAAACCCGGCGGATGGTTCGTTGGTCGAAGTATCGACGAGCGAGGGAGTCGCGGATGCCGCAGGCGGTCAGGTACAGCGAACACGGCGGGATCGACGTCCTGAGGGTGGAAGACGTCGCCCGGCCGGTGCCCGGCCCCGGCCAAGTGCTCGTGGAGGTCAGAGCTGCCGGGATCAACCCCGGTGAAGCCGCCATCCGCGAAGGCGTGTTCGCGCAGCAGTTCCCCTCGACGTTCCCGTCCGGGCAGGGCAGCGACCTGGCCGGCGTGGTCGCCGAGCTGGGTGCGGACGTCGACGAGATCGAGCTCGGCGACGAGGTGATCGGCTTCGTGCACACCCGGTCCAGCCAGGCCGAGTTCGTGCTGGTCGACGCCGAGAACCTGACTCCGAAACCCAGCGGCGTGTCGTGGGAGGTGGCGGGCGGGCTGTTCGTCGCCGGCACCACCGCGTACGCCGCGGTGCGCGCGATCGGCCTGCGCGAGGACGACACCCTCGTGGTGTCCGGGGCGGCGGGAGGTGTCGGCTCCCTGGTCGTGCAGCTGGCGAAGCTCACCGGCGCGACCGTGGTCGGGATCGCGAGCGAGGCCAACCACGCGTGGCTGGAGGAGCAGGACGTGCGCCCGGTGGCCTACGGCGAGGGTCTCGAAGACCGTATCCGCGAGGTCACCGGCGGCAAGGTCGACGCGTTCATCGACACCTACGGCGACGGTTACGTCGAGCTGGCGCTGCGCCTGGGCGTCTACACAGGACGGATCGACACCGTGATCGACTTCGCCGCAGCGCGGAAGTACAACGTGAAGACCGACGGCAACATGGCCGCCGCGAGCGCCGAGGTCATGCGCGACCTCGCCGCGCTGGTGGACAAGGGCCTGCTCGAGGTGCCTGTCGCGGCCACGTACCCGCTGGCGCAGGTGCGGGACGCCTACCGCGAGCTGGAACGGCGCCACACGCGCGGCAAGATCGTGCTCAAGCCCTGACGAGGCTCTGCAGTCCGCCCACGAACATCGCGAGGGCGAACTCGAAGCGGTCCTTGCTCGTCTCGCCGGTGAAGAACTGCCCGGACTGCAACAGGTTCGGGAACGCGCCGGCCGGCAGGGACCGCATGTAGCCGGCCATCTGACGGCCGCGTTCGGCGACTTCCGCCTCGTCGTAGTCGCCGAACGTCCAGCTGCTCGCCTCGTAGGCGTAGGCCTTGGCGTACAAGCTCAACGCGTCGCCCGCGAACACCGCCTGCTTCAGATCCAGCCCCCCGGCGCGCAGGATCGCGAGCATCGCCTCGCCTTGGCGCAGTGAGTGGGGCGTGACGGGCACCGGCGTGTTCCACGCGACCTTCGCGATGCCGGGATAGGCCACCATCGCGCGGACCTGCTGCCGCACCTGCTCCTTCACCTGCTCGGCCCAGTTTTCGGGATCCGGCTCCGGCACCGGCACGTCGCCGAGCACGGCGTCGAGCATGAGCTCGTCGAGCTCCTCCTTGTTAGCCACGTGTGCGTAGAGCGACGCGGGCCCGGTCTCCAGTCGCTGCGCGATCCGGCGCATCGACACGGCCTCGAAGCCCTCGGCGGCGAGCATCTCCAGCGCCGTCTTCACCACCAGATCCCGTGACAGCAACGGCTTTTCGGCGCGCCGGCGGGGGCTCGGGCTACGGCGCCACGGCGGGGGCGGGACGGTCATGGACAGCAGCCTAGACGAATACCGGGCTTGACTCGAACGCCGTTCGTCGATAGAACGGTGTTCGTTATAACGAACGCCGTTCGACAAGGAGCGCGTCATGACCCAGCAGGAAGAAGTCCTCGCCGTGCTCGGCCGCCTCGCCGACGCCTGGAACAGCGGTGACGCCGCCGCGTTCGCGAGCTTGTTCACCGAGGATGCCGACTACGTGACGTTCTTCGGCATGCAGCTGTCCGGCCGCGAGCTGATCGAGAGCTCGCACCGCGCGTTGTTCGAGGGGCCGCTTCGGGGTTCGACGATCGGGGGGCCAGGCGACGCGTCGGTGCGCTTCCCACGCGAGGACGTCGCGATCGTCGTCTCCGGCGGCGGTTCGGCGCTCGACGGGGGCGACGCCGCTGCTCAGGGGCGGGCGAGCACGGTGACGTTCGTGCTGGTCCGCTCGGAAGCGGGCTGGTTGATCACGGCGTTCCAGAACACCCGCGTGCGCGATCCGCGCGCCGCGGCGTGATCCGTTCTGCCGGAGTGGAGCGGATGATCGCGCACGGCACGACGCGGGTCCGCAGCTATGCCCAGGTCGACGTCGACTGCGGGCTGGAGACGCTCGACGCCGCGCTGGCCGCGAAGGAGAAGTTCGCGGACCGAGCCGAGGTGCACGTGATCGCGTTCGCCCAGGCGGGGATCCTCCGCGAACCGGGCACGCTGGACGTCCTCGACACGGCTCTGCGGTTTGGCGCGACGGCGATCGGCGGCCTCGATCCGGGCACGCTGGACCGCGACCCGAAGGGCGTGCAAGACCGTCCGGTCCCGGCCGCGATCCATCACCGCGCTCGTCGGCGTCTCGCCGTCCACCAGGAACGATGTCCGCCCGGTCGCCCGCCGCGAGCCCGGGCGATCCGACACCCCGGCCAGGCAGGGCACGTCGTGGCTCAGGATCGAAGCCCCGCCCGTCGTCGCCACCGCCAAGGCCGGCTCGATGTGCTCGCCCCGCCGAAACCCGCGCGTGAACGCCGGCTGGGAGTCCGTACGGCAACTGCGACCTGCTGGACCAGACGTGGCAAGACGGCGTGGTCGTGGCCGACGGCATAGCCGTTGTCTGACCAATGCCGCTAGGCGGGACGGGGGACGGGCGCGTACGGTAGAGGCCAGATTAGGTAAGCCTTAGTGAATGGGTGGTGTCCGATGGCCGGTGCTCCGGCGCGCAAGGGAAACCCGGGCGTGCGCTTGTCGGTTCTGCGCAAGGAGAACCTGACCCCGCACATGATCCGGATCGTGGCCGGGGGCGAAGGCCTGCGCGATTTCACGCCCAACGCGTTCACCGACGCGTACGTGAAGGTGATCTTCAAGGTGCCGGGCGTCGAGTACCCGGAGCCGTTCGACCTGCAGCGCATCCGTGCGGAGTTCCCGCGTGAGCAGTGCCCGCGGATGCGCTCGTACACCGTGCGGTCCTACGACGAAGCGGCCGGCGAGCTCGTGCTCGACTTCGTGGTGCACGGCGACGAGGGGCTGGCCGGCCCGTGGGCGATGCGGGCGCAGCCGGGCGACGAGCTGCTGCTCGCGGGCCCCGGTGGCGTGTACGCCCCGCGCGCCGACGCGGGTTGGCACCTGCTCGTCGGCGACGAGGCCGCGTTGCCGGCCATCGCCGCGTCGCTGGAGGTCATGCCGGCGGGCGCGCGGGCGCACGTGTTCCTGCTCGTGTCCGACGCCTCGGAGGAGCAGCCGCTGGTGACGAAGGCCGACGCGCAGATCACGTGGCTGCACCGGTCGGCTGGTGCGGACCTCGCGGCCGAGGTGAAGGCGCTGCCGTGGCCGGGTGAGGACGTGCACGCGTTCGTCCACGGCGAGGCCGGCTTCGTGCGCGAGCTGCGGCGGTATCTCTTCGCCGAGCGCGGCGTCGCGAAGGAGTCGGTGTCGATCTCCGGCTACTGGCGCGAGGGCAAGAACGACGAGGCGTGGCGCGAAGAGAAGGCGGCCGAGCGGGCGCGCGAAAGGGCGTAATGTCGCCGGCATGAACGTGGAGACCGACCCGTCTTCGGCGGGGTTCGACGCTGACCGTCTGAAGCGGATCGACCGGCACTTCGACGCCTATGTGGACGACGGGCGGCTGCCCGGTTACCTCGCGGTGGTGAGCAGGCACGGGCGCATCGTCCACGTCGCTTCCCACGGCAAGCGGGACGTCGAGTCGGGCGCCCCCGTAGAGCACGACACCATCTGGCGCATCTTCTCGATGACCAAGCCGATCACCTCGGTGGCGGCGATGACCTTCGTCGAAGAGGGCGTGATCGACCTCACCGACCCGATCTCCCGCTGGCTGCCGGAGTTCGCGGCGCCGCAGGTGTACGTGAAGGGCTCGGCGCTGAGCCCGGTGACGGTGCCCGCGATCGAGCCCATTCGCCTGTGGCACCTGCTCACCCACACCAGCGGCCTCACCTACGGCTTCCACCACACCCACCCCATCGACACGATCTACCGCGCCGCGGGCTTCGAGTGGGGCACCCCGCCGGGTCTGGACCTCGCCGCCTGCACCCGCGCGCTGGCCGAGCTCCCCCTCGTCTTCCAGCCGGGCAGCGAGTGGAACTACTCCGTGTCGACGGACGTCCTCGGCCGCCTCGTGGAGGTCCTCGCGGGCAAGCCCCTGGACGAGGTCTTCGCGGAGCGGATCTTCGGGCCACTGGGCATGACGGACACCGGCTTCTTCACGAAGGACACGGACCGCCTGGCGGCCCTGTACGTCGCTCATCCGCGGACCAAGCTGCCCACCCGCAACGAGGCTTTCGGCTCCATCGGGGTTTCGCGGCCGGACTCGTTCTCGGGCGGCGGTGGGCTCGTGTCCACCGCTGCCGACTACCACCGCTTCACACAAATGCTGCTGCGCGGCGGCGCGCTGGACGATGCGCGAATCCTGGGGCCGCGCACGGTGTCGATGATGGCGAGCAACCACCTGCCGGGTCACGTCGATCTCGAGGCCTACGGCCGGCCGCTGTTCGCGGAGATGCCGTTTGACGGGTTCGGGTTCGGCCTCGGGTTCTCCGTGCTGGAGGACCCGGTGAAGGCGAAGACCCTGTCGAGCGCCGGTGAGTACGCCTGGGGCGGGGCCGCGTCGACGGCGTTCTGGGTGGATCCGGACGAGGACCTGACGGTGGCGTTCTACACGCAGCTGCTGCCGTCGAGCACGCATCCGATCCGGCAGCAGTTGCGGCAGCTGGTGTATCAGGCGCTGGTCGACTGAGCCGGCTGGTTTTGACCGGTGCCGGGGATCGGCCTGGTTCTCGTCCCCGGTGCCGGTCCACGACTTGCAGGCGGGCGCTTCGGCGGCCCGCCTGCGAACCGTGGATGGGCTGGGGTCACCGGGCGAAGTCCCACCGCGTCGCGCCGTGGGGTTCGGCCGTGGCGACGCCCACCGCGGTGCGCAGGTCCAGGCGGTAGACGGACCAAGGCGGTGGCCCCGCGCTCGGTGCGCTGTACGGAGCGGTGAAGGTGTCACCGTCGGCGGTGACGGGCCAGCCGTTGGCGTGGTAGACGGCAGCGAGGTGTTCGACCGTGGCGGGGTCCTTTACGCGGGTGGCGAAGCCTTCCAGCGTCAGGTCGATGCCCTGCAAACGGACGCCGACGCTGCAGGCCGCGTGGGATGCCAACAGACGTGACTTCAGGGTGTCCGGGCCGCTGGTGAAGTACAGGGCGTCCGAGTCCCAGAGGGCGTCCACTCCGGCCGAGTGGGGGCGCCCGTCGGGGCGGACGGTGGTGAGGAAGAAGGTCAGGTCGGCGCTTGGCGAAAGGATGAGGGCGTCGTGGGCACGGCTCCAGGGGAGTTCCACGTGGCCGTAGATGTCCAGGTTTCGGGTTCGGATGGGTTCAGTCATGTCAACGCGTCGAACGGCACCAGCGAGAATCGACAGCCCCTAAGCAGTTAGTTTGCCGACGATCTGCCCGCCGTACGCGGCCAGCGTCTCCTCGCGTTCGTCGTGCATCAGGTACAGGGCGAACTGGTTCACGCCCAGCTCCGCGAGCTCCTGCAGGCGCGCGATGTGCGCGGGGGCGGCCCCGAGCAGGCAGAACCGGTCGACGATCTCGTCCGGCACGAAGTCCGTGGACGGGTTGCCGGAGCGGCCGTGGTGGCTGTAGTCGTAGCCGGTGCGGGCGCGGATGTAGTCGGTGAGCTCGTGCGGCACCGGGCCCGCGTCGCCGTACCGCGCCACCAGGTCCGCGACGTGGTTGCCGACCATGCCGCCGAACCAGCGCAGCTGCTCGCGCTGGTGGGTGAGGTCTTCGCCGACGTACGCGGGCGCGGCCACGCAGAGCGTGATGCCACCCGGGTCGCGGCCGGCGGCGCGCGCGGCCTCACGCACCGCGCCGATCGTCCAGCGCGCGATGGCCGGGTCGGCGCACTGCAGGATGAAGCCGTCGGCGTGCTCGCCCACGGTCTTCAGCGCCTTCGGCCCGTACCCGGCCATCCACATCTCCAGCCGCCCGTTGCGCACCCACGGGATGCGCACGGCCGTGTCGTTCATCGTGACCTCGCGCCCCTCGGCGAGGTCGCGCACCACGCGCATGCAGTCGCGCAGCGTGGCCAAAGTGGACGGTGGCTTGCCGACGACCCGGTGCGCCGAGTCGCCGCGGCCGATGCCGCACACCGTGCGGTTGCCGTACATGTCGTTGAGGGTAGCGAAGGTCGACGCCATCACCGACCAGTCGCGCGTGGCCGGCGAGGTGACCATCGGCCCCACCACCAGCGAAGACGTCTCCGCCAGGACCCGCGAGTAGATCACGAAAGGTTCCTGCCACAGCACACACGAGTCGAACGTCCAGCCGTACCGGAACCCCTGGTCCTCGGCCGACTTCATCAGCCGCACGACGTCCGACGCCGGCGGGTCCGTCTGCAGCACGATCCCGAAATCCACGACGCCCCCTTCAGCTCAAGTATTGGTTGAGTCCGCGCGAGAGGAACTTCCCGTGCCCGGCCGAGCCGCTGAAGCCGGAAGGAGACACCACGACCCGGCCCCGCGACAGGACAGTGTGGACCTTCCCGGTCAGGGAAAACCCTTCGTACGCCGAGTAATCCACGTTCATGTGATGTGTCGAAGCCGACAGCGTCTGCGTCGCCGCGGGATCGTAGATCACGATGTCCGCATCCGATCCGGCCGCGATCACACCCTTGCGCGGATACAGCCCGAACATCCGCGCCGGCGTCGCCGAGCACGTCTCGACCCAGCGGCCCAGCGTGATCTCACCCGCGACCACGCCTTGGTGCAGCAGGTCCATCCGGTGCTCGACGCCCGGCATCCCGTTGGGGATCGCGCGGAAGTCGTCGCGGCCGAGCTCCTTCTGGTCCTTGAAGCAGAACGGGCAGTGGTCCGTGGACACCACCGACAGGTCGTTGGTCCGCAGCCCGCGCCACAGGTCCGCCTGGTGTGACTTGTCCCGCAACGGCGGCGAGGCCACGAACTTCGCGCCCTCGAAGCCCGGCCGCGCCAGATCCTCGATCGACAGGTACAGGTACTGTGGGCACGTCTCGGCGAACACGTTCTGCCCGTCGCCGCGCGCCTCCGCCACGGCCGCAAGCGCTTGCGACGCCGACAGGTGCACGATGTAGAGCGGCGCGCCCGTCACGGCCGCGAGCGTGATCGCCCGCGACGTCGCCTCGCCTTCCAGCTGCGGCGGCCGCGTGAGGCCGTGCTGCAGCGGGTCGACATTGCCCGCCGCCACCGCCTGCGCGGCCAGCTGGTCGATCGCGATGCCGTTCTCCGCGTGCATCATGATCGTCGCGCCGATCTCGCGCGCCTGTTGCATCGCGAGCAGGATCTCGCCGTCCGTGCTGTAGAACACGCCCGGATAAGCCATGAACATCTTGAAGCTGCCCACGCCGGCGTCCACACAGGACTGCATTTCCTTGAGCGTGGAGTCGTTGACGTCCGACATGATCATGTGGAACCCGTAGTCGATCGCGCAGTTGCCGTCGACCTTCGCGTGCCACTTGTCCAGCGTGGACTGCAACGACGTCCCCTTGGCTTGCACGGCGAAGTCGATGATCGTGGTCGTCCCGCCCCACGCCGCGGCGGTGGTGCCGGTCTCGAACGTGTCCACCGAGTGCGTGCCGCCGAACGGCATCTCCATGTGCGTGTGCGCGTCGATCCCACCGGGCAGCACGTACTTGCCGGTGGCGTCGATCGTCTCGTCGGCGTCGAGCACGCCGGGCGCGGCGACGGCGGCGATGCGCTCGCCGTCCACCAGCACGTCGGCAGACACCGCACCGGACGGTGAGACGACCTGGCCGCCCTTGATCAGTGTGGTCATCAGGCCTCCGTCAGGGGTCCGTAGCTGTCGGGGCGGCGGTCGCGGTAGAACGCCCACAGGTCGCGCACCTCGGCGAGCCGGCCCATGTCGAGATCGCGCACCACGATCTCCTCCTCGGTGTCCGACGCGGCGTCGCCCACGAGCTGGCCCCGCGGGTCCGCGAAGTAGGACTGGCCGTAGAAGTCGTTGTCGCCCAGGGGTTCCACGCCGACGCGGTTGATCGTGCCCACGTAGTACTCGTTCGCCACCGCGGCGGCCGGTTGCTCCAGGCGCCACAGGTACTCCGACAGGCCGCGGCTGGTCGCCGACGGGTTGAACACGATCTTCGCCCCGGCCAGGCCCAGCGCGCGCCAGCCCTCGGGGAAGTGGCGCTCGTAGCAGATGTAGACGCCGATGCGGCCCACCGCCGTGTCGAAGATCGGGTAGCCGAGGTTGCCGGGCCGGAAGTAGAACTTCTCCCAGAACCCCTTCACCTGCGGGATGTGGTTCTTGCGGTGCTTGCCCAGGTACTTGCCGTCCGCGTCGATCACCGCCGCGGTGTTGTAGTAGACGCCCGGCTGCTCCTGCTCGTACATCGGCACCACGAGCACCACGCCGTGGCGCTCGGCCACTTCTTGCATGAGCTTCGTGGTCGGGCCGTCGGGGATGCCCTCGGTGTAGGAGTAGTAGTCGGCGTCCTGGATCTGGCAGAAGTACGGGCCGTAGAACAGCTCTTGCAGGCAGACGACCTGCGCTCCCTGCGAGGCCGCCTTGCCGACAGCGGCCACGGCGTTCGCGATCATCGAATCCTTGTCACCCGTCCACCGCTGCTGGATCAATCCGGCTCGAACCAGGTCGCTCACTTGTCTCCTCCTCCTTCTTCTTCTTCTTCACCGGCAGGGCGAGCAGCACGTACGCGACGAATGCGCTGGCGAAGCCGATCACCCAGTTGTAGTCGTAGAGCGGTTTGAGGAACGGGATGAGACCGTCCGCGGGGAAGGGGCCGCCGTACGCTCCGCCGACGGCGAGGACCGCCCCCACCAGCGTCGCGACGAGGGCGCGCCAGTTCCAGCCCCCGCGGAACCAGTACACCCCACCGGGTGTGTAGAGGTCACGCAGCCGAAGCCGGGTCCGGTTGACCACCCAGTAGCCGGCCACGAGCACGCCGGCGACGGCGCCGAGCAGGCCGCCGTAGAACCCGAGCCACGCGAAGATGTAGATGCTCGGGTCGGAGTAGAGCCGCCACGGCTGGATCGCGATGCCGAGGATGCCGGTGATCAAGCCGCCGACCGCGAAGGTGACGCGCTTCGGGAAGGCGTTGGAGAAGTCGTAGGAGGGGCTCACGACGTTGGCTGCCAGGTTCGCCGAGATCGTGGCCAGTACCAGCGCCACCAGTGCCACGACCACCACGACCGGGCTCGCGAAGCGGTCGGCCAGCTGCGCCGGGTCCCAGATGTCCTCGCCGTAGAGCACGTGCCCGCCCGACGTCGTGAGAATCGCGACGATCGCGATGAACGTCATCGTGGTCGGCAGGCCGAGGACCTGCCCGCGCGCCTGCTTGCGCTGGCTGCCGCCGAAGCGCGTGAAGTCCGGCATGTTGAGCGAGAGCGTGGACCAGAACGCGATCATCGCCATCAGCGACGGCGCGAACACCTTCCAGAAGTCCGAACCCCAGCCGAGCTTGCCGCCGTCTTCGAGGATGGGGCCCAGGCCGCCGGCCTTGATGAGCACGTAGCCGAGCAGGATGAGGAACCCGACCGACACCAGCGGGGCCGTCCAGTTCTCGAACTTGCGCACCGCCTCCATGCCGCGCCAGATGATCAGCATCTGCACGATCCAGAACACGGCGAAGCTCAGCCACAGTGTCCAGTGCTGGCCCCACACGACCGTCGTGTCGCGCCAGCCGGAGCCGGCGAGGCGCCCGACGATCACGTAGATCGCCTCGCCGCCCACCCACGTCTGGATGCCGAACCAGCCGCACGCGATGAACGCGCGCAGCAGCGCGGCCAGGTTGGCGCCGCGCAGGCCGTAGAACGCGCGGGCGTACACCGGGAACGGGATGCCGTACTTTGTGCCGGCGTGGCTGTTGAGCAGCATCGGCGCGAGCACCACGAGGTTGCCGATGGTGATCGTGATGAGCGCCTGGACCCAGTTCATGCCGAGTGCGATGAGCGACGCGGCCAGGGCGTAGCTGGGGATGTTGTGCGCCATCCCCATCCAGAGCGCGAAGTAGTTGTACGTGGTCCAGGTGCGTTTGGCGACCGGGACCGGGGCCAGTTCCTCGTTGAAGAACCTGCTGCCCGCGAGGGACCGCACATCGGCGAGTTCCACGCGGCCGTCGGCGTGTTCGCGTGTCGTCGGCTCCATTGCGGAATCCTGCGCGCCGGGCGCGGGCGGGTGGCAGAGGCAGACTGTTCACTCTTCGCGTGCGCTCGGCGCAGACTGTCGATTGCACTTCGTCGCCCGGCAGTGCATGACGTGCGTCACAATCTGCCGGTATCTTCCGGGCAAAGTGACCGAAACACGGCGGGAGTTCTCCACAAGATCTCCACAGCTCACCCGGATGGCCTCCACGTTGGTTCCCTAGAGTCAGCGGCATGGACAAAGGGGGACGGCGGGTGCTGGTCGTCGAGGACGACCTCACGATCGCCGCGTCGATCGCCGCCCGGCTGCGGGCCGAGGGATTCACCGTGGACGTGGCCCACGATGGCCCGGCCGCGGTGGCGGGTGAAGCCGAGTTCGGCCCGGACCTCGTGGTGCTCGACGTGATGCTGCCGGGGTTCGACGGGCTCGAGGTGTGCCGCCGGATCCAGGCACGGCGCCCGGTGCCGGTCCTCATGCTCACCGCGCGTGCCGACGAGACCGACCTGCTCGTGGGCCTCGGTGTCGGTGCCGACGACTACCTGACCAAGCCGTTTTCGATGCGCGTGCTCAGCGCCCGGGTGAGCGCCCTGCTCCGGCGGATCGAACGGTCGGCGCAGGTCACGGCCCCGGAGCGGATCGTGCTGGGCGACCTGGAGATCGACATCGACCAGCGCCGGGTGGCCCGGGGCGGCGTGCCGGCGCAGCTCACCCCCATCGAGTTCGACTTGCTGGTGCACTTCGCGCGCCGGCCGCGAGCGGTCCAGCCGCGCGAACGGCTGCTCAGCGAGGTGTGGGACTGGGATGTGCCGACGGGCGGCGCCGGCACGCGCGCCGTCGACAGCCACATCAAAGCTCTGCGGCGCAAGCTCGGCGCGGATCTCATCCGCACGGTCCACGGGGTCGGGTACGCGTTGGAGGTGCCGGCGTGAAGGCCCTGCTGTCGAAGGCCGTCGACTTCCTGCCGCGGCCGCTCGATCCGATCCGGTCGATCAAGCTCAAGCTGGCGATCCTCATGCTGGCGGCGGGGGCGATCGCGTTTCTCTTCTTCTGGTCCCGCATCGGCTGGCTGCCGCCCGCGACCACGATCACGGCCATGCTCATCGCCCTGGTCACCTCGCAAATCCTGGCCCACGGCATGACCCGGCCGCTGCGCGAGATGACCGCGGCGGCCCGCGCGATGGCGAAGGGCGACTACACGCGCCGCATCCGCGCGACGGCCCGCGACGAGGTCGGTTCCCTCGCCCACGCGTTCAACCAGATGGCTGCCGACCTCGCGACCGCTGACCAGCAAAGGCGGGAGCTGATCGCGAACGTCTCGCACGAGCTGCGCACGCCCATCACCGCGTTGAGCGGCGTGCTCGAGAACCTGGTCGACGGCGTTTCGTCGCCCGACGCCGCGACCCTGCGCACGGCCCTGCACCAGAGCGAACGGCTGGGCCGGCTCGTCACCGAGCTGCTGGATCTCTCGCGGATCGACGCCGGGACGTTGTCGCTGGACCTCACTCGCGTGGACCTGGAGGCGCTGCTGGCCGAGGTGGCCGCCGAGGCGGAGGCCATGGCCGCGGCCACGGGGCGCGGGGTGCGCTTCGACGTGTCGGTGTCGCCCCCGGGCGCGTGCGTGCGGGCGGATCGCGAACGGCTGTACCAGGTGGTGGTGAACCTGCTGGAGAACGCCGCTCGCCACGGTCCCGCGGGTGGCTCGGTGGAGGTCCGCGCGGTCGTGAACGCCGGCGAGACCCGTATCGAAGTCCGCGACGAAGGCCCCGGCATTCCCGCCGCCGACCGCGACCGCGTCTTCGAGCGCTTCACTCGCGGTGAGCGCGCCGGCGGTGGCGGGACCGGATTGGGCCTGGCCATCGCGCGCTGGGTCGTGGAGCTGCACGGCGGGACCATCGCCGTGGTCGAACCCCCGGCCGACGTCGTGCTCGGCCCGGCGCCGGGGTGCCGGATCCGCGTGACGTTGCCGGCCTGATCTTCCTGGCGCTTCCCGTGAGGGACGCCGCCGCGCCCGACCATTTGCTAACGCGAACAAGGAGGTTTTTCGTGACCGAGGAAAGGCCGAGAGTCGCCCACGCGGTACCGCCGGAGAACGCGGTGGGTGGGGCAGTCGAGGGGGCTGCCCCACCCGCCGAGGACGCGGGAGCCGCCGGTTCGGGGGGAGCCGGCGGCGTCGCCGTCGCGGAGCCGTTCACGCCGATACTGGTGAGGCCCGCGCCGAAGTCGGCAGTGGTGCCGATGGTGGCCGGGGTGCTGCCGGCCGTCGCGGTGGCCGGAGTCGTGACCGCGACGTTGGTGCCACTGGATCGGCCGGGGCTCGGGTGGCTGCTGGCGGCGCTGGTGGTGACGGCGCTGATCGTGGTCGTGGATCGCCGCGCGCGGGAGGAGAAGACGACCCGGCGGGCGAGCGTCGCGTGGGCGCTGCTGGCGCTCGCGCTGGTGGCGGTCGGCGCGGTGCGGGCGTCGGAGTGGCTGTTCGGGCTGTGCGTCGTGGCCGCGCTGGTGGCCGGGTCGCTGGCGGTGGTGGGGCCGCGGTCGGTGAACTCGGCGGTCTACGACGCGCTCGCCGTGCCGCTGGAGGCGTTCCACGCGATCCCGTGGGTGGCGCGCGGGCTGCGGGGCCGGGGGACGCAGCACGGTCGCGTGCTGGGGGCCGCGCTCGGGGCGGCGGCGGTGCTGGCGGTGTTCCTGCCGTTGCTGACGAGTGCGGACGCGACGTTCGCGCACTTCGTCGGGGCGCTGGTGCCCGATCTGCGCGCGGATTCGGCCGTGCGGTGGGGATTCCTGTTCTGCGCCGGCGCCTTCGGCACGGCGGGGGCGTACTACGTGCTGGCCGCGCCGCCGCGCCGGGCGACCGACGGCAACCGCAAAGCCCAGGGCGAAGGTCTATTGTGGACGGTCCCGCTCGTGACCCTGGTGGCGCTGTTCGCCGCGTACGTCGTGGTGCGGCTCGTGGAGTTGTTCGGTGGCACGGGCTACGTGCTGCGCACCGGTGGCCTCACCTCGGCCGAATACGCTCGCGGCGGCTTCTGGCAGCTGTGCGCGTGCACGGTCCTCACGTTGGGCATCATCGCGCTGGCGTTGCGCTGGGCGCCGCAGGTGACCGCCGCGGAACGGTTGCGGCAGCGGGTGTTGCTCGGTGGCCTGGCGGCGCTGAGCCTCGTGCTCGTGGTGTCCGCGCTCAGTCGCATGTGGACCTACCAGGAGGCCTACGGCTTCACCGTGCTGCGGCTGCTCGTGGAGGTCTGCGAGCTCTGGCTCGGCTGCGTCTTCCTGCTCGTCGGGGCGGCGCTGGTCACCCTGCGCTCGTCGTGGCTGCCGCGCGCGGCCATCGCGACGGCCGCCGGCGCGTTGCTGGCGCTCGCGGTCGCGAACCCCGAGGCACTCATCGCCGGCGCGAATCTCGACCGCGCGCAGCACGGGAAATCGCTCGACCTGGCCTACCTGCGCGGGTTCTCCACCGACATCTTCCCCGTGGTCGCCGAACGCCTGCCGAACGCCGACTGCGTGCTGGGGCCGATGCTGCTGCGGCTGGACGACGACAGCTGGCCCGGCTGGAACCTCAGCCGGGCCAGGGCACTGGACGTCGAGCTACCGCCGCCGGGACACTGCTAGAAGCCGAACACGCCCGCGGTTTGGGCGTCGGCCGCGCACTTGTTCGAGAACGTGGCGTGGAACGTGACCGGCTTGCCGTGCCACGTGCCGAAGGCGGCGGCATCGACCGGCGAGTAGATCATCGTGCAGCGCTGCAGCCGCGGCTTGATGTGGGCGATGTCGCCGTCGACGCCCGCGAGGGTGGCACAGGCCGCGTCGGACTGGGGGTGGCTGCCGCCGGCCGGCTCGCAGGTGAGCGAAACGGAGCTGAGGCGGCCCGTCGTCTCGTGCAGGCTCAGCTGGAGCGTGGACGCGGGCAGCTGCGGCGCCGCGACACCACTGAGGCCGAGCACACACGCGGCGATCGGAGCGAAGGAAGAAAACACCATACTTCGGCTATCGGCACCCGGCAGCTGATCACTGTGCTGCACGTCCGGGTGAGTTTTCCTCCCCCGGAAGGGTGGGGTCGCCGGTCAGGTCGTGGGCCAGGAGTGCGACGTAGAGCGACAACATCGACTCCGGGTCTTCCAGCCGCACGCCGAGGACCTGCTCGATCCGCGCGAGCTGCTGGTAGTACGCCGTGCGCGAGGTGTGGGCCGCGACGGCCGCCGCCGACTTGTTGCCGCCGTGGGCGCAGTAGTGCCGCAGCGCCTGCACCAGCCGGCTGCCGGAAGCGGCGTCGCGCTGCAGCAGCGGCCCCAGCTCGCGCGCGGCGAACGACGTGACGCGCTCGTCGTCGGCCAGCAGGTGCAGCAGCCCGCGCAGCCGCACGTCGCGCAGCCGGTGCAGCGGCCGTTCGGTTTCTTCACTCAGTGCGGCCGCGGCCACCTGCGCGGCTTCGACCAGCGTCCGCCGGGCCTCGGCGGGCCCGGTCACGGTCGTGCCGACGGCGAGCACGGCAGGCGCACTCGCGCGGGCTTCGTGGATGTCGGTGGCCAGCCGCTGCAGCACGGCGTCGGCGTGCGCCTCGGGCGAAAGGGCGAGCAGGGCCCGCACGCCCGTCTCGTCGGTCGCCACGAGCGCCGACACCTTCGCCCGCCGCGCGGCCAGCGCCGTCGCCTCGGCCAGCTCCCGAAGCAGCAGCGGGGTCGACAGCGACTGCCGCGTGGTCGCCGTGATGCGCGGGCGCACCGCTAGGCCGATCAGCCGCCGCCCGGTCAGCGGCACGGCCAGCGCCGACGCCCGCGCGAGCAGTTCCGCCGACGGCGCCGGCGAAGCCAGCAGTTCCGTGATCACGGCCCGGTGCGCCAGGCGTTCCAGCGTGTCGGAGTCGCGGGCCACCAGCCGGTGCACGGCCAGGGCCGACGCCGCGCGTTCGGCCACCACGCGGTGGCGGTGCGGCGGTGGTTCCGCGCAGACGAGCACGAGCCGGCCCCAGTCGTGGCCGCGGGCACCGACGACCGTCACGAGCCAGCCCGCGTTCGCGTGGTAGCCCGTGCGCTCGCCGAGCTGCACCACGCGCGAGCGCGCCGGCCAGCCCGTGAGCAGTTCGGCGGGGTCCGTGCCGGCCGCGTCGTAGGCGAGCACCTCGTGGGCCAGCGTCTCCAGCACCACCGGCTGCTCGGTCAGCCGCGTCACCTCGCCGAGCACCACCCCGGGCTCCGCGCCCGCGACGGTGAGCGCGGTGAACGTCTCGTGCACCCGCTCGGCCGCGCGCAGCTCGGCCACCTGCGCGTCGACGATCAGCCCGTTCACGGCCTCGGTCACGGCGACGTAGCGCGTCTCACGCGAGAGCGTGATCAGCGGCAGGCCGTGCTGCTCGGCCGCCTCGACCAGGGCGTTCGGCAGGCGGTCGCTCCAGTGCCGGACCAGTTCCACGACCACGCCGGCCACGCCCACCTCGGCGAGGTCGGCGACGTAGCGGGCGAGCGACGGGCCGTCGTCCGGCAGCGCGACGCCGGTGGTGAGCACCAGCTCGCCGCCGCGCAGGAGGTGGGCGATGTCGGCGACCTCGGCCACGTGCGCCCAGCGCACCGGCCGGTCGAGCCCCGCGCTGCCCGCCACGAGGTGGGGCCGGCCCTGGCGCAGGGCCGGCAGCGCGAGCACCTCGGACACGGTCGGGTACATCCGGTTCTCGCCCCTCTTTCGCACACCGGCAGGCACAGACTGTACGGCCGGGCGCGGGACTCCGTACACGTTGCCGATGGCGTCCGCGTGGCGCGCGAGCCGAGACTCGGGTGGAGAGCGACCCGACAGAGCCAGGCAACAGCGACCCCCAGTGTTGAATCAAGAACGAGGAGCCGACGTCGTGACCGACCGCATCAGCCACTGGATCGACGGCAAGCCGTACACCGGCGCGGCCGGGCGCACCGGCGACGTGTACGACCCCGCGACCGGCGAGGTCCGGGCGAAGGTCGACTTCGCGGGCCAGGCCGAGGTAGACCAGGCCGTGGCGGCTGCTTCCGCCGCATTTCCGGGATGGCGCGGCACGTCGCTGGCCGGGCGTACGCGGGTGCTGTTCGCGTTCCGCGAGCTGCTGTCCGCGCGCAAGCACGAGCTGGCGAAGATCATCACGAGCGAGCACGGCAAGGTCGAGTCCGACGCGGCCGGCGAGATCGCACGGGCGATCGAGAACGTCGAATACGCGTGCGGCGCCGCGCAGCTGCTCAAGGGCGGCTTCAGCGAGAACGCCTCCACCGGCGTGGACGTGTACTCGATCGCGCAGCCGCTGGGCGTGGTCGGCGTGATCTCGCCGTTCAACTTCCCCGCGATGGTGCCGCTGTGGTTCGTGCCCAACGCGCTGGCGTGTGGCAACACCGTGGTGCTCAAGCCGAGCGAGAAGGACCCATCCGCGTCGTTGTTCATCGCGGAGCTGCTCGCCGAGGCCGGGCTGCCCGCGGGCGCGCTCAACGTGCTGCACGGCGACAAGGCCGCGGTCGACGGACTGCTGGAACACCGCGACGTGAAGGCGATCTCGTTCGTCGGCTCCACGCCCATCGCGCGCTACGTCTACGAGACGGGCACTCGCCACGGCAAGCGCGTGCAGGCGCTCGGCGGGGCGAAGAACCACATGGTCGTGCTGCCCGACGCCGACCTCGACCTGGCGGCCGACGCCGCCGTGTCGGCCGGGTTCGGGTCGGCGGGGGAGCGGTGCATGGCGGTGTCGGTGGTGGTGGCCGTCGACCCGGTCGGCGACGAGCTGGTCGCGAAGATCACCGAGCGGATGACCCGGCTGCGCGTCGGCGACGGCCGCGAACCCGAGTCGGAGATGGGTCCCCTGGTGACCAAGGCGCACCACGAGCGCGTGACGTCCTATGTGGACGCCGGCGTCGCCGAAGGCGCGCAGCTCGTGGTCGACGGCCGCGGCATCGAGATCGCGGGCGACGGTTTCTGGCTCGGCCCCACGCTGTTCGACCGCGTCGGACCCGGGATGTCGGTCTACACCGACGAGATCTTCGGTCCCGTGCTGTCGGTGGCGCGCGCGACGAGCTTCGACGACGCGCTCAGCCTGGTCAACGCCAGTCCGTACGGCAACGGCACCGCGATCTTCACCGGCGACGGCGCGGCCGCGCGGCGCTACCAGAACGAGGTGGAGGTGGGCATGGTCGGCGTGAACGTGCCCATCCCGGTACCGGTCGGGTACTACTCGTTCGGCGGCTGGAAGGACTCGCTCTTCGGGGACACCCATGCGTACGGGCCCGAAGGCTTCCACTTTTTCACGCGCACCAAGGTGGTCACCTCGCGCTGGCCGGACACCTCGCACGCCGGGGTGAACCTGGGCTTCCCGAAGAACTCCTGATCTCCTGGCCCGGGGCAGCTTCGCGGGGTGCTGCACCCGGGCCAGGTTGGCGGGCGCGCCGGAACAGGCATAAAGTGAACTGTACGTTCAGTTCACTTTATGAAGGAGAACGTTCCATGTCAGCACAGCCCGCGAAGTCGTCCGGCACGTTCGCGATCGGCGGGGATCTGCCCGTCGTGCGGCTCGGGTTCGGCGCGATGCAGCTGCCCGGCCCTGGCGTGTGGGGCGAGTCGCGTGACCCGGAGGGGGCCGTGCGCGTGCTGCGCAGGGCCGTCGAACTCGGGGTCAACCTCATCGACACCGCCGACTCGTACGGCCCGTTCGTGGCCGACCTGCTCATCCGCGAGGCCCTGCACCCGTACGCCGACGACCTGGTGATCGCCACCAAGGCCGGGTTCACCCGGCAGGGCCCCAACCAGTGGATCCCCGTCGGCCGGCCGGAGTACCTGCGCCAGCAGGTCGAGCTGAACCTGCGCCACCTCGGCCTCGAGCGCATCGACCTGCTGCAGCTGCACCGCATCGACCCGAAGGTGCCCGTCGCGGACCAGGTCGGGGAGCTCGCCACGCTGCAGTCGGAGGGCAAGATCCGGCACATCGGCCTGTCGGAGGTCTCGGTCGAGGATCTCGTCGAAGCCCAGAAGACGGCCACGATCGTCTCGGTGCAGAACCGCTTCAACCTGGCCGACCGGTACTCCGAGCCGCTGCTGGATCACGTGACGAAGGAGGGCATCGCGTTCATCCCGTGGTTCCCGCTGGCCACGGGTTCGCTGGCGGGTCCGGACAGCCCGCTTTCGCAAGTGTCGAAGGAGCACGGCGCGTCGCCTTCGCAGCTCGCGCTGGCGTGGCTGCTCAAGCGGTCGCCGGTGATGCTGCCGATCCCGGGCACGTCCAGTGTCGCGCACCTCGAGGACAACGTGGCGGCGGCCGAGATCGAGCTGACCGACGACGAGTTCGCGGCGCTGAGCGCGGCGGCTTCCCGATGAGTGTCTGGTTCGTCACCGGCGCGTCGCGGGGTTTCGGCCTCGAGATCGCGCGGGCGGCGCTGGAGCGCGGTGACCAGGTGGTGGCCACCGCGCGCCAGGCGTCGGCCGTGGAGAAGGAGTTCCCGGGCAATCCCCACGTGCTCGCGGTGGCGCTGGACGTCACGGACGAAGCCGCGGCCGCGGCTGCCGTGGGCGCCGCGCTCAACCGGTTCGGGCGCATCGACGTGCTGGTGAACAACGCCGGTCGCGGCCTGCTCGGCGCGGTGGAGGAGGCGTCGGACGAGGCCGTGCGCGCGGTGTTCGACGCCAACGTCTTCGGCCTGCTCGCCGTGACGCGCGCGGTGCTGCCCGTGCTGCGGCGCCAGCGTTCGGGGCACGTGGTGAACGTCAGCTCGGTCGGCGGGTTCACGACCGGCCCGGGCTGGGGCGTGTACGGGGCGACGAAGTTCGCCGTCGAGGCGCTTTCCGAGGCGCTGCACGGGGAACTGGCGCCGCTCGGCGTGCATGTGACGGTGGTCGAGCCGGGCTTCTTCCGGACCGACTTCCTCGACTCGTCGAGCCTGCACCGCGCCGAGGGTGAGATCGCCGACTACGCTGTTTCCGCCGGCGCGACGCGAGCGGCGGCGGACTCGCGGAACCACGCGCAGCCGGGCGACCCGCGCAAGGCCGCCTCGGCCATCGTTTCGGTGGTCGCTTCTTCCTCGCCGCCCCTGCGCATCCAGCTGGGCGCCGACTCCGTCGCCCGCGTCGAGGCGAAACTCGACTTCGTTCGCGACGAACTTTCGCGCTGGCGCGACCTTTCGGTTTCCACGGACCATGACTGACGAGGTGTCCTTGCGGCCCCGCAGCGCGCGCGCCCACGCGTGCGCAGTGTCGGCCGCGCGCGAACTGCTCGCCGAGGGCGGCCTCCCGGCCGCCACGGTCGATGCCATCAGCGCCCGGTCGGGCGTCAGCAAGGCGACGCTGTACAAGCACTGGCCCAGCCGGACGGCTCTGGCCGCGGAGGCCTTCGGTCGGGAGATGGCGGAGGCTCTGCCGTTGCCGTCCACCGGCGATCCGCGCGCCGACCTGGCTGAGCAGGTGCGCCGGGTGAGCGCCTTTTACGCGGGCCCGACGGGGGAGGTCTTCGCGCAACTGCTCGCCGCATGCGTCACCGATCCTTCGGCGGCTCCGTTTTTTCGGGAGTTCTTTTTGGACGGTCGACGCGCGGCGATCGCTGTGCTGTGGAAGCGGTTGGTGGATGGTGGTCTGGCCTCGCCGTCGGTGGATGTCGAAACGGCGACGGATCTGTTGTTCGGGCCGCTGATCTTTCGCCGTCTGACGGGCCACGCACCTCTGACGGTCGCGGAGGCCGATGCGATCTCTTCGGCTGCGTTGGAGGGGTTGCTCAAGCGGGGATGACGTTGATGATCAGCTTGGTCTTCGGGTACAGGCACAGAGTGTTGTTCCGCGCCGGCTTGATCTTCTCCCAGGTCTCGCGTTCGGTGAGATGTGCCTTCCTTCGACCCGGACCTCCCACCGGGCCACCGTGCGGGTGCTGCCGGCGCCGAAACGCAAGCCGGTCGGGTAGGTGTTCGTCGTCGGGGCCTGGCCGAAGTCGTGGGTCCAGCCGGTTACCACCACCAGCGGCTTGTGCAGGACGCGGTAGCGCCCCGGCGCGCAAACCCAGGTACACGACAGCGAGCAGCACGAGGAAGGGGAACGCGGCGAACGACTTGGCCCGCTGGGGTCCTTCGAACACGTCCATGGCCATTGGCAGTACCACGCACAGCAGTGCGGCGATCCCACCGACGGCGAGGCAGAGCCAGAACTTGAAGTCGATGACGATGTGGCGCTGACCCGGGTGGAGTCGCCCGGCGAGGTTGGCCGCGATGATTTCGTCGACCTTCACGACGGGATGACGTTCACGATCACCTTGCCGTTGGGGGTGAGGTAGATCGTGTTCTCGTGTTCGGGGCGGAACTTGGCGTGGACATCGTTGTGGATCTGTCGCTTCAGGCCGTTGAAGACGACGGTGTGCATCGGATTGCCGCCCTGGCTTTTGACGGTGTAGAGCAGAACCGGGTAGTTCGTCGGGAGCGGCCGGCTCAGTGCTGCGTCGTGGGTGAAGCCGGTGAAGGTCGTGACCGTGCCTTTGCGGAGGAAGAGCAGACGGCGTATGCAAAACGCCAGGAGCAGCAGCATGATGACGATGACCGGGACGGCGAACATGAAGCCGTACCCCTCCTGATAGCCGGGGATGCGCACCAACGCGTAGACGCCGAACGCGAGGCCGATGACGGCGAACCAGAAGTTGGACTCCAGCACGTTGCGCCACTGCGACGGATGAAGCCGACCGCTGCGGTTGAAGCGGTCGACTTCGGCTTGGTCGGCTTTCACAACGGGATCACGTTGATGATCTGCTTGCGGTTGGGGATGAGCACGATCGTGTTCTCCTGGTCCGGCTGGGCCCGTGCGTAGAGGTCTTTGGGGAGCAGCGGACGGCGGAGGCCGTCGAAGCGGGCCCAGTAGTACGGGTTGTTGCCTCGGCTGCGTTGGGTGTAGAGCAGGATCGGGTAGCGGTCGGGCGGCGGCAGCGGCCGGTGTTCTTCGGCGTCGTGCGTATAGCCGGTGAAGGTCACCACTTTGCCGCGCCGGACGATGCTCAGCCGGTAGAGGCAGTACCACGCGCACAACGCCATGCCGACTCCGATCGCCACCGCGGCGACGATGGTGTCGGTGGTGCCATAAGGCAGGGTCGCGAGGGCGAGGATGCCGATCGCGAACACGATGAGCACGAGCCAGAAACCGGCGTTGATGATCTGCCGGCTCTGGGCGGGGTGCAGCCGGCCCTCGAGGTTGAGGCGATCGACTTCGGGCTGGTTGACCTTCACTCGCCTCCGCCGCCCTCGGATCCAGCACCTTCGGATTCGGATTCGCCGTGTTCCTTCTCGTACGCCTCGCTCGCTTCGTGTTGACGCGCGAGCTGCTCGTTCTCCTGCCGGCGACCCTCGGTGGCTGCTCCCACTCCGTCCGCGAGGTTGAAGTCCGGGGGCGTACCGCCCGACTTCCGCCACTCCTTCTGGTTGAAGAAACTACGACCGTCCTCGGAAACGGCGTCACCAGCCCCTTCCAGGTGATCACGGAGCGGGACCTTCTTTTCCCACGCTTCGCCCCATCGATCGGCCTTCGCGGCGGCGCTTTCGTTCACGTGGGGCCGACCGGCGGCGCGTGCAGCGTCGGTGAGGTCGTTGCCCTTCTTCTCCATGTTCGCGGCGATGTCCACGCTCTTGTCGGTGATCTTGTCGGCGGCCTTGCCGACCTTCTTGAGCGCGTTGGTGGCCTCTTCGAGGGCGCCGCGGGATTTGCCGGCGCTCTGGATCAGCTTCTCGAGCTTTTCGACGACCTGGGCGATCCGGCCGCTGATCTTCTCCGCGAGGATCCCGCCCTCGATGACCGTGTCGGCGATGAAGGCCGCGACCGTGCCGCCGAAGGTGCACCACGAGGCGGCGAGCGCGGCGATCGCCTTGACGATCAGTTCGCCGACAAACGACGAGATCATGTCGCGGATCAGGCCGCGCTCGGTCCCGACCAGCGCGGCGGCGACGTTCATGCCGATCGCCGCGGCGTGCGCCTGGCCGGAGGCGCCGCGCAGCGTCGCGGCGTAGCCCTTGGCCGTGTTCTGGTACGCCGTGCCGCCGGCGCCCTGGAACTCGGGCGCCACCTTCGCGGCCGCCTGGTCGTACTGGGTGGCACTCTGCTCGAGCTGCTTCGAGACGTTCTCCCACGTCACAGCCTTGGCCGTGACTGCCTCGGGATTGCCGGCCAGCTTGTCGAGACCTTCTTTGAGGAAGCTGATGTGCTCGATCAGCCAGCCGACTCCGGCGCTGGCCAGCGAGCCCAGCGGGTCCATGGCCATGCCGAGCAGATCGAGGCCGACCGTCACGCCGTCGAACGCGAGGTTCGTCCAGTCCTTGCTGCGCCAGTCCGTGATGCCCGATGCGATGTCGTTGAAGACGCCCGCACCGGAGGTCTGGGCGTTGAGGTTGTCGAGCTCGTCGCTCGACGTGCCCATGTTCGTGGTGAAGCCGCTCGGCGACTCGGACTCGGCGACGAGCTGGTTCTCCTGCGTCTCGGTCATTCAGGGAGCTCCTTGCCGAACGAGTTGAGCTTGTTCTTCGAGGCCGTCTCGTGGTTGTCGTACTTGTCGTGGGCCTGCTGGAGCTTGTCGGCGATGTCCTCCGCCGAGTCCGCAACGCTGTTGATGAAGATCGACGCGATGCCGGTCCACAGCTCCATCGCCGCGCCGAACGGGGCGCCGACGATCCCGAACGCGTCGTCTCCCATCGCCTGGCCCTCGACGGTCGCCTCGGCGGCGGTCTTCACGCCCTCACCGATGTCCTGCACCTCACCCTTGTGCGTCTGCAACGCCGTGAGGTTCACCTGCTGCGTGCCTGCCATCAGTAGCCCCTCCCCAGGATCGAGCCGCCGTTGTAGTAGTCGTCGTCATCGGAGGGGTCGGCCGGGGGCCGGGCCGGGCGCGAAGGCCGGGCCGGGGGCGCGGGCGGGGCCGGGGGGCGCAGGCCCGGGGCCGGAGGAGCCGGCGGCCGGGGCGTAGGTGCTCCGCCGTCCTCATCCCGATTGAAGAATTGTCGCGTTTCCGGCTGCGCGGGCGGCGTCTCCTCGGGCACTTCCGGCGTGGGAATCTGCTCGTCGAGGAATTTCATCGCGTCGCTGTTTTCGCCGATGAGCGGGGCCATGATGGCGTGCAACTGCTGGGCTGCCTGCGCCTGGGCGCGGTGCGCCGTGGCGACGACGGCGGCGGCGAGCGCGCTGCGGCTGATCTCGTCGGCGCGGGGGCCGAAACTGAGCTGTTGCAGGGCTCCGCTGGTGTTCACGGTCACGGTCACCGCGCCGTCGTTGCTCGTCGCCGTGGCGGCGACGCGCTTGAGGCGCTCCTGGGCCTCCGCGGCTCGCTGTCCGATTTCGGCGATTTCGGGTGCGCGCCCGTTATTGTCCACGACTGCCCTCGGCTCTTGGGGATCCACCACGTTCTTCTGAGGCAGCAAACCGGTTAACGGTTCCCCTAGCAAGCGAAGATTTGATATGTCCGGTTCGCCGTTATTAATGGCTATTTGCCATTCTTTTACCTTGACGCAGCCGTCACGCGCGGAGCTCCGAGACACCACCGTGTCCGCGGGGTTGAGCGCCGGGCACTCAGGCTTCCGTAAACTCGTTGTGAGTAGCGGGGTCGAAAGCAGGGAGGTGCCGGTGGCGAACACGGACGAGCGTCGCTTCGAGGTGCTGCGCGCGATCGTGGCCGACTACGTCTCGAACCAGGAGCCGGTGGGTTCCAAGACGATCGTCGAGCGGCACAACCTGGGCGTTTCGAGCGCGACCGTGCGCAACGACATGGCCGCGCTCGAGGAAGAGGGGTACATCACCCAGCCGCACACCAGCGCGGGGCGGATCCCCACCGACAAGGGCTACCGGCTGTTCGTGGACAGGCTCTCGGAGATCAAACCGCTCTCGGCGGCCGAGCGGCGGGCGATCACGACGTTCCTCGATTCGGGCACCGACCTCGACGACGTGCTGCGCCGGTCGGTGCGGCTGCTCGCGCAGCTGACCCGGCAGGTCGCGGTGGTGCAGTATCCGATGCTGACCAACGCGGCGGTGCGGCACCTGGAAGTGGTTCCGCTCACACCGGCGCGGCTCATGCTCGTGCTCATCACCGACTCGGGCCGGGTCGACCAGCGCACGGTCGACCTCGGCGACGTGCTCACCGAGGAGAGCGTGCTGCGCCTGCGAACCGTGCTCAACGGCGCACTCGCCGGGCGCCGGCTCGTCGAAGCCGCCGCGCGCGTGGCCGAGCTGCCCGAGGTGGCGCCGAACGAGCTGCGCGACAGCCTCACCCGCATCTGCACGGTGCTGGTCGAGTCGCTGGTCGAGCACCCGGAGGAACGCCTGGTGCTGGGCGGCACGGCCAACCTGACCCGCAACGTCGCGGACTTCCCTGGCTCGCTGCGGCAGGTCCTCGAAGCGCTCGAGGAGCAGGTGGTCGTGCTCAAGCTGCTGGCCGCGGCCCGCAACCCCGGTGCGGTGACGGTCCTCATCGGCGAGGAAAATGAAGACGAGCAGATGCGCAGCACCTCGGTCGTGTCGATCGGCTACGGCCGGGACGACATGCTGCTGGGAGGCATGGGCATCGTCGGACCCACCCGGATGGATTACCCGGGCACCATCGCGGCCGTCCGCGCGGTGGCCAACTACGTGGGGCAGATCCTGTCCGGCCGCTGACGGCCCGGACAGAGCAGAAGGAGAAGGCAGAAAACGTGGCGAGGGACTACTACGGGATCCTCGGGGTGGCCAAGAACGCGACGGATCAGGAGATCAAGCGCGCGTACCGCAAGCTGGCCCGTGAGCTGCACCCCGACGTGAACCCGTCGGAGGACGCGCAGCACAAGTTCGGCGAGGTGACCACCGCCTACGAGGTGCTCTCCGACCCGCAGAAGCGCAAGATCGTCGACCTCGGCGGCGACCCGATGGACTCGGGCGCGCGCGGCGGCGGTGGCGGCGACCCGTTCGCCGGCTTCGGTGGGCTGGGCGACATCATGGACGCGTTCTTCGGCGCCGCCGGCGGCGGTGGCGGCGGTCGGGGCCGGGGACCGCGCAGCCGCGTGCAGCCGGGCTCCGATGCGCTGATCCGCCTCGCGCTCACGCTCGAGGAGTGCGCCACCGGCGCCGACCGCGAGATCACGGTCGACACGGCCGTGGTCTGCGACCTGTGCCGCGGCGCGGGCACCGCGGAGGGCACCACCACCAAAACGTGCGACACCTGCGGCGGCGCCGGCGAGGTGCAGTCGGTGCAGCGCTCGTTCCTCGGTCAGGTCGTCACGGCCCGCCCGTGCCCGGTCTGCCGCGGCTTCGGCGAGGTCATCCCCGACCCGTGCCGCCAGTGCGGCGGTGACGGGCGTATCCGCGCGCGCCGCAACGTCACGGCGAAGATCCCGCCGGGTGTCGGCGACGGCATGCGCATCCGGCTCTCCGGCCAGGGCGAGGTCGGGCCCGGCGGCGGCCCCGCGGGCGACCTGTACGTGGAGATCGACGAACTGCCCCACGAGGTGTTCGTCCGCGAGGGCAACGAGCTGCACTGCAACTTCCGCATCCCGATGACCACCGCGGCGCTCGGCGCGACCGTGCCGATCAGCACGCTCGTGGACGGCGACTACGAGCTCGACGTCGAGCCCGGCACCCAGCCCAACACCGAGCTCGTGCTCACCGGCAAGGGCATGCCGCGGCTGCGCTCGTCCGGGCGCGTCGACGGCCGCGGCGACCTCCACGTGCACATCGACGTGGTGGTGCCGACCAAGCTGGACGAGGCGCAGCGCGACCTGCTCGTGGAGCTGGCCCAGCAGCGCGGCGAAGAGGTGCCCACGCTGGCGGCCAACGGCAGCAAGCACGGCGGCCTGTTCTCCAAGCTGCGCACGAAGCACCGCTGACCCGTGCCCGACACCACGCTGCCGGTCTTCCTCGCCACCGCCGTGCCCGACCGCGGGTCGGCCGTGCTCGACGGCGAGGAAGCCCGGCACGCCGCCACCGTGCGCCGGCTGCGCGTGGGGGAGCAGCTCGTGCTCTCCGACGGCGCCGGGGCGATGGCCCGCTGCACCGTCGACGCGGTGCAGGCCGGGCGAGACGCCGCCCTCACCCTGACGGTCGTCGAACGCTGGACCGAGGAGCCGCCGGCGCTGCGCGTCCACGTCGCGCAGGCGCTGGCGAAGGGCGACCGCGGTGAGCTGGCCGTGGAGCTCGCCACCGAGGCCGGCGCCGACGCGATCGTGCCGTGGCGCGCGGCCCGCAGCGTCGCGAAGTGGGAAGACGGGGCACGCGGCGACAAGGCACTGGCCCGCTGGCGCGCGACCGCCCGCGCCGCCGCCAAGCAGGCCCGCCGCGCGCACGTGCCCGACGTCATCGAGCCCGTCGGCACTCGCGAGCTCGCTCAGCTGGCCGCCACGATGTCCCGCACGCTTGTGCTCGAGTCGGGCGTGAGCAGCCGCCTCACGGAGATCGACCTCCCGGACACCGGCGACATCCTGCTGGTCGTCGGCCCGGAAGGCGGCATCACCGACGACGAGCTCAGCACGCTCGAAGCCGCCGGCGCCACCACCGTCCGCCTCGGCCCGACTGTGCTGCGCACCTCCACCGCGGCCGCCGTCGCCCTCGGCGCCCTCGGTGCGCTGACCGGCCGCTGGAAGTGACCCGCAGGACACACCGCGCGTCCGGGAACGCGAATGCGGCCACATTTTGCGGCGAGTCATGGCGCGATCACACTCCGGACAGCTACGCTCGTCACCAACGCGCGACACGACGTTTGGGCGCGCCACTGGGTGGGTAACCCAGCTGCGCGCATCGGAAGACCCCGCCGGGCACCTCCCCCCTCGGTCCGGCGGCGCCGCGGCGCGGTGGGCCGACCCCCAGGGCCCACCGCGCCGCGGCATCTTCCTTTGTAGGGTGGGCGCATGAGTGATGCGGAGACCTTGTTCGAGCGGATCATCGCGGGGGAGATCCCGGCGGACGTGGTGTACGAAGACGACCGGACGTTCGCGTTTCGCGATATCAATCCGCAGGCCAAGGTGCACGTGCTCGTGGTGCCGAAGAAGCGCTACCGCAACGTGGGCGAGCTGGCCGCTTCGGATCCGGAGCTGCTGAGCGCGCTGGTCCTCGGCGCCCGCAAGGTCGCGGAGCTGGAGGGCATCGTGGAGTCCGGGTACCGCGTGGTGTTCAACACCGACGGCGACGCGGGGCAGACGGTGTTCCACGTGCACGCGCACGTGCTGGGCGGCGAGCAGCTCGGATTGTTCGGGCGCCACGCCTAAACCGACCTGCGGTGGGCAGTCGCGAGCAAGTAGCATCGGCAACGTCAGAAGTCCGTCAAGCGAAGCAGCAGAAAGCAGGCCAGAGGCCACGTGGCCGGAACCGCACAGGGTGGAGCCGCCCGACCCGACACCACCGCCGGCAAGGCGGCGCAGTCGAAGAATGAGGACGCCACCCCCGTGGCCCAGTCCCGCTTCCCCATCCCCGAAGCCGCCGTCCTGAGCCTGCTCGGCTCGCGTGACGAGAATCTGCGCGTCGCCGAGGAGCTCCTCGCCGCCGACGTGCACGTCCGCGGCAACGAAGTGACCCTCACCGGTGCTCCCGCCGACGTGGCGTTCGCCGAACGCGTCTTCACCGACCTCGTGCAGCTCGCCACCGGCGGCCAGCAGGTCGGCCCCGACACGGTGCGCCGCACCGTCGGCATGCTGTCCTCCGGCGACGCGTCCCCGGCCGAGGTACTGAGCCTCAACATCGTCTCCCGCCGCGGCAAGACGATCCGGCCCAAGACGCTCAACCAGAAGCGCTATGTCGACGCCATCGACAAGCACACCATCGTCTTCGGCATCGGCCCCGCCGGTACCGGCAAGACCTACCTCGCCATGGCGAAGGCCGTGCAGGCGCTGCAGGCCAAGCAGGTCACCCGGATCGTGCTGACCCGTCCCGCCGTCGAGGCGGGCGAGCGGCTCGGCTACCTGCCCGGCACGCTCAACGAGAAGATCGACCCGTACCTGCGCCCGCTCTACGACGCGCTGCACGACATGGTCGAGCCCGAGTCGATCCCGCGCCTGATGCAGGCCGGCACGATCGAGATCGCCCCGCTCGCGTACATGCGCGGCCGTACCCTGAACGACGCCTTCATCATCCTCGACGAGGCCCAGAACACCACGCCCGAGCAGATGAAGATGTTCCTCACGCGCCTCGGCTTCGGCTCGAAGATCGTGGTCACCGGTGACATCACGCAGGTCGACCTGCCCAACGGCCAGAAGAGCGGCCTGCGCGTGGTCCGCGACATCCTCGACGGCGTCAACGACCTGCACTTCGCCGAGCTGACCAGCCAGGACGTGGTGCGCCACCGGCTCGTCGGCGACATCGTCGACGCGTACGAGAAGTGGCAGGCGGTGCAGGACGCCCAGGATCAGCAGCAGGGCGGCTGGAAGGGCAACCGCCGATGAGCATCGAGATCGCCAATGAGTCGGGCGTCGACGTCGACGAGGCGTCGGTCGTCTCGGCCGCGCGCTACGCACTCGACAAGATGGAGGTCAGCCCGCTCGCCGAGCTGTCCATCCTGCTCGTGACGCTCGAGGTCATGGAAGACCTGCACGAACGCTGGATGGACCTGCCCGGGCCCACCGACGTGATGGCCTTCCCGATGGACGAGCTCGACTCGTCGCGCCGCCCGGACGCGCCCGACGCGTCGCCGGCGCTGCTGGGTGACATCGTGCTGTGCCCGGCGTTCGCGAAGGACCAGGCGAAAACCGCGGGCCACGCGCTGATCGACGAGCTGCACCTGCTCACCGTCCACGGCGTGCTGCACCTGCTCGGCTACGACCACGCCGAACCGGCCGAGGAACGCGAGATGTTCGGCCTGCAGAAGCGCATCCTGACGGAGTTCCAGTCGGCCCTGGCCGAGCTGAACCGGAAGAACGCGCAGCGCAACGCCGACGACCGCGTGCTCGGCATCGCGGGCCTCGACGCGTCGGCCGCGCCCGCGGCGCCGAAACCGGCCGAGGAAACCCCCTAGGCAGCGATCATGGGCAGTCCCACGGCACAGCTCGTCGTCGCGGTGGCGCTCGTGCTGCTGGCCGGGGTGTTCGCGGCCGCCGACGCGGCCGTCAGCACCGTTTCGCAGGCCCGCACCGAAGGGCTCGTGCGCATCGGCCGGGCCGGTGCGCGCCAGCTCGCCGCCGTCGTCGCCGAACGCCGCCGCCACATCAACCTGCTCCTGCTGCTGCGCCTCGGCTGCGAGCTCACGGCCACGGTGCTCGTCACCGTGTCGTTCCTCGCTTGGTTCGGCAAGCTGTGGCTCGCCGTGCTCGTCTCCGCCGTGGTGATGGTGGTGGTGAGCTACGTGCTCATCGGCGTCGGCCCGCGCACCATCGGCCGGCAGCACCCGTACCGCGTCGGCACGATCGTCGCCGGGCCCGTGCGGGTCCTCGGCTCGATCCTCGGCCCGCTCTCGCGGCTGCTGATCGTGATCGGTAATGCGATCACCCCGGGCCAGGGTTTCCGCGAAGGCCCGTTCACCTCCGAAGTCGAGTTGCGCGAGCTGGTCGACCTCGCACAGGAACGCGGCGTGGTCGAGGACTCCGAGCGCGAGATGATCCACTCGGTGTTCGAGCTGGGCGACACGGTGGCGCGGGAGGTGATGGTGCCGCGCACCGAGATCGTGTGGATCGAGCGCACGAAGACCGTGCGTCAGGCGCTCGCGCTCGCCCTGCGCACCGGGTTCACTCGCGTGCCGGTGATCGACGAGTCTGTGGACGACATCGTCGGCGTGGTCAACATCAAGGACCTGATGCCGGCGTACATGGACCCGGACGGCCCGAGCACAGTCGTGGACCAGGTGATGAACCCGGCGAGCTTCGTGCCCGACTCCAAGCGGCTCGACGAGCTGCTCAAGGAGATGCAGCGCACGCACAACCACGTGGCGATCGCGGTCGACGAGTACGGCGGCACCGCGGGCCTGCTGACCATCGAGGACATCCTCGAGGAGATCGTCGGCGAGATCACCGACGAGTCCGACACCGACGAGCGGCCCGACGTCGAGGAGCTCGAGGGCGGCGCGGTGCGGGTGTCGTCGCGGCTGAGCATCGACGACCTCGGTGAGCTCTTCGGCATCGACCTCGAAGACCACGACGTGGAGACCGTGGGCGGGCTGCTCGCGGAGCGACTGGGTAGGGTCCCCCTTCCGGGGGCCGAAGCCGAGGTCGCCGGCCTTCGGCTGTTCGCCGAAGGGGGCAAGGACCGCCGCGGCCGCATGCGGATCACGTCGGTCGTCGTCCACCCGGCCGACGCGGACGCCGTGACCGAGTCCGGCACGCGCCGGCGCACCCGGGTGCCCCAGCCCGAAGAACGCGACAGGAGAGTCGAACATGCCTGACCTCGACGCCGAGGACCAGAAGCTCGTCACGCTGGCCCGGTCGTCGCGCGCCCGCGTCGGCGCCGAGGAGGGCGCGGCCGTGCGCGACACCGACGGCCGGACGTACACCGCGGTGACCGTCGACCAGCCCTCGTTCAAGCTCACGGCCGTGCAGGCCGCCGTGGCCGCCGCGCTGTCGAGCGGCGCCGAAGGGCTCGAGGCGGCGGCCGTGGTGACGGGCGACGCGCTGGTGCAGGAGGCCTCGGTGCACGCCGTGCGCGACGTCGCGAAGACCGCGCCGATCATCCTGGCCGACCCGAAGGGCGACGTCGTCGAGGTGCTGCGCTGATGGCCGACGCGCACCGCTCCGGCTTCGCGTGCTTCGTCGGGAGGCCCAACGCGGGCAAGTCGACGCTCACGAACGCGCTCGTGGGCTCGAAGGTCGCCATCACCTCCAGCAAGCCGCAGACGACCCGGCACGCGATCCGCGGCATCGTGCACCGCGAGGACGCGCAGCTGGTGATCATCGACACGCCCGGCCTGCACCGCCCGCGCACCTTGCTCGGGCAGCGGCTCAACGACGTGGTGCACGAGACGTGGTCCGAAGTGGACGTCGTCGGGTTCTGTGTGCCCGCCAACGAAAAGATCGGCCCGGGCGACAAGTTCATCGCCGCCGAGCTGACGAAGATCGCGCGCCGCACACCCGTGATCGGCGTGGTGACCAAGACCGACCTCGTGAAGCCCGAGCAGGTGGCCGAGCAGCTGCTGGCGCTGCAGGGCGTGATGGAGTTCGCCGACCTCGTGCCGGTGTCCGCTGTGGACGGTTTCCAGGTGGCGACGGTGGCCGACCTGCTCGTGGCGCGGCTGCCGGAGGGCCCCCAGCTCTACCCGGGCGGCGAGCTCACCGACGAGCCCGAGATGACGCTCGTGGCCGAGCTGATCCGGGAGGCCGCGCTCGAAGGCGTGCGCGACGAGCTGCCGCACTCCATCGCCGTGACGGTGGAGGAGATGCTGCCGCGCGAGGGTCGCGACGACCTCGTGGACGTGCACGCGTTCCTGTACGTGGAGCGGCCCAGCCAGAAGGGCATCATCCTTGGGCACAAGGGTGAACGCCTGCGTGAGGTCGGGGCGGCGGCCCGCAAGCAGATCGAGGGCCTGCTGGGTTCGAAGGTGTACCTCGACCTGCACATCAAGGTGGCCAAGGACTGGCAGCGTGACCCGAAGCAGCTGCGCCGCCTCGGCTTTTGACCGGCGGCCGCGGGCGGTAGCGTCAGCACCCTCGCCCACCACCGACAGCAGGGGGACGCGATGACCGGCCCGTACCCGCCGCCCGGCGGGCAGTACCCGCCTCCTCCCGGCGGCCCGTACTACTACGGCGGCCCGCAGCCGAACTTCCCACCGCCGCCGGACAACCGGCTCGTGTGGGGCATCCTCACCACGATCTTCTGCTGCCTGCCGCTCGGGATCGTCTCGATCGTGAAGGCCAACGAGGTCAACTCCCTGTGGTACCAGGGCCGCTTCGCCGAAGCGCAGCACGCCGCGGACCAGGCGGGCAAGTGGGCCATGTGGTCGGCGCTGGCGATTCCCATCGGCATCGTGGCGTACCTGCTGGTGGTGCTGTTCGTGTTCCTGATCGCGGGTACGTCCGCCGGGTTCTGGTCGTCGTGAGCACCGTCTACACGGGACTCCCGGTGCGGGGCGCGCGAGCCACGGCGCGAGCGCTGGCCGGCCCGGCGGCCGTGGTCGCGGGGCTCGGCGTCTGCTGCGCGGCCGTGTGGCTCGGCGATCCGACGACGCCGGGCGGGCCGTTGCCGGTATGCCCCACCAAGTTCCTCTTCGGCATCGACTGTCCGGGTTGCGGCGGCATGCGGATGGCCTACAGCCTCATGCACGGCGACCTCGCCGGCGCCGTGCACTACAACGCGGTGGCGCTCGTGTTCGTGGTGCTGTTCGTGTGGAGCGGCGTCGCGTGGACCGTCGGGCGGCTGCGCGGCCGGGCGGTTCGGTCGTGGCTGCACTGGCGCCGCACCCCGCTCGTGGTGGCGGTGGTGTTCGCGATCTGGTTCGTGGTGCGGAACCTGCCGTTCGCGCCGTTCACCGGTTTGTCGGTCTGAGTTTCCCTTCTCCTGGAACCGGCTTCGCTGCCCGTTCGTCGTACGGGTTTCGGGTCGCCACCCGCTGCGGACGCCTACCTGGGCCGACCGAGTCCGGACCGGGTACGCTCCCGCGCACCGGCCTGTCCACGTAGGACTCGGCCGGTTCTCGCGTGCCACCGCGCGCGGGTCAGGACGAGCGAGGGGGAGAACACGATGACCGATCCCTACGGCGGGCCCCTGGGGCAGCCGCAGGGCCAGCCGCCCTTCGGACAACCGCAAGGGCAGCAGCCGTTCGGCGCACCGGGCGGCTTCGGCCAGCAACCGCCTTCGGGCGGGTTCCCCCAACCCGGCGGTTTCGGGCAGCAGCCCGGTTTCGGCCAGCCGGCTCAGGCGCAGCCGGGCTTCGGGCAGCCCGGATTCGGGCAACCGCCCGCCGGTGGTTTCGGCCAGCCGCCCGCGTTCGGGCAGCCCAGTGGGTTCGGTCCGCCGAACCCGTACGGCCCGCCCGGTGGCGGCTACGCGAACTGGGGCCAGCGCGCCGGCGCCTACCTGATCGACTTCGGTCCGTTCCTCGCCGCCATCATCATCGCCTTGCTGGTCTCGATCGCCTCGTGGAGCGCCGGGGCGATCATCTACGGGCTCGCGATCTTCGGGAACATCGGCTGGCAGATCTACAACCGCTGGATCACGGCCGGGAACACGGGGCAGTCGCTCGGCAAGCGCGTCGTCGGCATCAAGCTCGTCAGCGAGGCGACCGGGCAGCCCATCGGCGCCGGCATGGCGTTCCTGCGCGACCTCGCGCACGTCCTCGACGGCTTCCTCTGCTCCCTCGGTTACCTGTGGCCGCTGTGGGATGACAAGTCCCAGACGTTCTCGGACAAGATCGTCGGCACGATCGTGGTACCCGCCGACGCCGCGCCCGCGGGCCAGTTCGGGCAGCAGGGCTTCGCGCAGCAACAGCCCTTCGGTGGCGGATTCCCGCCCGCCGGGCAGCAGCCGGGCGGGTTCGCCCAGCAGCCCGCCGGGTTCGCCCAGCAGCCAGCCGGGTTCGGGCAGCAGCCGGACGGGTTCGGCACGCAGCCCGGTTTCGGGCAGCCGGGTCAGCCGGCCACCGGTGGTTTCGGCCAGCCGGTCCAGCCGGTCCAGCCGGGTCAGGCGCAGTCGGGCGGCTTCGGCCGGCCGGGTGTCCCGGCCAGTGGCGGGTTCGCGCAGCCGGGCGCCGAGTCGCCGGGCGCGACCGCGTTCGAGCAGGCCGAGCCCACGCAGATGCTCAAGCCGGGCGGCGCCGCCCAGCCCGAGAGCGGCGCGTTCGACGGAGCCGAGCGCACGCAGATGCTGCAGCCGGGTTCGCCGGTCGCGGAAGCGCCCGCGCAGCCCGGAGAGACGCAGGCGATCCAGCCGGGCGAGTTCGGCCAGCCGCCGCAGCATTGACCGGCGAAGCCGCGACGCCGATCGAAGGCGCCGAGTCGCGCCTTCGATCGGGGCGGTGGTGTGGACCAAGACCCACGGCGGGGGGAGCTCGCCGGAAGCACGAGAAGTTTGGGGAACCCGTCATGACCAATCCGTACGGTCAGCCGCAGCCGCCCTACGGCCAGCAGCCGTATGGCACGCCGTCCGGCCCGATGCCGACGCCCTACGGCCAGCCGGGCCAGTACGGCCAGCAGGCGCCGTTCGGGCAGCCCGGCTTCGGCCCCGGCATGGGGATGCCGCCGGGTGGCGACATCAACGCCATCAAGGAGTACAAGGGCTGGGCGATCGGCTGCATCTTCCTGATGTGGATCCTCGCGATCTTCGCGATCATGAAGTCCAACGAGGTCCGCACCTTCAAGATGCAGGGCAACTACGCGATGGCCCAGCAGGCTTCGCAGACCACGAAGACGCTGTGCCTGATCGCCACGATCATCGGCGGCATCGGCTACGCCCTCGCGATCACGTTCCTCATCATCGGGATCGTCGCGGCGACCACGGTCACCACGTACTGCACCGGCTACTACGGCTGCTGACGCGCTGAACCAGGGTGTCACCGCCCCGGCATCGCCTGAAAGTGGGACGATGTCGGGGTGGTGAACCTCTACCGCGACACCGGAGTGGTGTTGCGCACGCACAAGCTGGGTGAGGCCGACCGGATCGTCACCCTGCTGACCCGCCGGCACGGGAAGGTCCGTGCCGTGGCCAAGGGCGTGCGCCGCACCTCGTCGCGGTTCGGGGCCCGGCTGGAGCCCTTCGGGCACGTGGACGTGCAGTTCTACACCGGCCGCACCCTCGACGTGATCACCCAGGTCGAGACCGTGGACGCGTTCGCGCTGCCGCTGGTCGCCGACTACCAGCGCTACACCGCGGCCAGCGCGATCGCCGAGACGGCAGACCGGCTCTCGGCCGAAGAGGGCGAGCCGGTCCTCAAGCTGTACCTACTGGTCGTGGGTGCGTTGCGCGCGCTTGCGGGCGGCGAACGCGACGCCTCCCTCGTCCTCGACGCGTTCTTTCTGCGCGCCATGGCCTACGCCGGCTGGGCCCCCGCCATCACCGAGTGCGCCCGCTGCGGCCTGCCCGGTCCGCACGCCGCGTTCAACGTGGCCGCCGGCGGTTCGATGTGCCCGGACTGCCGCATCGCGGGTTCCGTACACCCCTCGCCCGAGGTGCTCACCCTGCTCGAGGCCCTCTTGCACGGCGAATGGCCGGTGGCGGAGGCCTCGCACGGCGTCACCCGGCGTGACGCGTCGGGCCTGGTGGCGGCTCACCTGCAGTGGCACCTCGAACGCCAGCTGCGTTCGCTTCCGCTGGTCGAACGGCGTGCCCGGGAAGCCGTGACCCCGGCCAAGTAGGGTCTTGCGCGTAGGAAATTTTCACTCTTCCAGGAGGCGCGAAGTGCTGCGCAGGGGACGCGAGGTCCGGGCGTCGGGGTACGAGCTGCGGGCACCGGATCCGCACCCGTCGGGAGCAAGGCCGCCGGAGATCCCGAAGGATCTCGTGCCGAAGCACGTGGCGCTGGTGATGGACGGCAACGGGCGCTGGGCCAACCAGCGCGGCCTGCCCCGCATCGAGGGCCACAAGCGCGGCGAGGCCGTGATGATCGACGTCGCCAGCGGCGCCGTCGAGCTCGGCGTGAAGTGGCTTTCGGTCTACGCGTTCTCCACGGAGAACTGGAAGCGCAGCCCGGAGGAGGTGCGCTTCCTCATGGGCTTCAACCGCGACACCATCCGGCGCCAGGTCGACTACCTGGGCTCGATCGGCGTGCGCATCCGCTGGGCGGGGCGCCGGCCGAAGCTGTGGGCCAGTGTGATCAAGGAATTGCAGGTCGCGGAAGAGAAGACCAAGAACAACACCAAGCTCAACATGACGATGTGCGTCAACTACGGCGGCCGCGCGGAGCTGGGTGACGCGATGCGCCGGATCGGCCAGGACGTGGCCGCGGGCAAGATCAACCCGGACAAGATCGACGAGCGCACGATCGGGAAGTACCTTTACCAGCCCGAGATGCCGGATGTCGATCTGTTCCTGCGCCCCTCCGGCGAGCAGCGGACGTCGAACTTCATGCTGTGGCAGTCGGCGTACGCGGAGATGGTCTACCAGGACACGCTCTTCCCCGACTTCGACCGCACGCACCTGTGGAACGCGTGCCTCGAGTTCGCCAAGCGCGACCGCCGGTTCGGTGCGGCGGTCGACCAGGCGGAAGCCGAGCGCGCGGCCGGGGAAGCGTCGTGAGCACCTCGGAGGCCGCCGACACGGCGGCGCTGCTCGCGCTCGCGCGCGAGGCCCTGGAGCGCTACCTCGACGTGCACGTGGACGACGACGGCGCGATCACCTTCCGCCACGCCGAGGTCCCATGCGTCATCCAGGCCACACGCCTGGCCGACGGGCTCACGGTGCTGAGCCTGACCTGTGTGGTCGCGTGGGATCTGCCCGACAACCCGGCGATCGCCGTCGCCGTGGCCGAGCGCGCGGGCCAGGGCCTGTTCGGCACGCTCGGCGTCGGGCACACCGACAGCGGGGTCGACGTGACCTTGCGCTACGCGTTCCCGGCCGAGGGCATGGACCCGTCGGCGCTGGGCACGTTGTTGATGCTCGTGGTCTCCACCGCGTCGCAGCTGCGGACGGAACTGCCGGGGCTGGGCCAGGACTGAGGTCCGCGCCCGGCTTGTCCGGTTGACGGGGGAGCGAACGGCGGATTCGGGCCGAAAACGGTCTCAGCGGTCCCGTCGCGCGGTGTCCCGCTGGGGTCGAGCCGGTACGGACTGGCATCATCGGGCCTCGTGAAAATCCTTGTCGACAACGCGCCCGAGCAGAAACGGCGCGCGCGGCGGATCCGGGTCACCTCGATCGAGATCCTGTGCGTGGTGCTGCTCGTCGCGATCCTCGCTCAGGGCCGGTTGCAGGACCTGTTCGACGTGCCCGCGCTGCGCACCGGCGCCACGGTGTTCGTCGCCGTGTGCGTGCAGGCGCTGCCATTCCTCGTGCTCGGCGTGCTGATCAGCGGCGCGATCGCCGCGTTCGTGCCCGCGCGGGTGCTCGAACGCGTGCTGCCGAAGCGCGCGGGCGCGGCGGTGGGCGTCGCCGGGCTCGCCGGCGTCGCGCTGCCGGGGTGCGAGTGTGCGTCCGTGCCGGTGGCGCGGCGGCTGATCGGCCAGGGGGTCGCGCCGGCCGCGGCGCTCACGTTCCTGCTGGCCGCCCCCGCGGTGAACCCGGTGGTGCTCGTGGCCACGGCCGTCGCGTTCCCGGGGCGGCCGGAGATGGTGCTGGCGCGGTTCCTGGGTTCGCTCGCGACGTCGATGGTGATGGGCTGGATCTGGGCCCGCTGGGGCAAGCTCTCGTGGATCACCGAACGTGCGATGCGGCGGCTTCCGGACGTGGAGCCAGGGCAGCGGTGGAAGGTCTTCGCGGAGACGGCGCGCACGGATCTCGTCGAAGCCGGCGGGTTCCTGGTGCTGGGCGCGCTGATCTCGGCGACGCTCAACGTGCTGGTGCCCGCCAAGTGGTTCGGGGTGCTGGCGGACCAGGTCGTGGTCGGCGTGATCGTGATGGCGGTGCTGGCCGTGGTGCTCGCGCTGTGCAGCGAGGCCGACGCGTTCGTGGCCGCTTCGCTGACCGCGGTGCCGATGCTGCCGAAGCTGGTGTTCCTCGTGGTCGGCCCGGCCATCGACGTGAAGCTGTTCGCGCTGCAGGCCGGCACGTTCGGGAAGTCGTTCGCGGTGCGGTTCGCGCCGGTGACGTTCGTGGTCGCCCTCGCGTGCGCCACGATGGTGGGCACGCTCGCGCTCGGGGGTGCGCGATGAAGCGCGAGACGCAGAACGTGCTGCTGATCCTGCTCGGCGGGGCGCTGGTGAAGATCGTGGTGAACGGCGACTACCTGCGCTACGTCAAGCCCGCCCAGCAGCCGTGGATCATCGCGGGCGGCGTGGTGATGCTGGTGCTCGGCGCGGTCGCGATCCTGCGCGACCTCGTGGCGGCGCGGGCCGCGGCGAAGGCGGCGGCGCTCGAGTCCGAGGCGGTCGGCCCCGAAGCCCGCGAATCCCACGAGGGCCACGACCACGTCGACGACGGCCACGGGCACGCCCACCCCGCGTGCTCGGCCTGGCTGCTGGTGGTGCCCGTGCTCGCGGTGTTCCTGGTGGCCCCGCCTGCGCTCGGCGCCGACTCGGTCACACGCACCACGGCGCGCGTGCCGCAGAGCGCCGCGACCACGTCGGCGGCCGCGTTCCCGCCGTTGCCGGCGGGCAAGGTCGTGGAGCTGGCGATGAACGAGGTCGTCACGCGCGCGGGGTGGGACTCCAACGGGACGATGAACGGCCGGACCATCGGCATGTCGGGGTTCGTCGTGCACGAGGGCAGCACCACGCTGCTGGCGCGCCTGGTGATCAGCTGCTGCGCCGCCGACGCGGCACCCGTCACCGTGCACCTGAAGGGCGGGGCCGCCGACCGGTTCCCGAGCGACACGTGGCTGCGGGTCACCGGGCAGGTCGTGGCCGGCACGGCCGACGAGAACAACGGCTACACGCCCGATTTCGCGCCCGCGACCGTCGAGCGGATCGCTGCGCCGAAGGACCCCTACGAGTACTGAGAGGACGTCAGCCCGCGTGCTCGGCGCAGGTGCCGGTGATCTCCACGGTGTGGCTGATGTCGGAGAACCCGTGCTCGGAGGCGATCTTCTCGGCCCAGCGTTCCACGGCGGGGCCCTCGACCTCCACCGTGCGCCCGCACACGCGGCACACCAGGTGATGGTGGTGGTGCGTGGAGCAGCGGCGGTAGATGGCCTCGCCGGAGTCGGTGCGCAGCACGTCGATCTCGCCGGCCTCCGACAGCGACTGCAGCGTGCGGTACACGGTGGTCAGGCCGATGCCGTCGCCGCGCTTGCGCAGCTCGTCGTGCAGCTCCTGCGCGGAGCGGAAGTCGTCGACCGTGTTGAGCAGGTCGACGACCGCCGCGCGCTGCTTGGTCGAGCGGCGCCCGGGCACCGGGGCCGGGGTGGTACTGGGGCTCGGGGTGGGGGCCGAAGCCGGGGTCATGGTCACTTCCCTTCCTGCACGTGGGCGACCGCGTCGACGACGATGTGGGCCAGGTGGTCGTCCACCAGGCGATACACGACTTCCCGGCCCCGGCGTTCGCCCTGCACCACGCCCGCCGTCTTCAGCACCCGCAGGTGCTGGCTGATCAGCGGCTGAGCGACGTCGAGGGCGTCCACCAGCTCGTGGACGCACCGGTCGGCCTCACGCAGTTGCAGCACGATGGCGATCCGGACGGGGGCGGCGAGCGCGCGCAGCAGGTCACCGGCGTCGGCGAGCGCGGCTCCCGAGAGGCCAAGCGGACCCTGCGGTCCCGGAGCGGAACCGGAAGCCTCGAGCGGGCCGGCCGGCGCCGTCACCGGGTCGCCGGACGTGCCGGTGCCGGCCGAAAGAGCGCCCGTGCTGGCCGGTGCCATCGTTGCCTCCCCTTGCGCGCGAAGCCACCGGACGAACCGGCGGGTCCCGAAGTCGGATGTCATTGTCGACAACGGTCACGGTCATCGTAGTGTTCCCCTCAATGGCCGCTGTTCAATGGCCGCTGTCGGTCACCGGCCACCCACACCGGCCTCACCCGATTGGGTGAGTTCGTCAGGAATCGGCACTTCGGCTTCGCAACCGGTGGCCGACGGTGCAAGGTTGACGCGAGGCGTTTCGTCGCTTCTCGTACGCTGACGATCCGCCCGAATCGAGGCGGAGGCAGTGGGGAGACAATGACTCGTTTCGTGACGAAGGCAGTGATCCTGGCGGTGGCGGCGTTGCCCGCGCTCGCCCCGGTGGCAGCTGCCCAGACTCAGCCGACGCAGACCGTGAAGGCCGTGGACGAAAAGACCGGTCCCGTGTCGTTCGCCAACGTGGCGTCGGTGCGGCTGGGCTCCGACCCGCAGCACGGCGGCTCGCTGATCACCGAGACGCAGCGTTCACCGCTCACCCCCGGACAGTCGAAGCTGTCGGCCGACCGCGTGGCCGTGCCGAAGAACGACGGCGAGCGCTCGACGTTCGGCGGCAACTGGGAGATCGACCTCGGCAAGTTCGGCGATGCGGCCACGAGCCCGTTCCCGGCCGGGATCGCGAGCCGCGACCACAACGTCGTCGCGGCTCTGCAGGCCACGAACGTGCCGACGGCCGTCGCCGAGACCAACTACGCCCTGCGCGACAACAACCGCGGCAAGGCGCGCCCGGTCGACAACACGATGCTGGTGCTCGAGAGCGCCCGCAGCGCCGCCGACTGCTCGGCCCCGAACAAGGTTGCCGGCACCACCACGCTCACCCGGCTCTGGGTGCGGGGCGAGGACGACACGCTCAAGCAGGTCGCGATGCCCGCGGGCTCGGCCTCGCTGAGCGTGAAGAACCTGCGCATGGGCGCGCCCAGGGCCATCCAAGGGGCCGACGCCACCAAGTCGCTCTCGGACGTCGTGGTGTCCCGGGTGTCCTCGTTCGACCAGCTGATCAGGCAGGACGGCTGGCGCAACGGTGACGTCACGGCCCAGGCCGGCTGGCGCGTGGACGTGACCACCCACGTGCGCGACGAGTCGGGCGAGCCGCTGCCGGACGTGAGCACCACGCTGGTGCTCGGCGGCGTGAGCTGCTCGATCCCGAAGAACTTCGTAGCCGTGTCCGGCGGCAGCGGCAACGGTGCCACGGCGACGCAGCCGCCGGTGCCCACCGAGGTCCCGGCCGGTTACCTCGGCACGACCGTCGACAGCGCCGCCGCTCCGTCGAGCGACTACCGGCTGCCGCTCGGCCTCGGCCTGCTGGTCGCCGGCCTGGTGTTCGGCGGGCTCGCGATCGGGCTGGGCCGCCGGCGCACGGCGCGCTCACGCGGCGAGTAGGTCCCCGTGCTGCGCACCGCGCTGGCGGTCGTGTCGGCGGTGGTCGCCGTGCTCGCACTGGCCGCGGGCGTGGTCGTGCTGACCTGGGGGCCAGCGCCCGTGCCCGCCGCCGCGGCCGAACCCCCGCCCGGCTCGTTGCCGGGCGAGGCCGGCGCGCCCGCCGAGCTGCCCGCGGACGGCGCCGCCGTGGGTGTGCAGCGCCCCGGCAGCGTCCGGCTGCCCGACGGGTCCGAGGCCCGGCTCGTGCGCACCGAGGTGACTCGCGACGGGATCCTGCCGATCCCGCGTGGCCTCCGCGACGCCGCCTGGTGGGGCGCGCGCCTCGGCGCGAAGCAGGGCGCGGCCGTGCTGTCCGGTCACGTGAACTGGGCCGGCACCAAGGGACCGTTCGACGACCTGTGGCGCGTGCGCACGGGCGACAACGTGAGCATCGTCGACTCCTCGGGCGGACGCTGGCTCTACCGCGTGACCGGCGCGGCGACGGTGCCCAAGGAACAGCTCCCGGAGCAGGCACCGCAGTGGTTCGCGCAGACCGGGCCGCACCGGCTGGTGCTCGTGACGTGCGGTGGCGACTACGTCGGCGGCACCGAGGGCTATGACGAGAACCGCATTGTCACGGCGAACCTGGTGGCGCGTCCGGACTGAGTGCGATCGGGTGCAACCCCGGCCGCGTCCCGCGGCATGTCTTCCTGCGCACGACACACCGCAGCAGGGAGCACGATGCAAGGGACAGAGGAACGGCCCGCGAGGACCAAGTGGGTACTGGCCGCCGTCGGGGCCGTGGTGGTGGCGGTGCTCGTCGCCGCGCTCCTGATTTTCACGGGAAAGGATGAACCCGGCGTCGCCAGTTCAGCGGCCTCGGTACCGGTACCGGCGGCGGGAGCGGGTGCGGCGCAGAAGCAAGCCGACCCGGGGCGGACGCCCGGCACCGTGCTGCTGCCCGGTGGGGGAACGGCGAAGCTCGTGCAGGAACCGGTGGGTGACGACGGCGCGCTGGTGATTCCGCAGAGCCTCGCCGAGGCCGCGTGGTGGGGCTCGGGTCTCGGCGCCGACCAGGGCGTCACGCTCTTCTCGGGCCACGTGAACTGGAAAGGCCGCACCGGTCCGTTCGACCAGCTGTGGCAGGTCGAGCAGGGCCAGACCATGACGGTCACCGACACTTCGGGCGGCCGGTGGAGCTACTGCGTCGACGAGGTCCGCACGATCCACAAGTCCGGGCTCGCCGCGGAGTCCGCCAAGCTGTTTTCCCCGGCGGGACCCCACGAACTGGTCCTCGTCACGTGCGGCGGCGACTACGTCGGCGCGGCGGTGGGCTACGACGACAACCGGGTCGTGACGGCGTCGCTGACGGGCCGGCCCTGAGCCCTGCTCACCTCGCCGAAAGCACCGCGGGGGCGGCCGGATACGCTGAACCTCCTAGTCCAACCGTCCCCGCATGCGTCCGGAGCGTGGAGTGCCCGCCAACACCATCGAAACCGTCGTCAGTCTGTGCAAGCGCCGTGGCTTCGTCTTCCCGTCGGGAGAGATCTACGGCGGCACCAGGTCGGCGTGGGACTACGGGCCTCTCGGCGTGGAGCTGAAGGACAACATCAAGCGCCAGTGGTGGAAGACCATGGTGCAGGGCCGGGAGGACGTGGTCGGTCTCGACTCGTCGGTGATCCTGCCGCGCCAGGTCTGGGTCGCCTCGGGCCACGTGAACGTGTTCACCGACCCGCTGATCGAGTGCCTCCACTGCCACAAGCGCTTCCGCGCCGATCAGCTCGCGGAGGACTACGAAGGCCGCACCGGCAAGAAGACGTCGGAGGACGACCTGTCCGACGTGCCGTGCCCCAACTGCGGCACGCGCGGCAAGTACACCGCGCCGCGCGACTTCAACATGATGCTCAAGACCTACCTCGGCCCGGTCGAGAGCGAAGAAGGCCTGCACTACCTCCGCCCGGAGACCGCGCAGGGCATCTTCGTGAACTTCCTCAACGTGCAGACGGCTTCGCGCAAGAAGCCGCCGTTCGGCATCGGCCAGGTCGGCAAGTCCTTCCGCAACGAGATCACGCCGGGCAACTTCATCTTCCGCACGCGCGAGTTCGAGCAGATGGAGATGGAGTTCTTCGTCGAGCCGGGCGAGGACGAGCACTGGCACCAGTACTGGATCGACGAGCGCACCAAGTGGTACACCGACCTCGGCATCAAGCCGGAGAACCTGCGCCACTTCGAGCACCCCAAGGAAAAGCTCTCGCACTACGCGAAGCGCACCGTCGACATCGAGTACCGGTTCGACTTCAACGCGGGCCAGGAGTGGGGCGAGCTCGAGGGCATCGCGAACCGCACCGACTTCGACCTCACCACGCACTCGAACCACTCGGGCGTGGACCTGTCGTTCTTCGACCAGGCCTCGGGCCAGCGCTACCGCCCGTTCGTGATCGAGCCGGCCGCGGGTGTCGGCCGCTCGATGATGGCGTTCCTCGTGGACTCCTACGACGAGGAAGAGGTGCCGAACGCCAAGGGTGGCACCGACAAGCGCACCGTGCTGCACCTCGACCCGCGGCTCGCGCCGTTCAAGGCCGCCGTGCTGCCGCTCTCGCGCAACGCCGACCTCTCGCCCAAGGCGCGCGACCTCGCCGCGGCCCTGCGCAAGCACTGGAACGTCGACTTCGACGACGCGCAGGCCATCGGCCGCCGCTACCGCCGCCAGGACGAGATCGGCACCCCGTACTGCGTCACCGTGGACTTCGACTCGCTCGAGGACCAGGCCGTCACGGTCCGCGAACGCGACAGCATGACCCAGGAGCGCATCGCGATCGACAAGGTCGTGGACTACCTGGCGCCCCGCCTGCTCGGCTGCTGATTTTTTTCGCGTACGGCCCTTCCCCGGATCCCGGGGGAGGGCCGTTCGTGCTTTCGCGGATCACCTCGGCTTCGGCTTCGCGATAGCGGAGGTTGTGGCTGCGGCCGGCAACTCGATCGCAGGAACCTCGGCATTGGCCGGTGAGTCTCGTGAAGGAGCCCGGCAAATGAGATCCGCCACCCGGGGATGAGCACGGCCGCAGCCCACCCCTGACACCTGTCACGGTCACGACGTGACGCTCGGCCTGCGGACCGAAGCCGGAATCCCGGCAGTCTTCGGGGCATGGTAACCACACAGGCCACGCGCGGGGCGCGGGATGTCGCGGCGGGGGCCGCCGTCCGGTTGAGCGGGTTGAAGAAGCACTACGGCCAGGTGCGGGCCGTCGACGGCGTCGAGCTGACGATCGCGCCGGGCGAGGTGGTGGCGCTGCTCGGGCCCAACGGCGCGGGCAAGTCCACCACCGTCGACATGATCCTGGGGCTCAGCAAGCCCGACGCGGGCGAGGTCACGGTGTTCGGCAAGACGCCGGGCGACGCGGTGCGCGCCGGGATGATCGGGGCGATGCTGCAGGGCGGCGCGCTGCTCGAGGACCTGACCGTGCGGGAGACCGTGCGCATGGTCGCGAAGCTGCACCGCACGCCGATGCCGCTCGAGCAGGCGCTGCAGCGCGCGGGCATCGAGGACATCGCCGACCGGCGGGCCAACAAGCTCTCCGGCGGGCAGAAGCAGCGCGTGCGCTTCGCCGTCGCGCTGGTTTCGGACCCCGACCTGCTGGTGCTCGACGAGCCGACGGCCGCCATGGACGTGGGCACGCGGCGCGAGTTCTGGAAGTCCATGTACTCCTTCACCGACAGCGGCCGCACGGTCTTGTTCGCGACGCACTACCTGGAAGAGGCCGAGGAGTTCGCCGACCGTGTGGTGCTCATGCGGGCCGGGCGCGTGGTCGCCGATGGGTCCGTCGCGCAGGTGCGCGCGCTCGCCGGCGGGCGCACGATCCGGGCCGTGCTGCCCGGCGCCGGGGAGGACACCGAACGGCTCGTGGCGACACTGCCTGCGGTGACCGACTTCGAGCTGCGCGGCGAGCGTGTCGCGATCTCCAGCAGCGAGTCGGACGCCACGCTGCGCGCGCTGATGGCCGCCGTGCCGGCCGTGCACGACATCGAGATCGGCGCCGTCGGCCTCGAAGGCGCGTTCCTTTCCCTGACCTCCGAAGCAAGCACCGAACCGGGAGCAGCCCGATGAACCCGTCCTACCTCGCCGTCGAGATCCGGCGGCTGTTCCGCTCGATGCGGTTCCTCATCTTCGTCGTCGCCTTCCCGGTGGTGATGTTCCTGTTGCAGGCCAACGTCTTCACGAAGCCGAGCGCCCCGGACCACGCCGCTGTGGTGGCCGTGGTGATGGTCAACATGATGGCGTTCGGCCTCTTCGCCGCGGCGACCACCAACGGCACGCGCCTGGCCCTCGAACGCGCCAGCGGCTGGCAGCGGCAGCTGCGGCTGACCCCACTGTCGGGGGCGTCGTACCTCGGCGGCAAGGCCGTGTCCGGCATGCTCGTGGGCCTGCCCACGCTGCTGCTCGTGCCGCTTGTCGCGATCTTCGTCGAGGGCGTGCACCTCGACGGGGCCGGCTGGCTGCGCGTGATCGTGGGCCTGTGGCTCGGCACTATCCCGCTCGTGCTGCTGGGCCTGCTGATCGGCCAGATCGCGACGCCCGAGTCGATGCAGCCGATCTCCATGATCGTGATGCTGGGCATGGGCTTCCTCGGCGGCCTGTGGATCCCGCTGGAGGGCATGCCGGCGTGGATGCAGGACGTGTCGCAGCTGCTGCCCACCTACTGGCTGATCGGGCTGGTGCGCCCGGCCGTGACCAACGAGCTGCTCGTGAGCTTCCCGGCCGCGCTCGCGGCGCTGGCGGGGTGGGCCGTGGTCCTCGGAACGCTCGTGATCAGGCGATACCGTAAGGACAGCGTCCGGGTCTGACCGGGACGGGAGGGAACGACGGTGCAGCCTGCGAAGGACGACCCCGGGGCGATCGCGCGGCCCCGGTTCGCGATCCGCGATCGGGCCACGTGGTGGGACGACCCGATGCCCGAGAAGAACGGCGGGCCCGGCAAGATCGGCTGGCCCATCTTCGCGGTGCTGTTCCTCTTGCCGTACCTGGTGCCGGCCACCCGCAGCCTGGTGGAGCACACCGGCCCGCTGTGGGCGCGGGTGGCGCTGGGGGTGCTGGTCTACGCCTACGCGTCGTGCTATGTGATCTTCCCGGTCGCCTTCGGCAAGCCCCGCCGGTTCAAGGTCGTGTTCGGCGTGGTGATGCTGACGCTGGGCCTGCTCGCCACGCTGCTGATCGACTCCAGCCCGTTCATCCTGCTATACGGCACCGCCACGCTCGCGTTCCTCTACCCGCCGGGCTGGGCCGCGATCTTCGACACGGTGGCACTCGGCTCGGTCACGCTGGTGCTGCTGGCCGACGGCCGGTTCGAGGGCAACGGCGGTGACCTGATCTCCGTCGCCTCGATCACCATCGCGATGTTCTTCATGGCCAACCTCATCCGCGCCATCCGCCGCCTGGAGCGGGCCAACCAGGAGATCGCCACGCTCGCCGTGGCCAACGAGCGTCAGCGCGTGGCCCGTGACCTGCACGACCTGCTGGGCCACAGCCTCACCACGATCACCGTGAAGGCCGGTCTGGCCAGGCGGGTGCTGGAGAGCTCCGGTGACGTCGGGCGCGCGGTCGAGGAGATCCGCGAGGTCGAGGGGCTGACCCGCAGCGCGCTGTCGGACGTGCGGCTGACCGTGTCGGAGTACCGCGAGGTGTCGCTGGCCGCGGAGCTCGCGGGGGCGCGCGCGGCCCTGCGGGCGGCGGAGATCGAGGCGGACCTGCCCTACGCGGTGGACAACGTGCTGCCGCAGCTGCAGAGCACCTTCGGGTACGTGCTGCGCGAAGCGGTCACCAACGTGCTGCGCCACTCCGGGGCCAAGCGCGTCAGCGTGCGGTTCGGGCGCGACTGGCTCGAGGTGGAGGACGACGGCGCCGGGGCCGAAGCGGAGCAGGGCAACGGGCTGCGCGGGCTCACCGAACGCGTCGGCGGCGTCGGGGGGACGCTGCGCAGCGGGCCGCGGCCCGGAGGAGGATGGGAGGTCCGCGCGGAGGTTCCGGAACCGGAGCCGCCGGCTGTCCAGGCCGTGCGCGCCGAACCCGCGGGAGGACTTGCGTGATCCGCGTTCTGCTGGCCGACGACCAGGCGATGGTGCGGGGAGCCCTGGCGACCGTCCTGGGTCTGGAAGCCGACATCGAGGTCGTCGCGCAGGTCGGGTCGGGGGACGAGGTGCTGGCCGCGGCGAAGGAGTCGGCGCCGGACGTCGCGCTGCTCGACGTGCAGATGCCCGGCAAGGACGGCCTCGCCGCGGCCGCGGAGCTGCACACCGCGTTGCCCTCGTGCCGGGTGATCATCTGCACCACCTTCGGCCGGCCCGGATACCTGGCGCGCGCGATGGCCGCGGGCGCCGCGGGGTTCGTGGTGAAGGACGCGCCGCCGGAGCAGCTCGTGGAAGCCGTCCGGCGAGTCCACAGTGGACTACGCGTGGTGGATCCCGCGCTGGCGGCCGAATCGCTGGCGACCGGGGCGAGCCCGCTCACCGGGCGCGAGCGCGACGTGCTCTCGACCGCGCGCGACGGCAGCACCGTCGCGGACATCGCGAAGGCGCTGTTCCTCTCGGAAGGCACTGTGCGCAACCACCTTTCGGCCGCGATCGGCAAGACGGGCGCCCGCACGCGCGCCGAGGCCGTGCGGCTGGCGGAGGAACGCGGCTGGCTGTGACGCCGGGGTGCCTGCGCCGGAATCGCGTGCGGCTCTGAAAAGATGGCGGGCATGAGAACACCACCCACGGCTGTGAGCTGGCTGCGCCGCATCGCGTTCGGCGCGGTGCTCGTGGTGCTCGCTGTCGTCGGCGGCACGGCGTTCCGCGTATGGCAGGTCGCGCGCGCGAACGACCGCACACCGGCCGACGTGATCGTGGTGCTGGGGGCTGCGCAGTACAACGGCAAGCCGTCGGACATCTTCACGGCGCGGCTGGAGAAGGCGCGCCAGCTCTACGACGCGGGCGTCGCGAAGACCGTGGTGACTGCCGGGGGCAAGAAGGCGGCCGACAACTTCACCGAGGCCGCGGCCGGCGCGCGGTGGCTGACGCAGCACGGCGTGCCCGCGTCGGCGACGCTGGCGGTCGGCGAGGGCAGCGACACGTTGCGGAGCCTGCGGGCCGTGGCCGACCAGGTGCAGGCGCACGACTGGCACACGGCGGTGCTCGTGAGCGACCCGTGGCACTCCTACCGCGCGCGGACGATGGCGGCGGACCTCGGCCTCGACGCGTGGACCGCGCCGACGCACAGCGGCCCGATCGTGCAGGAGCGGGTGACGCAGGTCCGCTACATCTTCCGCGAGACGGGCGCGCTGCTGTTCTACGAGCTCACGAGATCGCCGGCCGACGAGCTGTTCGACACCTTCATGGGCTGAACTTCCTCGGGGAATTGTCGGTGGCCGCGCTTAAGCTGACCGGGTGAGCGACGGGTACTCCGAGTACGACCGCGCCCGGGTGCTGGCCGAGGCACCCAAGGGCGCGGCGCTGGCCGGCGCGCGGCCCGACGGGCGCAGCGACTTCGCGCGCGACCGCGCCCGCGTGCTGCATTCGGCCGCGCTGCGCCGGCTGGCGGGCAAGACGCAGGTGGTCGGCCCCGGCGAAGGGGCCGAAGTCAGCGGCGTGCCGCGCACGCGGCTCACGCACTCTCTGGAGGTCGCGCAGATCGGGCGCGGCATCGCCGAGGAGCTGGGCGCCGACCCGGACCTCGTCGACACGGCGGGGCTCGCGCACGACATCGGGCACCCACCGTTCGGGCACAACGGTGAGCAGGCGCTCGACGACGTCGCCCAGGCGTGCGGCGGGTTCGAGGGCAACGCGCAGACGTTGCGCATCCTCACACGCCTCGAACCGAAGTCCCTCGACGACGCCGGTGCGCCGGCGGGCCTGAATCTCACGCGCGCCTGCCTCGACGCGACCACGAAGTACCCGTGGCGGCGCCGGCCAGGGCAGCAGAAGTACGGCGTGTATGCCGACGACGTGCCGGTGTTCGAGTGGGTGCGCTCCGGGGCGCCGGGCGAGCGGCGGTGCCTCGAGGCCCAGATCATGGACTGGTCCGACGATGTGGCCTACTCCGTCCACGACGTCGAGGACGGAGTGCTGGCGGGGCGCATCGCGCTCGGTGTACTGGCCGATCCGGACGAACGCGCGGCCGTCGCGGAGGCCGCCGCACGGCACTTCTCCACGCTGTCGGCGTCCACTTTGGAGGGCGCGGCCAAGGAGCTGCTCGACCTGCCCGTGGTGGCCGCCCTCGTCCGCACCGCCCCGGACGGCTCGCTGCGCGGGCAGGTGGCGCTGAAGCAGCTGACGAGTGAGCTCGTGGGCCGCTTCGCGTCCGCCGCGGTCACCGGCACCCGCAGCGTCTACGGCGAGGGCCCCCTGCTGCGCTACGGCGCCCGCCTCGCCGTCCCGGACCAGGTCGCGGCGGAGGTCGCGCTGCTCAAGGCGCTGGCCCTGCGTTACGTCATGAGCGACCGCCGCCGCCTCGCCATGCAGGACGGCCAGCGCGAGCTCATCGCGCAGCTGGTCGCCGCCCTCCTGCGCCGCGCCCCGGAGTCCCTGGACCCGCTTTTCGTGCCCCCGTGGCACGCGGCCGCCGACGACGCCGCGCGCCTGCGGGTGGTGGTCGACCAGGTCGCCTCGCTCACCGACGCGCAAGCCCACGAATGGCACCGCTGGCACGTGGGCCGGCACGCCTGACCAGTCGCTGCCTCGACCCCGGGCCGGCCGGAGGCGAGAAGCGGGGGCGGCGAGGCTTCGGCTGATCGGTTCCGTGCCGCCGGAACCACCCGGTCGGGTACGGTCGCCGCATGGCCGTGGACAGCCACTTGGACTTCACGCTCGCCCTGCGACGCACCGCCGCGGCGGGTGGGGGCGACGCGTGTTTTTCGCCGTACTCCGCGGCCAGCGCGCTGGGTCTGGCGGCCCGGGCCGCGCGCGGGCGGACCGCCGAGGAGCTGCGCGAGCTCCTGGCCACCAGCGAAGTCGACCTCGACGCGCACGCCGCGGTGCTGCGCGACGCCGCGACGCTCGGCGACGAGGCCGAGCTGGCCGTCGCCAACACACTGTGGGCGTCCGACGCCATCACGGTCGAGAGCGTCTTTCTCGAAGAGCTCGTCACCTGGCCCGGCGGCAAGGCCGAGACCGCGCCCTTCACCACGGATCCCGAAGCCGCGCGCGGGCTGATCAACACCGACGTGGACCGGATCACCCACGGCCTGATCCCGGAGCTGCTGCCCTCCGGCACGATCAGCGCCGACACCCGCGCCAGCCTCGTCAACGCGCTCTACCTCAAGACCGCCTGGCGCCACCCGTTCCCCGACGGCGCCACGGCGCCCGCGGACTTCCACAGCCCCGGAGCCACCCGCCGGGTGCCGACCATGCACCTCGAAGAGACCGTCGGGTACCACCGGGCCGATGGCTGGCAGGTCGTGAGCCTCCCCGCGCAAGGCGGCGTCGAAGCCGTCGTCCTGCTCCCGGACGGCGACCTCGCACCCGCCGAAGCCGGGCTCGGCACCCAGAACCTCAAGCGGCTTCTCGACGGCCCGAAACGCCGCAAGGTGCGCCTCTCGCTGCCCAAGATCAAGCTCGACGTCCGCACCGACCTCGACGGCGCCCTGCACGCGCTGGGCGTGCGCGAGATGTTCACCCAGGACGCGGACCTCACCGGACTCACCGCCACGCGCCCGCTGTGGGTCGACAGCGTGGTGCACCAGGCCGTGCTGCGCCTCGACGAGCAGGGACTCGAAGGCGCGGCCGCCACGGCGATCCAGATGCGCACGATGTCCCTGTCCACGGCCGAGCCGCTCGAAGTCGCGGTGGACCGGCCGTTCCTCCTGCTCGTCCGGCACGCCGGCACCGGCGCGGTGTACTTCTTCGCGCGGGTGGTGCGCCCGTAGTGAGTCTTTTCCAACCGGAAGCGAGGACCGAGCTGATCCCCGCCGTCCCCGGGCCGTCCGCGCCCGCCGCCACGCCGAGGCTGCGCCCCTCGTGGGCCGACGCCGGCATCATGGCGGCCTTCCTCGCGTTCGCCTTCATCCTGTACGGCGGTCTCTGGGGCGACCTGGGCACGGGCTACCTGTGGAACAGCGCGTCGGACCAGAACCTGTGGGAGTGGTTCTTCGACGTCACCGCGAAATCCGTGCTGCACCTGCAGAACCCGCTCAACTCGGACCTGCAGAACTACCCGCTCGGCGTGAACATGATGGCCAACACGGCCATGCTCGGCGTCGGGATCCCGCTCGCGCCGATCACGCTCGCCTTCGGCCCCACGGTCACGTGGGCCATCGCGCTCACCGGCAGCCTCGCCGGCACCGCGGCCGCCTGGTACTGGGTGTTCTCGCGCCACCTCGTCCGACACCGCGCGGCGGCCGCGATCGGCGGCGCGGTGGCCGGGTTCGCGCCGTCGATGATCTCGCACGGCAACGCGCACCCGAACTTCGTCGCGTGGTTCGTGCTGCCGTTCCTGGCGCTCAAGGTGATCCACCTGGCGCAGGGCCGCAAGCTCGTGCGCAACGGGATCTGGCTCGGCGTGCTCACGGCGTACCAGATCTTCCTCGGCGAAGAGCCGCTGCTGATCTTCGCGCTGGGCTTCGTGATCTTCGCCGTCGCCTACCTCGCGTCGCGCCCGCGGGAGATCAAGGCGATGGTGCGGCCGCTGCTGCTCGGGGGCGCGCCGGCCGTGGTGATCACCGGCGTGCTGGTGGCTTTCCCGCTGTGGTGGCAGTTCTTCGGCCCGCAGAGCTACTCCGGGCTGGAACACGGCCCGGTCGGCAACGACCTCGCCGCGTTCACGCGGTTCGCCGCGCAGTCGATCGCCGGCCAGCCGGACGCCGCCGCCGACGTGTCGATCAACCGCACCGAGGAGAACGCGTTCTTCGGCTGGCCGCTCATTGCGCTGATGGTCGTGGTCACGATCTGGCTGTGGCGCGAGGCCGTCGCGCGCTCGCTCGCGATCGCGATGTTCCTCATGGCCTGGCTGTCGATGGGCGTCGAGCTCATGGCGGTGCACGTGGACACCGGCGTGGCCGGGCCGTGGAAGCTGCTGGCGGACCTGCCGCTGTTCGATTCGCTGCTGGAGTCGCGCCTGGCGATGGCGTGCGTGCCCGCGATCGGCGCGCTGCTGGCGATCGCCACCGAGCGCGTGTTCGCCACGGCCGAGACCCTGCCGGACCCGGAAGACGGCGGGCACCGGCTGCCCCTGCGCCTGCTCTGGATGGGCGCGGTGGTCGCCGTGCTCCTTCCGATCGCGCCGACACAGCTGCTGGTCAAGGACCGCCCGCCGACGCCGGCCTTCTTTGCCGACGGCACCTGGCGCACGTACGTCGCCCCCGGTGGCACCGTGGTGCCCGTCCCGCTGCCCGGCTCGGGTGAGTCGGAGCCGCTGCACTGGCAGATGGACGCGGGACTCGGCTACGCGATGCCCGAGGGCTACTTCGTGGGCCCGAGCGGCCCGGACGACAAACGCGGCCGCTACGGCTCCTACCAGGTCCCCACGTCCACCCTCCTCGACCGCGTCCGCGACTCCGGCCAGGTCCAGCCCATCACCGACGCCGACCGCGACCAGACGATCAAGGACCTGCGCTACTGGAACGCCAGCGTGCTCGTCCTCATCCCGCGCGAGCACGACGACGCGTACCGCGCCACCGTCGAGCTGCTGCTGCGCAAACCCGCGCAGTTCGTGGACGGGGTGTGGATCTGGGACGTGCGCGCGGTCACGGCCCGCCGTTAGCGGACGGTTCAGTACCCCTGCCCGTGCTGTGGGCATCTGGTGTTCGAGGAACCACCGGGCTCCCACGCGATCTGCGCCGTGTGTTTTTGGGAAGACGACTCGATCCAGCTGCGGGCGATGGAGCCTCGCTTCACCGGCCGCGTACGCCCGGCCACTGCAGCCGAACCGATCGACCGAGGCTGGCGCCAGGTTGATCCCGCCGTCGACGACTTCGAGCCACGGTCCGCTGTCACACCCGCGCTCGCTGTCTCGTTCCTCCGTCAGCACCGACGAAGAGGAGACGACCATGTCCCGCATCCCGGCGAAGCGCACCACCGAGGCCGGCCCGCTGCTGAAGCTGTTCTACCGGTTCGCCGGGAAGCGCTTCGGCGCCGTGCCCGAGCCGATGGCCGTGGTGGCCCACAACCCCGGGCTGCTGCGCGCGACCGTGGTCCACGAGCTGATGGCCGAGAAGGCGTCGAAGCGGCTGCCCGCCAACGTGCGTGAGCTGGCGGTGTACCGCGTCGCCACGCGGATCGGGTGCTCGTGGTGCGTGGACTTCGGCACGATGCTGCAGCGCCACGAAGGCCTCGACATCGAGCGGCTGCGCCGCATCGACGACTACGCGACCTCGTCCGCGTTCTCGCGCGCCGAGCGGCTGGCGGTGGCCTACGCCGACGCGATGTCGGGTGCGCAGGTGAGCGTGACCGACGAGCAGGTCGCCGAGCTCGAAGCCGAATTCGGCCGCGCCGGCGTGCTGGAGCTGACCTACCAGATCGCGCTCGAGAACTCCCGCGCGCGCATGAACAGCGCGCTCGGCATCGTCGACCAGGGCTTCACGTCGGGCGACGCGTGCCGGGTGCCGCTGCCCTGAGCGGCAGGCGGTCCGGACCGCCGGGTGCCCCGGCAATTCGGGTGCCCGTTCCGGCCTGAAGGTGTTTCATCACCACCGTGGCCATCGAACTGAGCACACCGGACGCCGGCCGGCTCGGCGACGTCGTCCGCGCTCTCCGCGACTGGCAGCACGACGCCGCGCCGATCCAGCTGCACCCGGGCGACCTGGGCTGGTACTGGCGGTTCGGCGCGGACGCGACGGCGGCGGCGGTCCGGACCTGGAGCCGGGACGGACAGTTTCTCGCCATCGGGTTCCTGGACGGTCCCGACGTGGTGCGGATGACGGTGGCGCCCTGGGCTTGGCGTGAGGAGGAGCTGGCTCACCGGCTCGTCGCGGACGTGTCCGAACCACGACGTGGCGTGCTGCCGGACGCAACGGCCTCCGTCGAGGCGCCGGACGGCACCCGGGTGCAAGAGCTGCTGTCCGAGGTCGGCTGGAGCCTCGGCGAGCAGTGGACGCCGCTGCGCCGCGACCTCACCCGGCCGGTGGAACAACCGGGTTTGCGGACCGAGGTCGTCGCGCCCGGGCAGGAGTCCGAGTTCACCGCTGTCCACCGGTCGGCGTGGGGCCACCCGCGGTTCACCGACGAGCTGTGGCGCGCGATGACGGCGGGGTTGCCCGGTACCGACGCACGGTGCCTGCTCGCTCGCGACGAGAGAGGCGTTCCCGTGGCGGGGGTGACGGTGTGGTCCGCCGGTCCGGGGAAGCCGGGCTTGCTCGAACCGATGGGCGTCCACGCCGATCATCGCGGGCGTGGGTACGGCCGAACGATCTGCGTCGCCGCGGCGGCCGAGCTCGAGAAGATGGGTGCGTCGAGCGCGCTGGTCTGCACCCGGAGCTCCCTCGACGCCGCGGTCGCGACCTACGAGTCGGCCGGTTTCCGGCGCCTTCCCGAGCGGCTGGACCGAACGCGAGACGCCTGACGCCGATCCGCGCTTCGGTGCTCAGGCGCTCGAGCCCGCCTCGGGCCGCGTGATGTGCGTGAGCTTGTCGGGGTTCACGATGTCGTAGATGGCCACGATGCGGCCGTCGCGCAGGCTCATGGACTGCACGTGCTCGTCGACGGAGAGGAACCCGTCGTGCCCGGGCATCGGGGGGAGCCACAGGCCGAGGTCGCCGTTGACCAGGATCGGCGCGCCACGGCTGATCACGCCGGGCTCATACTTCTGGATCAGGCCCAGGAAGAAGCGCGTGAGCTTGTCGGCGCCGACCATGATCTGGCGTGTGGTGCGGCCCTTGCCGTCGGAGTCGCCGATGAGCACGACGTCCGGGTGCAGCACCTCGGCCATCGCCCGGATGTCGCCGGCCAGCAGCGCGGTCACGAACTTCTCCAGCACCTGCTGCTGCTCCGTCAGCTCGGCCCGCGGCGGCGGGTCGGCGCTCTCGAGCGCGCGCCGCGCCCGGGAGCCGTGCTGGCGGGCGGCGTCGGGCGAGCAGCCGAGGATCCCGGCGATCTCCGCGAAGGGCACCGAGAACGCGTCGTGCAGCACGAACGCCACGCGCTGCTCGGGAGTGAGCTTGTCGAGCACCACCAGCGCGGCCATGCGGATGCCGTCGTCGCGCACGGCGGCTTCGAGCGGGTCCTCGCTCACCCGCGCGCCGAAGGGCGTCACGATCGGCTCGGGCAGCCACTGGCCCACGTACTGCTCGCGCCGCGCGGGCGCCGAACGCAGGCGGTCGAGGCAGATGCGGCCGACGACGGTGGTCAGCCAGGCCCGCAGGTCGCGGATGCCGGCGCGCCCGGCGTCGTCGAGCGCGGCCAGGCGCAGCCACGCTTCCTGCACGGCGTCCTCCGCGTCCGAGCGGGTGCTCGTGAGCCGGTAGGCCACCCCGATCAGGTGGCCGCGGTGGGCGGCGAACTGACGGGCGAGGTCGTCGAGTGCCGTCGGCGTGCGCATGAGGCCGAGTGTGCCGCAAAGCCACCGGGGAGGGAGAACTATTGTGGATACCGTGGCAGGACGGATTCGGGAGAGCGACATCGCGGAGGTGCGTGAGCGCAACCGGATCGACGAGGTCGTGGGGGAGTACGTCGCGCTTCGGCGCGCCGGGGGCGGCAGCCTGAAGGGGCTGTGCCCGTTCCACAACGAGAAGACCCCGTCGTTCAACGTGCGCCCCACGCACGGCACGTTCCACTGCTTCGGCTGTGGCGAGGGCGGCGACGTCATCAAGTTCATCCAGAAGATCGACCTCGTGTCGTTCGTCGAGGCGGTCGAGCGGCTGGCGGACCGCGTCGGCCTCCGGCTGAACTACGAGGGCGGCGGCGGGAGCGTGCAGCGCGACCGCGGCACGCGTGCGCGCCTCATCGAGGCGCACCGCGCGGCGAGCGAGTTCTACATCGAGCAGCTGGTGACCGACGAGGCGCGCGCGGCGCGTGACTTCCTCGCCGAGCGCGGCTTCGACGCCGCCGCGGCCAAGCAATTCGGCTGCGGCTTCGCCCCGGGCGGCTGGGACAAGCTCACGAAGCACCTGCTCAACCGCGGGTTCGAGGTCAAGGAGCTGCTCGCGGCGGGGCTGTCCAAAGAGGGCCAGCGCGGCCCGATGGACCGCTTCCACCGGCGGCTGGTGTGGCCGATCCGCGACGTCGGCAACGACGTGGTGGGCTTCGGCGCGCGGCGCCTGTTCGACGACGACCGCATCGAGGCGAAGTACCTCAACACCTCCGAGACGCAGATCTACAAGAAGTCGCAGGTCATGTTCGGCCTCGACCAGGCCAAGCGCGAGATCGCGAAGCGCCACCAGGTCGTGGTGGTCGAGGGCTACACCGACGTGATGGCGATGCACGCGGCCGGCGTGCCGACGGCCGTCGCGTCGTCGGGCACGGCGTTCGGCGAGGACCACATGAAGGTGCTGCGCCGGCTGATGATGGACGACGACGCGTTCCGCGGCGAGATCATTTTCACCTTCGACGGTGACGCGGCGGGCCAGAAGGCCGCTCTCAAGGCGTTCGAGGGCGACCAGACCTTCGCCGGCCAGACCTACATCGCGGTGGCGCCCGACGGCATGGATCCGTGCGAGCTGCGCATCGCGAAGGGCGACGCGGCCGTGAAGGACCTCGTAGCGCGCCGGACGCCGCTGTTCGAGTTCGTGATCAAGAGCACGCTCAAGCAGTTCGACCTCGACTCGGTCGACGGCCAGGTCTCGGCGCTGCAGAAGACCGTGCCGATGGTCGCGGCGATCAAGGACCGCGCGAGCCGCGACGGCTACGCGTCCAAGCTCGCCTGGTGGGTCGGCTGGCAGGACGTGGCGCAGGTCGTGAACCGCGTGCGCGGCGCCGCCGGGGCCACGGCCAAGCGCGGCGGGCAGACGCCCCAGCTGCGTCAGCCCGTGTCCCGGCAGGCCCCTGCGCAGCAGCCGGAAAAGCAGGACCTGCCGCGGCCCGCCCCCGGCGACCCGCGGTTCATCGGCCAGCGCGAGGCGCTCAAGGCCGCGCTGCAGCAGCCCGCGATCGCCGGGCCGGAGTACGACTCGCTGCCCGAAGAGGCGTTCACGCACCCCGTGTACGTCGCGGTGCACCTGGCGTTGCTGAAGGCCGGCGGCGCCGCATCGGGGCTCACCGGCTCGGCCCTGCTCGACGCCGCGACGCAGCACTGTCCGGAAGGGACGGTGCGGCGCGTGCTGAGCGAGCTCGCCGTGGAACCGTTGCGCGCCTTGGGAGAAGTGGACTCGCGCTACATTTCCGGCGTGCTCGCGGGGGTGCAGGAAAGCCTCGTCGGCCGCCAGATCGGCGAGATCAAGTCGAAGCTGCAACGCCTTTCGCCGGTCGAGGCGCCCGACGACTACCGCGCGCTGTTCGGCGACCTCGTAGCGCTGGAGCAGTACCGCAAGTCGCTTCGCGAGCAGGCCGCGTCCGGATGGGACTGACATGGGCTGGCTGAACCGTCTGATGGGCCGGGGACTCCCCGCGGACTTCCCGGGCGAGCTCGCTGCGGGCGAGAACGTGATCGCGGTCGCGGGCGTCGAAGGCGGCGGCGAGCTCGTGGTGACGAGCCTGGGCCTGTGGATCCCCACCGACGACGGTCCCCGCCGCGTCTTCTGGCACCTCGTGGCCAAGGCCGCGTGGGGTGACGGCGTCTTCGAGCTCACGGAGTCCGAGGAGACGGGGGAGGCGGGCGCCGTGATGGTGGTCACCGACCGCCCGCCCGTGCGGTTCCGGCTGCCCGCGCCCGGCAAGGTGCCGCCGCAGGTGCGCCTGCGTGTGGACGGCTCCGTGCGCTCCCGCCACCGCCATGACTTCGGTGCCGGCGGCGGCGCGTGGTTCGTGCAGCGCAAGGTTCCCGGCCGCGACGGCACGGTGCTGCAGGTCCGCCCCGACCCGGGCACCGACCCGGCGCTGGTGGAGGCGATCGCCGGAGAAGTCGCCGAGAAGCTGGCCAACCCGGGGGAGTGAGCAGTACGCTCGTACTCAGTACGGGCGTACGGTTTAGCTTTCGGGAGGTTCGCCATGTGGGATCCGGCCAAGTACCTCGACTACGCGGACCTCCGGGGCCGCCCCTTCTACGACCTGATCGGGCGAATCTCGGCCGACGCCCCTCGCCGCGTCGTCGACCTGGGCTGCGGCCCGGGCAACCTCACGCTCGAGCTGGGCCGCCGCTGGCCCGGCGCCGTTCTCGAGGCCCTGGACAGCTCGCCGGAGATGGTGGACGCCGCCCGCGCTCGCGGACTGGACGCGCACGTCGCCGATGTCCGCGAGTGGGCGCCGCGCCCGGACACCGACATGGTCGTCTCCAACGCGGTGCTCCAGTGGGTGCCGGGCCACGACGACCTGCTGCGCCGCTGGGTCTCGCAGCTGCCCTCGGGCGCGGTGCTGGCCGTGCAGGTGCCGGGCAACTTCGGCGCCCCGTCGCACCGCATCACGCGCGAGCTGGCGGCCTCCCCGGCGTGGTCCTCGCGCCTGGCCACCCTGGTCCTGCGCGAGGACGAGGCGGTCTCGTCGCCCCTGGAGTACGCCTCCCTGCTGGCCGATGCGGGCTGCCTCGTCGACGCCTGGGAGACCACGTACATGCAGCGCCTGGCCGGCGAGAACGCAGTGCTGGAGTGGATCACCGGCACCGCCCTGCGGCCCGTCCGCGCCGCCCTCCCGGACGACGACTGGGCCGCCTTCCGCACCGAGCTCGCCCCGTTGCTCGACGACGCCTACCCGACCCGCGCGGACGGCACGACGTGGTTCGAGTTCCGCCGCATCTTCTTCGTCGCGCGGATCCCCTGAGGTTTTCCAGGTGCGCTCACGGACCCCTGGGCGGTACGTGTGCGGCTCAACGCCCCCGGCCGAACTTCTCGCCGACCTTGGCCCGCGCCACTCCCGCGGCGCCCTGGACCATCGGGTGGTCGATCACCTTGCGGTAGGTGCGCACGATCTGCTCGTACCGTCCCCGGCCGGCCTTGGTCCCCAGCACGTATCCCAGACCCACGCCCAGCAGGAACTTCTTCATCAGTGGCCACGCCTCTCGTCAGTCGGACTTCCGACTCTCCATTGTCCAGCAATCCGGCGCCCCCTGGGCGTGATCCGCGAAGAGGGCCCCCCTGTTCGGGTGGCGCAGGTGGTGCGCTAAAGTTCTTTCCATCGCGCCGGAGATCCGGTGCACAACCGAATACGATCCCCTGTAGCTCAACTGGCAGAGCATTCGGCTGTTAACCGGAGGGTTCTTGGTTCGAGTCCAAGCGGGGGAGCAAAGCCCAGGTCACAGGCCTGGGCTTTTTTGCTACCCGCAAGTAGGGGCGATTAAGGGCCGATAAAACTTCGGGTTCCTGACGGCCGGTGGGCCATGCCCGTGCCGACCAGGTAGCCCATCGGTGGACACTCGGGTAGCTGGTCGGTGACGCCCGGGCAAGGTCCTTTCGGCTGGTCACAGGAGATCCTGCGGTGTCGTGGGTGTGTCGGCTGTTCTTGTCGTGTTTCCGACCGCTCGGGCTCGCCTGTGCTGGATCGTGTCGTGCGGTCCAGCGTGGCCTGGTGGCCTGCTGTGCGGCGGTTGGCGTGGTGATCGGCGTGATCGGGTCGTTTCGGCGGTGAGCACTGGGCCTCGGCCCGGGTCACCCGCCCGCCGGCCCAGCCCTGGAGTTGCACAGCTGAGCTGTCGCTGCTGACCCGGGCGATCCGCAGCCTGCAGGGGAGACCGCGCGACGTGCCGGTGATCCCCTTGCCCTCGCCCGCACGTCGGTGTTGCGCATGTCATCTTCTTCGCGGAGGCGTGCTGCTCGGAACAATCGATGGCATCTTCGATGAAGTCTGGGAGGGAGCCGGGACGGCGCCCCGGCCCCGTGGCTGAGGTCGCGGCGGCTCTGATCAGATCGAGGGCGAGCGCTGTGTGGCGTTTCGCAGGCGTTCACACGGGTCCGAGCGCGCGCTGAGTCCTGTTGACCAACTCGGCGTCACCGATGATTCCCTCATTCGCCAGCCGAAACCGCGAAGCTGCACAGGCACTGATCGACGGCGCGGTCAGCGCGCCAAGATCCAGCCGAGGAACGAGTACTACTTCGGCCTGACCCAACCCGACGACGACCACCTCATCGGGCTTTGCCGGCTTGGCCTGACCGGCGTGCGCGCAGCGAAACTTGGCTACGCGGTCCTCGCCGAGCGCCGGGGGAGGGCTACGCCCCGGACGCGGTGCGCAGCGCGCCTGACTTCGCCGGGCCGCTGGATCTGCACCACGTCACGGCGGCGATCGGACCCGACAATGTCGCTTCACCGGCGGTAGTGGAACGTCTTGGGTTTGTCCGCGAAGGCGTCCGCGACCACGTGTTCACGATGGCGCGTGGCGTGATTCGATCCTGTTGGGGGTTGTGGGTCCACCGAGTGCGCTGTAGCGGCGTTCAGTGCTGTAGTGCTTGAGCTTAGGGTGCAATGGGCCCGCGGTGCCGTCGGCGTTGCTGGCGAAGGCCTGGAGGTGGGGCCCATTCGGTGTGCAGCGTGCGGTTGAGACGTTCGACTGTACCGTTCTGCCGGGGCAGTGGGGCTTGCTGAACTTCTGCCGGACGTTGCTCGGCGCAGACCTCGTTTCGAGGATCAACGGTAAGCCTAGGCGTTGTCGGTCATCAGCTGTCGGATGCGGGTGATGCCGTGGCCGGTGACGCGTCTCGAGCCTGGTTCGAGTTCTCCGCAGCTCAGCCCCTTTGCCGAGCGCGACGTCGCCGGGGCGGGGATGGTCCCGGCGCGCATGAGCGCCGCGACCATCCCCGCGGATGTGGTGATCAGCGCGGCGTGCGGATCACTGCCCGGCTTGGTGGGGATGACCTGGGTGTTCGACTACTGCGACGGTGAAGGTCTCGAGTGAGACATTGCCTTGCAGGCCGTACGATGCGACTGCACCGGCGACGCTGTTGGCGGCGGGCAGGTTGGGATAGCCCAGGGCCCTCATCTGGTTGCGCAGCGAACTCGATACCTCGATCTTGATCGTGTTGGTGCCGGCTTTGAGGGCGGAGCTCACGTCGATGCGTCCGGCGATGAAGTCGTAGGCGGGGACCTTCTTTCCGTTGATCCAGATTTGGGCCAGGGCACCATCGGTGGAGCCGATGTTCAGGTATGCACCGTTTGAGGAATTCCACGAACCGGGCAGGCTGAATGTGGTGCTGTAGGTACCGACACCCGATACCGAGGCCGGTTCCTGGACTGTGAACGTCATGTCCTTCCAGGGGATGAGCCGGGTCGTGCCCACGTTGATCTCGGTCTTCTTTGTGGTGTAGTAGACCTCTTTGGTGGTGTAGCCCTTGCGCGCTTCGGTCAGGGTCTTCTTGTCTCCGGGTGTCCAGCTGGTGACTACCAGGTTCCATTGCGCGTTGGTCAGGTTGATGTTGGCCGGTACGGAGATGTTCTTGGTCACGGTGGTGCCGTCGGCCAGTTTCGCGGTGTATCGGCCGGAATCCGTGGCGAGGATGGCTACGCCGTCGGCGGTCACTACGCCCTGTGGTGCATTGGTGCTTCGCAGGGGTGCGGGAGTCTTGGTTTCCAGGTCGATGGCGATCACTGTGGTCTGTCCTGGTGCGAGAGTCACGTCGAACGAGGTGCGTCCGCCGGAGGTCTTGTACAGGGCAAGTGCCTCGATGTCGCTTGACCAGGTGTCGATGCGGTACGGCTTGCCGACCGCGCCGACGCTGATGGTCGTCGTCACGGTCTCGGCGTCGATGGGATTGTTGAAGTAGTCGCCGCGCTTTTCCATGAAGTTGTAGGCCCACACGTACACGGTGTCCTTGGTCCTGCGCATGGCCGTGAGAACGGTTTGGTTCGGTGTGGCGTATTCGGCGCGGGGTCGCACTCCTAGCCGCTTCAGGGCGTCGTAGACCCCGGTCTTGCCGTAGTAGTACTTTTCTTCGTAGTCCTCGGCGCTCGGGTCGGGGGAGGTTGCGCTCTGGGGAACGTTCGCGTTGACTTCTTTGACGTTCGGGAGCTTCTTCAGCCGTGCCATCACCTTCGCCAGCTCGGCGTCGGTACCGTCGTTGCCGAGGGTGTGCACTGCCGCCTTGGCGTTCAGGTAGTTCCTGGTCGCGCTCAGCGTCTCGACCAGACCGTTGACGATGACAACCGGAAGACCCTGTCGAGCCAACTGGTAGATCGCTTCAGCGCTTTTCAGCCGGATGGAATCCTGGTAGATGATGACCGCCTGGTACCCGACGTTTTCGGGAATCAGGCCATCGGTCTTGGTGTATTTTATGCTCTTGTTCTCAAGAATCTCGGGTGCGAAGTATTCGTAGGTGTACCCGTTGTCCTGGAGTTCGAGGTCCTTGAAGTAGTTGGCCCTCCGGTGCCGCATGAAGTCGGGGTGGGGGTGGTCGCTGTTGAAGGCGTAGTCGGTGCGCAACATCGCCAGATCCATTTGTGGCTTGCCCTGCTGCAGCACGGCTTGGGTGCGCGCGATCATCGGCATGTAGTCGGTGTACTGCGTGGACTCCGGCTGGCGCGGACCCCACCGCTCCGAGTACCGGGCGTACATGCCTTCGTGGCCCGGCCAGTAGGTGCCGTCCCACGGGTTCGACGGGTCGTGGGAGTCGGCACCTGAAATGCTCGAATAGCCGTGGAACACCGTGTGGCTGACGCCGGAAGCGAACTGGGTGTTGATGATCTGCATGAATCGATCCTGCGGCCAGGCGTAGTTTTCGCCGCTGATTGCGCCGGTCTCACTGGAGTAGCGTAACCCATGAGCGTGGGCCGCACCTGCCAGCGTCCTCTGTGAATCCAACTGGTTTCCGAAATCAAGCGATTCGGTCTCCACGTAGTCCACCGCTTGGGCCGGCGTGGTGATCTCGTAGCCCACGTTGTAAGAGATCTCGGCGCGCAGCTTCATGTTCATGTCGTCGTTCAGGTAGGCGCGAAGCGGCTTGAGAACATTGTCGGTGTACATATCCGTGATTGTTTGGAAAAAATCGTTGCGAACCTTGTTCACTGCCACCTGGTCGGCACCAATGGTCAGGAATGAGGACAGTCCCGCCCTGCCGTCCTTCCTGATGACGTGGGGTAGGTATGGTTCGAGACTGTAGCCGCGGCGTTTCTGGAACTCGCTCATGAGTGTGGAGCCCCAGAATTCACCGCCGTTGGAGTTGCTGGTCGAGATCTCCAGCGAGTCCATGTACATCTCGCCGCGGCCGTTGTCGATGATGGCTTTTTTCAACTCGTGGTCATTGAAGATGTGTTTCTTGTAGTAGTCGATGAACGCTGCCATGCCGGCAGGGTCGATGTAGTTGATGGTGACGTTCGTCGTGGCCGAGGGTGTCGGTGCCTGGCCGGTCGCCTGCATCCAGAACGCGTAGATGTCCCAGGTCCCGGTGCCCGCCGGGGTCCAGTTCAGGGAGTAATTGGCTTTGCCGGTGGGGTCCTTCATGGTGCTTTGATTCACCGGCGCGCCGTTGAGGGTGACCTTGCCGGTCAGCACGACCGACTGGTCGGTGTAGCTCATGGTGCCGGAGATGCTGCCGTCAGCGGTGACCGAGCCGGTGTTGTCATCTGCCCGTTGTAGTGCGACTACGGAGATCAGATCCTGCCGCACGGTTCCGGCCACCGTCATCACTGAGCGCATCAACGTGCCGCTGAATGCGGTACCGCCGGTGGCGGTCTGGATGGCGTAGCCCAGTGCTTTGCCTGCGCCGTCGTCGTCGAACTTGAGGTTTTCGATGGGCAGGTTCGCGTTGGCCCAGTGTGTGCCGCTGGTCATGGAGAAGCCCATGCCGTATTTGTTGGCTTCTTGGATGATGAGCTTTGTGTCGTTCTTCCACTCATCAGACCCCCAACTGTAGATCTGCTGCGGGGTCTTGCCGGTGGTGTTGTTGACAAAGACCGTGTCGCTCAGGTCGCTGTCCACATTGGGCTCAGGCATGCAGACGATCTCGACCGAGCCGATGCCCATGTCGTGGAGCATCTTCATGTCGGCCTTGATGGTCGCGTCGGTGTGCAGCCCTTCGGCCAGCCACCACCGCGTGCCCGGCCGGTACTTGCCTTTCGGGCTGTCCAGCAACGCGTGCTGCGCCTTGATGAACTTGTCGGCGACACTCGCCGACGAAGCCTCGGCAGAGCCGGCTCCGACCAAACCTGAGAGCGCCAGCGCCATGCCGACTCCGCCGCTGATCTTGAGAAAATCTCTGCGATCGAAGCCGGAATTGCTGTCTTCCATCGGTCCTCCTGGGACAGGCGGGGAACGGTTTTTGCTTTGGTGAATGGATTTGGGAGCGTTGCGACGCCGTATGGCCGGCCGCAGTTGCAATTGCCTGGTCGCCGCCCGCGCGCGTGGCGGCATCGGCGGGCAGAAAATGAAGCTCGGGGCCCCGACGGGTGTGCAGTTGGCCGAGTAGATGTATGACGAGCGCGGCGACGGCGGAAAATGCCGCTACACCGTTGTCCAGACCTCGCTGATGTCGGCGTCACTTGACCCACCATCTAGTGTCCTGAGTCGGTAGTTCGTGGGCAGCTGTAGGGTGTGGTGATGCCGAGCCCGAAGCTTGACCCCGTGGTGCTCTCTGATGAGGAACGGTCGGTGTTGACCGGGTGGGCGCGTCGCCGCAAGACCGCGCAGGCGCTGGCGTTGCGAGCCCGGATTGTGTTGCGCTGCGCCGAGGGCGGGTCGATCGGCGAGGTCGCCGGGGATGTGGGTGTCTCACGGAACACGGTGTCGAAATGGCGGTCGCGGTTTGCCGAAGACCGGCTGGAGGGTTTGTCGGATGAGCCTCGCCCTGGCCGGCCGCGCCTGATCACTGACGAGCGGGTGGACGCGGTGATCACCAAGACGCTGGAGGAAACGCCGGGCCGGGACACGCACTGGTCGACTCGCTCGATGGCCTCGGCCACGGGGATGTCGCAGTCAGCGATCTCGCGGATCTGGCGGGCATTCGGGCTCAAACCGCACGCGATCGAGACCTGGAAACTGTCCACGGACCCGCAATTCGTGGACAAGGTCCGCGATGTCGTCGGCCTCTACATGAGCCCACCCGAGAACGCGCTGGTCCTCGCGGTCGACGAGAAATCCCAGATGCAGGCGATCGATCGCACCGCACCGATTCTGCCGATCATGCCCACCACCCCGGCACGGATGACCCACGACTACGTCCGGCATGGCACCACCAGCCTGTTCGCCGCCTTCGACATCTCCAGCGGCTCGGTGATCGCACAGCACTACCGTCGACATCGCCATCAGGCGTTCCTGCGGTTCCTGAAGCTGATCGATGCCGCGGTCCCGAAAGACCTGGACCTGCATCTGGTGCTGGACAACTACGCCACCCACAAGACACCCAAGGTCAAGGAATGGCTGATCCGGCACCCGCGGTTCCACCTGCACTTCACACCGACCAGCAGTTCCTGGCTGAACCTGGTCGAACGATGGTTCGCCGAACTGACCAACCGCAAGCTGCGCCGCTCAGCCCATCGCAGCGTCACCGAACTAGAACGCGACGTCCGGTGCTGGATCAACGAATGGAACGCCGACCCGAAACCGTTCGTCTGGACCAAGCCAGCCGACCAGATCCTGGAAACCCTCTCCGCATACTGCCAACTAATTAACGACTCACGACACTAGGGCACCCGGGCAAGATCCTCGAGGCCGCCCAACACCCCGCCACCTCGTGGCTGGTGCGGCCGACGGCGGGACTGTAAGACGAGCGGTGTAACTCCCGATCATGGAAGTGCACCTGATGACCGAGATGATGTCCGGCGTGGAGAACGCTGAAGAGTCGCCGTCCGAGGCCGGCCTGGACGGCCTGGACGACGAGCTTGTCGAGCATTTGGTGGGCCGCGCCAAGGCCGGTGGGCTGAAGCTGACCGGTGAGGGCGGGGTGTTGC
>NZ_JBFAAJ010000012.1:0-36097 GCF_040639695.1 Amycolatopsis sp. NPDC023774
GACGGCGACTCTTCAGCGTTCTCCACGCCGGACATCATCTCGGTCATCAGGTGCACTTCCATGATCGGGAGTTACACCGCTCGTCTTACAGTCCCTCGAAGGGCCCGACTATCCTTTCGCGAGTTCAGTGCGCAAGGGGTTCGATACATTTGTCCTTCAATTCCGCCCGGAAACTCGGTCGGGTCGCCGGTTTCAGCTCACATCGATTTCGGTAGAGACGGCAATACGCTCTCCGTGTCGAGCCGGTCTGGATATCCCTCCGTCTTGTCAGGCATCGAACCCAACCGTGATGGGCAGCACTCAACGCTATCCTTTGCCGCCCACTGATGGATCACGTCCAGCCCATGGAATATGAACGCTCCGTGCGGCGGAAATGTCAAGCCCTGTGCAATCCGAAAACCACGTCTAGCCCGGCCATGAATGCCGCGTCGCCCCGCCGGGACGAAGCTCAACTCAACCAATTGGCGGAGCACCGTCGGGTACCTGGCCATCGCACAAGTCAACCCCCATCCGTGCCGTGTCTTCGGCGGTAGCTGGTACAGGGGGCGAGTCACCGTGTTTGACCTAGCCAGCGGCACGGTGAACGAAGCCGGAGGGCCCTCCGATCCCACTCAAAGCCTACGCACCGATGAGGCGGCATCAAAGTCGCCAGTTCACTGCAGACCGCTGGTCTGCGTGGCTTTGGTGGACGCCACCGGCCGACGTCGGTCTCCGATTGGGCTCCGTTGCTCAAGAGGGCACCCGATACGCCGCGACACTGCCTGCCATTGGCCCACCGAAAACTGCTGCCTGACCTGCACAAATTGGCCCTAGGTGACACCCTGTGACGCTTGTTGACATGGCAAATCCGCGGATTAAAAGCCCGCGGGTTTGATCGCGGTGATCTTGAAACGGCCGTCGATTTCAGGGCGCCTAAGGGATGTCTCGTAACCCGGTGTGGGTCGGTTGGGGTGTTGGTTGATCATGGTGTGGTGCAGGTGATCTCGGCGTCGCGGTCGGAGTGGATTGCCCCGTTCACGGGGTTGGAACCGGGTCAGTTTCGTAAGCTGGTGCGGATCGTGGCCAGCCGTGGTGGTGACGAGATCGCCGATGGCCGGCCTGGTCGTCAGTGGCGCCTTGACCTGGCCGATCGTGTACTGCTGGTCGCGACGTACTGGCGGACGAACCTGACGATGCGCCAGATCGGGCCGCTGTTCGGGGTGTCGCATTCCGCGGCGCACCGCGTGATCGACACGATCGGTCCACTGCTGGCGCTGGCCCCGGTCCGCACACGGTGGATCGACTCGGTCGCGATCGTGGACGACACCCTGGTGCCGACACGGGATCACCGGCTGGCGGCACCGTCGAAGAACTACCGGTACTCGGCGAACGTGCAGATCACGATCGACGCCGACACCCGGCTGGTGATCGCCACCGGCGACGCACACCCCGGCAACCGCAACGACTGCACCGTCTACCGCGACTCCAGCATCGAACGGACACTTGGCGGGGCGCCCGGTGATGGCCGACGGCGGCTACCAAGGCAACCCGGCCGTGATCATGCCCTACCGCCAACCCCGCGACGGCAGCCATCTCCCGGACTGGAAGGAAGACCTCAACGCCGGCCACCGCAAGATCCGTGCCCGCGTCGAACACGCGCTGGCACGGATGAAGTGCTGGAAAATCCTGCGCGACTACCGCCGCGCCGCCAGCACACTCAACGACACCGTGTCCGGCATCGCCCACCTCCACAACATCCTCCTCACCGACTGACCCGCAACACCAACCCACCAACCACAAGATCAGTTACGAGACACCCCTTAGGAAGGCGCGAAATCGTCGTTGTTGCGGTGAGCGGCGATCGAGTCCCAGCTCGCCGCGGCCTACGCCGGCTGCTGCGCTTGCCTTGTCCTCGCCGGTGTACGACCGCCGAACATCCTTCAGCTTATGACGGAGTGATGAGGGCATGCGTGATCCATTCCGCGTTCTGGCCCGCACATGTTCACGTTCGTACGATCAGGTCCACTATCACGCGCAAAGTGGGTGCCCCATACCTTTGGCATTGCCAGCGGGGGCGTCGAAGCCCTGCCGCTCATGCCATCGCAGCCCTTCATGCACGGCCGCATCCTCGCTAGGAGACGACGGCAGTCTAACACGCACGGCGAGTCAAGGCGGAACGTCATTTCGACCAACCGCGGGATCAGGCGCTGCCCGACAGCGCGTTGGGGCCGGTAGGCCTCTGCGTCGGCAGATGATGCCGGGTGGCTCCATCCTGATCGAGATCGGCTGATCAAACAGCCTTTGGCTGGCCAGCTCGGTCGGCGACGAAGCCGGCCAGCGATGTACGCGCTGCAGACGCTGTGCTTCAGAAACACCTTTGAAGGTTCACCCGTCGGCGCGCAAGTCGCGGCCGGATACGTGACCCCGTTGCGCTGCTTCAGCCCTGCTGCTCCAGATTTGCTCCAGCTTCGACGTCATCGCCAAAGCTCGCTGGTTCAAAACTCAATGTTTGGTCACACGAAAAAACCGCCCTACCTGGAACTTCTGTTCCGGTGGGCGGTGATTCGTCACTGTGGAGCTAAGGGGACTCGAACCCCTGACCCCCTCACTGCCAGTGAGGTGCGCTACCAGCTGCGCCATAGCCCCGGAGCGGAGGTGAACTCCGCATCTCGTGTGAACAAAGAGTACACCCCGCCTCGGGCCGCCTTCGCAGGGGGGTGCGACAAGAGCCTCAAGCGTCAAAACCTCAGGTCAGCAGCAACAAATGCACCGCTGGGAAGATTCACACCTCAAGCAACCGTGGCCCGACGAGCCAGGGAACGACCCCGGAGCGTGAGTCACCAGGGTGTCATCCCGTGAACTACCAGCTCAAGAACGTCTTCATGACTTATTTTTAGCCCTGTATTGACTCCCCGTGTGGCCGCCGTTACATTTTCACCCGGTTGTGACGCCGAGGTCCCCGCCCGCTACGCCGCGTCTTCATGTCTGGGCATGAGCCTTGCCGTTTCCTGCTCGTCGAACGCCGCGGCGCGGTGGAGGAGGTTCCGATGGGATTGCGGAGAGTGGGCACGGTGGTGCTGTCCGCGTTCGCGCTGGTGAGTGGGTATGCGGGGGTGCCGCAGGCGGAGCCGGCAGCCCAAGGGCAAGCCCAATCTCAAGCACGAGCCCAACCCCGAGCCCAGACAGCCGCCGAAATCGCGCCCGGTCAGTGGTACACGGTGCAGTCCGTGAACAGCGGGAAGTGCGTGGACGCGAAGGCCGCCGCGAGCGCGAACGGGACCGTCGTGCAGCAGTACGCGTGCAACCAGACGTCCTCCCAAGCCTGGCAGTTCCAATCCACCAGCGACGGCTACGTGCGCGTGAACACGCAGCTCAACCCGGCGCAGTCGTGGGACATCACGGACGTCTCGAAGGCCGACGGTGGCCTGGTGCAGCTCTGGTCCTACTCGAACGGCGTCAACCAGCAGTGGCAGCCGATCCAGGAGTCGAGTGGTGCGTACCACTTCGTGAACCGCAACAGTGGCAAGTGCCTCGACGTGCCGAGCGCCTCTATCGCAGACAGCGTTCAGCTTCAGCAGTACACCTGTAATAACACCAGTGCGCAATCGTTCACAATTACTCCTGTGGGTGGCACTACAACTCCTCCGGACTCGGACCAGCCGGACCTCGGCCCGAACGTCGTGGTCTTCGACCCGTCGATGTCGAGCGCCAGCATCCAGAGCAGGCTGAACAGCATCTTCAGCCAGCAAGAGAAGAACCAGTTCGGCAGCCAGCGCTACGCCGTGATGTTCAAGCCGGGCACGTACTCCAACGACGTGAACGTCGGCTTCTACACGCAGATCCTCGGCCTCGGGCTCAGCCCGGACGCCGTGACGATCAACGGTGCCGTGCACGTGGAAGCCGACTGGTTCCCGCCGCAGAACGCGACGCAGAACTTCTGGCGCGGAGCCGAGAACCTGTCGGTGAACCCGACCGGCGGCGCCGACCGCTGGGCCGTGTCGCAGGCGGCTCCGTACCGCCGCATGCACGTGCGCGGCGACCTGCAGCTCGACGACGGCGGCTGGGCCAGCGGCGGCTGGATCTCCGACTCGAAGATCGACGGCCAGGTCCGCTCGGGCTCGCAGCAGCAGTGGATCTCGCGCGACTCGCAATTCGGCAGCTGGAACGGCTCCAACTGGAACATGGTCTTCGTCGGCGTGAACGGCGCGCCGCAGAACACGTTCCCGAGCCCGCCCTACACCACGGTCGGCCAGGCGCCGGTGGTCCGGGAGAAGCCGTTCCTCTACATCGACGGCGCCGGCAAGTACCAGGTCTTCGTGCCGGCCCTGCGCACCAACACCTCCGGCACGAGCTGGGCGAACGGCACCGCGCCGGGCTCCTCGCTGCCGATTGACCAGTTCTACATCGCCAAGCCGGGCGCCTCGGCGGCCGACCTGAACGCCGCGCTCGCGGCGGGCAAGAACCTGCTGATCACGCCGGGTGTCTACCACCTTAACCAGACCCTGCACGTGACCCGCCCCGACACTGTGGTCCTCGGCCTCGGCATCGCGACCCTGGTGCCCGACAACGGCATCACCGCGATGAACGTGGACGACGTCAACGGCGTGAAGGTCGCCGGCCTGCTCATCGACGCCGGCACGACGAACTCGAACACGCTCATGCAGGTCGGCGCGCCCGGCTCGACCGCCGATCACTCGGCCGACCCGACGTCGCTGCACGACGTGTTCTTCCGCATCGGCGGCCCGGCCGTCGGCAAGGCGACCAACAGCCTGGTGGTGAACAGCAACAACGTGATCGGCGACCACATGTGGATCTGGCGCGCCGACCACGCGGCGAACAACAGTTTCGTCGGCTGGAACACCAACACCGCCGACAACGGGCTGACCGTCAACGGCAACAACGTCACGATGTACGGCCTGTTCGTGGAGCACTACCAGAAGACGCAGGTCGTCTGGAACGGCAACGGCGGGCGCACGTACTTCTTCCAGAACGAGATGCCTTACGACGTGCCCAACCAGGCCGCCTGGATGAACGGCTCCACACAGGGTTACTCGGCCTACAAGGTGGGCCCGAACGTGACGAGCCACGAAGCCTGGGGTCTGGGCAGCTACTGCTTCTTCAACACCAATCCGTCGGTGGCCAGCGCCCACGCGTACGAGGCGCCGAACACCCCGGGCGTGCGGTTCCACGACATGGTCACCGTGTCGCTGAACCACGCGGGCACGATCACCCACGTCATCAACACGACGGGCGCGACCACGCCCGACGGGACGCGGCCGGTGAACCTGGTGAGCTACCCGTAGCCCACCGCTCCAGACAACCGGTGCGCGCCGTGGTGGCGGCCTCGGCGCGCACCGGTTCCCAGTCCACATGAGAACGACCTCGAGAACGAGCAAGAGACCGACAAGAGTCGCCCAGTTCCCGGAACTTCCGGAAACTGGGCGACTCTTGTCGTGACCACACCGTTCTCAAAGATAACCAACCGCGATGGGCCCGTCGCGATGTGACTCCCGGTGATGATCGTGCGTGAGCAGGGCACTGGCCATTCACGTCCGGTTCACGGCCCGGCTGTGTCCTTCGTGGACTGTTCGCTCGGCATTCCCACACCCCGGGTATCAAAGGACTGGACTAGGGAAAACACGTTTCGCTGCCCTGACCGCCCTCGCGGCCGCCGGCACGCTCCTGCTCACCGCCTGCGGGGGTGGCGCGTCGGGCTCGGAGCAGAGCTCGGGTGCTGCCACCGCCACGTCCGCCGCCGACCTCGGTGGCATGGACAAGCTCGTCGAGGCGGCCAAGAAGGAGGGTGAGCTCAACGTGATCGCCCTGCCGCACGGCTGGGCCAACTACGGCGAGATCCTCGACGCCTTCAAGAAGAAGTACGGCCTGAAGGTCAACGAGGCCAACCCCGAGGGCGCGAGCCAGGACGAATCAACGCCGTCAAGCAGCTCAAGGGCCAGGACCGCGCGCCGGACGTGGTCGACCTCGGCAGCGCGTTCGCCCTCTCGGCCGCGGCCGACGGCCTGCTGGCGCACTACCAGGTCACCACCTTCGACGACATCCCGGCGGGCCAGAAGGCCGACGACGGCTCCTGGTTCTTCGACTACGGCGGCTTCATCTCCATCGGCTACGACGCGTCGAAGGTAACCGACCCGCCGACGACGCTGGCCGACCTCAAGAAGCCCGAGTACAAGGGCAAGGTCGCGCTGAACGGCGACCCGACGAAGGCGGGCGCGGCGTTCGCCGGCGTCTACGCCGCGGCCCTGGCCAACGGCGGTTCGTTCGCCGACATCAAGCCAGGCGTGCAGTTCTTCGCCGACCTGAAGAAGTCCGGCAACTTCATCCCGGTGCAGTCGAGCGCGGCGACCATCGAGAGCGGCCAGACCCCGATCACGCTCGACTGGGACTACCTGCAGGCCGGTTACGCCGCGAAGCTCAAGGCAAGGTCGACTGGAAGGTCACCGTCCCGAGCGACGGCGTCTACTCGAACTTCTACGCCCAGGGCATCAGCAAGACCGCCCCGCACCCGGCCGCCGCACGGCTGTGGGAGGAGTTTCTCTACTCCGACGAGGGCCAGAACCCGTTCCTGAAGGGCCTTTCGCGCCCGGCGCGCCTGCCGAAGATGGAAGCGGCCGGCACCGCCGACAAGGCCGCGCTCGCCGCCCTGCCGAAGGTGGAGGGCGACGTCAAGTTCCCCACCGACGCGCAGGTCAACGACGCCAAGAAGGTCCTGGCCGACGAGTGGGCCAAGGCGCTCGGCTGACGTGACCGCCGAAACCGTCACCGCGGCGGCGGGACTGGCCCCGGCCGCTCCCGCCGCCGCGCCCGTGCGCCCCGGGTCCGCGCGGCGCGTGCTCTCGTCGGTGGCGGGCCACCTCGGCCTGCTGCCGTTCCTGCTCTACACCGGCGTGTTCCTCGGCGCGCCGGTGGTGATGGTCGCCATCGGCGCGTTCCAGGACAACGACGGCGCCTTCACCACGGAGAACCTCACCGCGGCGTTCGCCGACCAGTTCGGGCGCTCGTTCGCCACCAGCATCGAGCTCTCGGCGCTCACGGCCGCGGCCGGGGCGATCCTCGGCGCGATCCTGGCCAACGCGGTGCTGGGCTCGAAGCCCGACGGCCTGCTGCGCAAGGTCGTCTCGAGCGCCGCCGGGGTGCTCGCGAACTTCGGCGGCGTGCCGCTGGCGTTCGCGTTCATCGCGACGCTCGGCAGCACCGGTATCGTCACGAAGGCGCTGGCCGGCCTCGGCTTCGACCTCTACGCCGGCGGCTTCAACCTCTTCACGTTCACGGGCCTCGCGATCGTCTACGTGTACTTCCAGATCCCGCTGATGGTGATCGTCTTCACCCCGGCGCTGGAGGGCATGCGCGAGCAGTGGCGCGAAGCCGCGGCGAACCTCGGGGCCACGCGGGCGCAGTACTTCCGGCTGATCGCCGTGCCGGTGCTCTTGCCGCCATTCCTCGCCTCGACGCTGCTGTTGTTCGCCGACGCGTTTTCCGCTTACGCCACGGCCTATGCGCTGACCACCGGCGTGGTGCCGCTCGTGCCGATCCAGATCGGCTCGCTGGTGAGCGGCAACGTCCTGGCCGACCAGCAGAACCACGGCAAGGCGCTGGGGCTCGGCATGGTCGTGGTGGTCGCGCTGGTGATGGCGATCTACGCGTACCTGCAGAAGCGCGCTTCGAGGTGGCTGTCGTGAAGAACAAGGCCCTGCGCTGGACGGTGCTCACGCTGTTCGGCCGGTACTTCCTCGTGCCGGTGGGCGCGTCGGTGGAGTTCAGCCTCCGCGACGTGAACAACACGCACAGCTTCGCCTCGTGGGGCAAGCTCCTCGACGAGCCGGACCTGCTGCCCACGCTCGGCACGTCGCTGTGGCTCGCGGCCGGCACGGTGGTGCTCACGCTGCTGCTGATGGTGCCCACGGTGAGCTGGGCCCACCTGCGCAAGCCGAAGCTGCGCTGCCTCATCGAGGGCTTGAGCCTGCTCCCGCTGGTGATCCCGCCGATCGTGCTGGTCAACGGCGTGCTCGTGGTGTCCGCGACGCGCCGGAGGTGATCAACGGGACGCCCGTGATCCTCGTGCTGGAATACGTGGTCCTCGCGCTGCCCTTCACCTACCGCACGCTCGACGCGGGACTGGCGGCGATCTCGCTGCCGACGTTGGTGGAGGCCGCGCGTAGCCTCGGCGCGTCGTGGCCGACCGTGCTGCTGCGGGTGATCGTGCCCAACATCCGCTCGGCCGTGTTCGGCGCCGCATTCCTCAACCTGGCGCTGGTGCTGGGTGAATACACGCTCGCGAGCATCCTGCTGATGGACCCCTTTCCCGTGTGGACGGTCAGCATCGGGCAGTCGGAGGCGGGCGTGTCCGTCGCCGTTTCCCTGCTGTCGCTGCTGGTCGCGTTCCTGCTCCTGTTCGTCCTGTCCCATGTGGCCGGTCGCCGCAAGGCTTCGCGAGGTGTGGCGTGAAAACTGTGCTGGAGACTCCGCAGGCGAAGACCGGTGCGTCGGTCGAGCTCCGCGGCCTGCGCCGCGAGTTCGGCGAGGTCCGGGCATTTGACGGGCTGGACCTGACGATCTCGCCGGGCGAGCTCGTCGCGCTGCTCGGCCCCTCGGGCTGTGGCAAGACGACGGCGCTGCGCGTGCTCGCAGGTCTGGAGGCAGTGGACGCCGGCGAGGTGCTGGTGGACGGCACCGACGTGGTCGGCGTGCCGGCCAGCAAGCGCGAGATGGGCATGGTGTTCCAGGCCTACAGCCTGTTCCCGAACCTCACGGTGCGCGACAACGTGGCGTTCGGCCTGCGGTTGCGCGGCGTCGCCACGGCCGCGCGGCAGAAGCGGGCGCGGGAGCTGCTGGAGCTCGTGGGGCTGTCGCCGCAGGAGAAGCGCTACCCGCACCAGTTGTCAGGCGGCCAGCAGCAGCGCGTGGCGCTGGCCCGCGCGCTGGCGATCGAGCCGCGCGTGCTGCTGCTCGACGAACCCCTGTCGGCGCTGGACGCCCTCGTGCGCACGCAGCTGCGCGACGAGATCCGCCGGCTGCAGCTGCGCGTGGGCATCACGACGCTGTTCGTGACCCACGACCAGGAGGAGGCGCTCTCGATCGCCGACCGCGTGGGGGTGATGCGGGCCTCGAGCAGTGCGACAGCCCGGCCGAGCTTTACGCCCGGCCCGCGACGGCGTTCGTCGCGGAGTTCGTGGGCACGATGAACCGCCTCCCGGGCGTGGTCGCGGTCGGCGGCGCGTCCGTCGACGTCGCGGGGGAGCGGCTCGTGCTGGCCGAACCGGGCCGGCGCACCGACGGCGACGCCGCGACGGTGCTGGTGCGTCCGGAGGCGGTGACGCTCGCGGCCGCCTCGGACGGTCGCGCGGTGGTGACGGACCACAGCTTCCGTTGCGCGGTCACCCGCGGGAGGGCGCTGCTGTCCGACGGCACGGCGGTGCTGGCCGACCTCTCCAGCGTCTCGGCGGCGGAACTGCTGCCGGGCACGGGAGTGAACGTGTCGTTCGGGACGCAGCCGGTCCTGCTGGCGAGCTGACCGAGGGGCGCCGCCGTCCGACGGCGGCGCCCTCCGGTCAGGCTGCCTCGAGCTGGGTCAGCAGGGCGTGGAAGTCGAGCACCGGCCACAGCTCGGCGATGCGCCCGGCGCGCAGCCTCAGGACCACGGTGGCGCGCAGACTGATCGCGTTGCCGGTGGGCGGCGTGCCGTGGAAGTCGCCGTCGTGGGTCCCGGTCAACGTCCAGCGAACGGCGGCTTTGTCGCCCTCGACCAGGATGTCGTCCACGTGCAGTTCGGCGTCGGAAAACGCCGAGCGCACGATCTGGTCGGCGCCGACGAGGGCCTCGCGTGCCGGCGCGTCGGCAGGACCGTGGTTGACGGCGTCGGGGGTGAGCAGTTCGTCGAACAGGTCGAAGCGCCGGCCGTTGACGGCCTCGGTGTAGAAGCGTTCGACGGTTTCGCGGGTGGTGGACACGGGGTCCCCTCTCTACTGTGGTGGTGGCGGTTTTCCTGCAGGGGTGCAGTGGAGACTGAGCAGGGGAGCGCCTTGTGACAACCACGCCCGAACTCTTCGACGGCGAACGCGGCCGGCTCTTCGGCCTGGCCTACCGGCTGCTGGGTTCCGCGGCCGACGCCGAGGACGCGGTGCAGGACGCGTACCTGCGCTGGCGCCGCGCCGACCACGGCGGCATCACCGCTCCCCGCGCGTGGCTCACGAAAGCGGTGACGAACCTCTGCCTCACCCGCCTGACGTCCGCCCACGCCCGGCACGAGTCGGCCGCGGGCGACGAGCTCCCGGAACCCGTGCTGACCGGCGGCGGGGCACTGGGGCCGTTGGAGACGGTGGAACAGCGTGAGTCCGTGTCGTTCGCGATGCTCGTGCTGATGCGAGCGTTGACCCCGGTGGAACGCGCGGTCTTCGTGCTGCGGACGGCTTTCGACTACCCCTACCCGGAACTCGCGAGCCTGCTGGAGCTCACCGAGGCCGGCGCCCGACAGCACTACAGTCGCGCCCGCCGCCGGATCGACGCGGGCGAGACCCGGTTCCCGACTTCCGACAGCGGCTCGATGCGGCTCACCGAGAGCTTCATGACGGCCGTCCGATCGGGCCGGCTGGAGCTGCTCGAAGACTTGCTGGTGGCCGACATCGCCACGTGGATGGACCTCGGCGGCGGCGAACGCGTGCACGTCCGCGGCCGCGCCGCCGTCCGTCGCAACGCCGCCGCGACGCTCGCGCGCTTCGCCTCCGTGTCGGACTTCGTCCTCACGGAGGTCAACGGCGGCCCGGGCATCCTCTTCCTTTCCGGCGGCAACGTCGTCGGGCTGACGATCGTGGAGACGCGGGGTGGGCGCATCGCCGCCTTGCGCACCGTCGCGGACCCCGAGCGGTTGGGTTTCCTGCGGGCGCAGTGGAACGCGGTTGCCGGCGTCTCGCGCGAGAACGAGGAGTCCTTCTTCCGGCACCTGGTCATCGCCGTCGGGGATCTGGCGCAGCCGGCTGCGGCGCAGATCGCGCTCCTCGAGAAGGAGGGGCTGCGCGACGCCGACGAGCTCGCGCTGGAGTTCGACGAGTACTTCGCGGCGCTGAAGGACACGCTGCCCGCCGACACCGTCGCGGTGCTGGCGCAGCTCGACGCCCTCCTCGAAGAGATGAGCGGCCCGACGGGTCCGTGGTCGTTCGAGGCGCTGGCGACCGCGCCGGAGTGGGCTCGGGTGAGGGAGCTGGCCGCGCGGGCGTTCGCGTTGCTGGGCCGCCCCGCCTGAGCTGCGTCTGCGCGGCACGAACGGACCGTTCGCGCGGACACTTCCGGCACCGATCCCCAGGTCCGGGCCCGGCTGGAGCAGGTCCAGCCCGCGTTAGCGTTCTCCGCTCGTGGACACGGCCGTAGGCTGTCGGGTGTGAGCCAGCCGATCCTGATGACCGTCGACGACGACCCCGCTGTTTCGCGGTCGGTCGCGCGTGACCTGCGTCGCCGCTACGGCAAGGACTACCGCGTGATCCGTGCGGACTCCGGGGCCGACGCCCTCGACGCCCTGCGCGAGATCAAGCTCCGCGGCGACGCCGTCGCGGCGATCCTCGCCGACTACCGCATGCCCCACATGGACGGGATCTCCTTCCTCGAGAAGGCGATGGACCTGTTCCCCAACGCCCGCCGCGCGCTGCTGACGGCCTACGCCGACACGGACGCGGCCATCCAGGCGATCAACGTGGTCGACGTCGACCACTACCTGCTCAAGCCGTGGGACCCGCCGGAGGAGAAGCTGTACCCGGTCATCGACTCCCTCGTGGAGACGTGGCTCGCGGTCGGCGACAAGTCCGTCGAGGAGACCAAGCTGGTCGGCCACCGGTACTCGGCGCCCTCGTTCAAGGTGCGCGACTTCCTCGCCCGCAATGCGGTGCCCTACCGCTGGTACTCGGTGGACGAGGACGAGGGCGGCCGCATCCTGCAGGCCGCCGACGCCGTGGAGACCGACATCCCGGTGGTCGTGACGCCGGACGGCACCGTGCTCAAGCAGCCCACCGGCAGCGAGATCGCCGTCGCGGTGGGCCTGTCCACGCGGCCGGCGCAGGAGTTCTACGACCTCGTGGTGATCGGCGGCGGCCCGGCCGGCCTCGGCGCGGCCGTGTACGGCGCGTCGGAAGGCCTGCGCACGGTGCTCGTCGAGCGCAAGGCCACGGGCGGCCAGGCCGGCACGAGCTCGCGCATCGAGAACTACCTCGGCTTCCCCGACGGCGTATCCGGCGCCCAGCTCACCGACCGCGCCCGGCGCCAGGCGCAGAAGTTCGGCGCCGAGGTGCTCACCGCGCGCGACGTGGTGGGGCTGGAGGTGCGCGGGTCCAGCAGGGTGGTGACCTTCGGCGACGGCTCCGAGATCGCCGCTCACGCCGTGATCCTCGCCAGCGGCGTCAACTACCGCGCACACGAGGCCGACGGCATCCGCGAGCTCACCGGCAGCGGCGTCTACTACGGCTCCGCCGCCACGGAGGCGCCCGAGTGCAAGGGCCAGCACGTGTACATCGTCGGCGGCGCGAACTCCGCGGGCCAGGCGGCGGTGTTCTTCGCGCAGCACGCGAGCGAGGTATCGCTGCTGGTGCGCGGCGACTCGCTGGAGAAGTCGATGTCGCACTACCTCATCGAGCAGATCGCCGGCATCGACAACATCACCGTCCGCACGGGCACCACCGTCGTCCAGGCCCACGGCGCCGACCACCTCGAGGCCGTGACGCTGTGCCACGGCGACACGACGGAGACCGTCGAGACCGGGCACCTGTTCATTTTCATCGGCGCGGCGCCGCGCACCGACTGGCTGGACGGGGTCATCCAGCGCGACCACCACGGGTTCGTCCAGACGGGTCCCGACTTGGTCACCGAGGGCCGCAGGCCGGCCGGGTGGCCGCTCGATCGCGACCCGTACCACCTGGAGTCGTCCGTGCCCGGCGTGTTCGTGGCCGGCGACGTCCGGTCGCAGTCGGTGAAACGCGTGGCCTCCGCCGTCGGCGAGGGCGCCATGGCCGTCACCCTGGTCCACCGCTACCTGGAGGAACAGTGAAGGAGCCCGCACTGCCGCGCGAAGAACTCCGCGGCCTCTTCCTGTTCGAGCACCTCTCCGACGAGCAGCTCGACTGGATCGAACAGCACGCCGTGCTGGAGCACTACGAGGGCGACACCGCGGTGCACCGCGAGGGCGATCCGGCCACGTGCTTCTACATCCTGCTCTCGGGCGCGCTGCGGATGTCGCGGCTGGTGAGCGGCGCCGAGGTCGAGGTGAAGCGCTCCGACCAGCGCGGCTCCTACTTCGGCGCCACGCAGTTCTTCGTCCACCAGGACACCGAGCACACCTACGGCGCCACCGTGCACGCGATCGGGGACCTGACACTGCTCGCGCTGCCCTCGGCGGAGTTCGCGGTGGAGTTCCGCAGGTGGTTCCCGATGGCGGCGCACCTGCTGGAGGGCATGTACCTCGGCTGGCGCAACAGCGACACCGTGATCTCCTCGCGGCGCCGGCTGCTCGCGCTCGGCGAGCTCTCGGCCGGGCTCACCCACGAGCTCAACAACCCGGCCGCGGCCGCGGTGCGCGCCACGGCGTCGCTGCGCGAGCGCGTGGCCGGGATGCGCCACAAGCTTGCCCTGCTGGCGAAGAAGGACATCGACCCGGACCTGCTGGAGCAGCTGCTCGACGTGCAGGAACAGCTGGTCAAGACGGTGGCCGACGCGCCGCGGCTCTCGGCGATGCAGCAGGCCGACCGAGAGGACGAGATCAGCGACTGGTTCGACGACCACGGCATTGACCAGGGCTGGGACCTCGCCGCGATCTTCGTCGCGGCCGGGCTCAAGACCGAGAACCTCGACGGGGTCCTGGAATCCGTCGGCGAGGGCCTGCTCGACGGCGCCCTGCGCTGGCTCGCGTACGCCCTCGAGACCGAGATCCTCATGGGCGAGATCGAGGACTCGACCACGCGCATCTCGGTGCTCGTGGGCGCGGCCAAGCAGTACTCGCAGATGGACCGAGCGCCGCACCAGTGGATCGACGTCCACGAAGGGCTCGACTCCACGCTGGTGATGCTGTCGGGCAAGCTCGACGGGATCCGCGTCGTCAAGGAGTACGACCGCGGCATCGACCACATCCCGGCCTACGCGGCCGAGCTGAACCAGGTGTGGACCAACATCATCGACAACGCCGTCCAGGCCATGGGTGGTGAGGGCACGCTGACGCTGCGCACGTGGCAGGAGAGCAAGCAGGTGCGCATCGAGATCGGTGACACCGGCCCCGGCATCCCGGAAGAGGTGCGCCAGCGCATCTTCGAGCCGTTCTTCACCACCAAGGGCGTCGGCGAGGGCACGGGCCTCGGCCTCGACATCTCGTGGCGCATCGTCGTAGAACGCCACTCGGGCGACATCAAGGTGACGTCCGTGCCGGGTGACACGCGGTTCGAGATCTGCCTGCCGGTGGAGGAACAAGCCTCGCTCTGACCCGCCCGCTGACGAACCGCCCGCGCGCCTCCGCCGTGATCAACCGGCGGCGGGGCGCGGGCGGTTCGTCAGTTCCCTTCTGCCACAAGGAAAGCCGGGACCTCGCCAAACCCCGATCGACTCCGTTCGTTCACTGATCATTCACTTCGAACTCCTCCTGCCGCGCGTCAAACGAGTTGCGGGGGCTGAAGGATCCGAGGTGACGCGTCGCGGGACGTGCGGAAGGTGGGTTCGTGAAACGCCGGTTGTCCATCGGGCTGGCTGTGGTTCTGGTGCTCGCCGTCGTGGCCGTCATCGTGTGGGGGCGGACCGGGAGCGAAGAAGCCTCGGGAGGAGGTGACCTGACCGTCGTGCGCGGGGTGATCGGCTCGGAGAAACAGGCCTTCTTCACCGACCAGCGCGTGGTGGACGCGTTCGCCGAGCACGGGCTGAAGGTGGAGGTCGACACCGCCGGCTCACGCCAGATCGCGACCACGGTCGACCTCGCCAAGTACGAGTTCGCGTTCCCCTCGTCTTCTCCGGCGGCGCAGAAGATCCAGCGCGACCGCAAGGTGACCACGGTGTACACGCCGTTCCAGTCGCCGATGGCGATCGCGACGTTCGAACCGATCGTGCAGCTGCTCAGCGCCGTCGGCGCGGTGCACGAGGGCGCGGGCGACTACCAGGTGCTCGACATCACGAAGTACCTGCAGCTCACGCGGGCCGGCACGCGCTGGGACCAGCTGCCGGGCAACACGGCGTACCCCGTGCGCAAGAACATCCTCGTGACGACCACCGACCCGCGGGAGTCGAACTCCGCGGCGATGTACCTGTCGATCGTGTCGTTCGTGGCCAACGGCAACAACGTCGTCTCGACACCGGACCAGGAGGCCAAGGTGCTGCCCCAGGTGTCGAGGCTGTTCCTCGACCAGGGCTACACGCAGAACAGCACCGAGGGGCCGTTCGAGGACTACCTCTCGGCCGGCCTGGGCAAGACGCCGCTCGCGCTGATCTACGAGTCGCAGTACGTGGATCGTCTCGTGCGCCACGACGGCTCGATCCAGCCCGACATGCGGATGCTCTACACGGCGCCCACGGTGTACTCGAAGCACACGCTGGTTCCGTTCTCCGCCAACGGGGACAAGGTCGGCCGGCTGCTGTCGGCCGACCCGGTGCTGGGCAAGCTCGCCGCCACGTTCGGCTTCCGCACCACGAACCCGCAGCTGTTGCGCGACGTCGTGGCCGCGGCCAAGGCCCCGGTGCCGGCCGATCTCGTGGACACGGTCGAGCCGCCGTCGTTCGAGGCGCTGGAACGGATGCTCGACGCGATCCAGAAGCAGTACTGATGGACGACTTCACCCTCACCCCGCCGGGGCCGGTGGCGGCGGTGCCCGTGGAGCGCGCCGCGGGCCTGATCGCGCTCGGTGACGACACGCGGGCCGACATCGCCCGTCGCGCCGGCGAGTTCACGACGCGGCTGGAAGCACTCGACGTCAAGTCGCCCGAGTTCACTATGCTGCTCGACGAGATCCTCTCCGTCGGCGAAGCGGACATGCGGGCGGCGGCCACGGTCGCGGGCACCATGCTCGACCGCTCGACGAAGGCGCTGGAGTCCGCGCGCGGCTCCGTCGGCTCGCCACAGCAACAGGTGACCACAAGCCTGGTCGAGCTGCGCCGGACGGTCGCGGAGCTCGATCCGGCCAGGCTGCCGATCACCGGCCGGAAGCTGCTGGGCATCTTCCCGGCCGCCGCGAGTGCCAAGCGCGCCCTCGACCGCTATCGTGCGGCCAACGAGCCCGTGAACGCGCTGGTCCGCGAGCTGCGCACTCGCCAGGACGTGCTGCGCCGCGACAACGCGGCGCTCAAGGGCGAGCGCGAACGGCTCTGGGCCACGCTCGGCCGGCTCGCCGAGGCGGCGGCGTTCGCGGAGGCCGTGGACGGGGCGATCGACCGGCAGGCCGGCGTCTTCGACCTCACGGATCCTTCGCACGCCAACGCGTTGCGCGCCGACATCCTGTACCCGATCCGCCAGCGCCACCAGGACGTGCTTACACAACTGGCCGTGAGCGCGCAGGGCTATCTCGCGCTGGACCTGGTGCGCCGCACCAACGACGAGCTGATCCGCGGTGTCGAGCGGGCGGTGTCCACCACCGTCTCCGCGCTGCGCGTGGCCCTGCTGGTGAGCGCGGCGCTGGCCAACCAGCGCGACGTGCTCGACGAGGTCGCGGCCCTGCAGGCGACCACCGACGGCTTGTTGCGCGCCAACGCCGCGCTGCTCGAGTCGCAGAGTGCGGAGATCCGCAAGGTGTCGAGTGACCCGGCCGTCGCCGTCGACACGCTGCGCGACTCGTTCGACCGGATCTACTCGGCCCTCGACGCGATCGACGGGTTCAAGGCCGAGGCCGTCCTGCGCATGGCGTCCACAGTGGAATCGTTGTCCGGCGAGCTGCGGCGCGCCGAAGACCGGCTCCGCCGTTCGCACGAGGGGGAGCTGTGAAGAACCTCGCGGTACTGGGGCTCGCCGCCGCACTGCTGGTGGCGGGGTGTTCGTCGGCGGATCCGAGCTCGGGCAACGCCGCCGGGCCGCCTCCGGCCGGCACGTTGCGCATCCTCGCGGGCAGCGAGCTGGCCGACCTGCAGCCGGTGCTCGACGAGGCCGCGAAGGCCACGGGCGTGAAGGTGAAGTTCACGTTCACCGGCACGCTGGAGGGTGCCGAGACGCTCGCCAACGGCAGCCTCGACGGCAGGTACGACGCCGTCTGGTTCTCCTCGAACCGTTACCCAGCGGGCATTCCCGAGGCGGCCAAGCGCCTGGGCAACCAGGTGAAGATCATGAGCTCGCCGGTGGTGCTGGGTCTGTCGCAGCCGGTCGCGCACCGGCTCGGGTGGGACAGGAAGGCGCCGACGTGGGGTGACATCGCCGCGGCGGCGGGCAGGAAGGAGTTCACCTACGGGATGACCGACCCGTCGGCGTCCAACTCCGGCTTCTCCGCGCTGGTGGGGGTCGCGTCCGCGCTGGCCCACTCCGGCACGGCGATCGACGCGCGGCAGATCACCGCCGTCACGCCGCAGCTCACGCAGTTCTTCAGCGCGCAGGTGATGTCGGCCGGTTCGTCAGGCTGGCTCTCCGACGCGTTCCAGCGCCGCGCTACCGGCCAGGACCCGGGGGCGGAGGTCAACGGCCTGGTCAACTACGAGTCCGTGCTGCTGTCGATGAACTCCTCGGGCAAGCTGCCGCAGCCGCTGAAGCTCATCTACCCCAGCGACGGCGTCGTCACCGCCGACTACCCGCTCACGCTGCTGACCAGCGCGAACAACGACGCCCGCGACGCGCACCAGAGGCTCACCGGCTACCTGCGCACGCCCGACGTGCAGCGGCGGATCATGCAGGTCACGCAGCGGCGCCCAGTGTTGCCAGGCGTGCAGCTCGGCGCGCAGTTCGTGCCCCACGACCTGGTCGAGCTGCCGTTCCCCGCGACGCAGCAGGCCGTCGACGCGCTGCTTTCGGCCTACTTCAGCAAGATCCGCCGTCCGTCGCGCACGCTGTACGTGCTCGACACGTCGGGCTCGATGCAGGGCGACCGCATCGACGCGCTGCGCTCGGCTCTGGCCGGCCTCACCGGCGCGGACGTCTCGCTCGTGGGCCGCTACCGGCAGTTCCGCAGCCGCGAGGAGGTGACGATGCTGCCGTTCAACACCGCGCCGGGCCGACCGGTCACATTCACCGTGCCGGAGCAGAACCCGCAGGGCGAGCTGGCGAAGATCAAGAGCTTCGCCGAAGGCCTGCAGGCCGACGGCGGCACCGCGATCTACGACAGCCTCGACCGCGCGTACCAGGTGATGGAACCGCTCGTGGCGCAGGATCCGGACCGGTTCAACTCGATCGTGCTGATGACCGACGGCCAGAACGAGAGCGGCTTAAATCTCGACGGCTTCAAGTCCTCCTTCGCGTCGCTGCCCGCGGCGATGAAGCAGATCCCCGTGTTCACGGTGCTGTTCGGCGAGGGCAGCGGCGAAGAGCTCACCCAGGTCGCCACGATGACCGGCGGCTAGGTCTTCGACGCCCGCAACACCCAGCTGGCCAGTGTCTTCCAGGAGATTCGCGGGTACCAATGAGGCGCTGGTTCGGCTCCAGCAAGAACATCGCAGGCTGCATCGGCGGCCTGATCGGCCTCGTGCTGTACGAGGTCGAGGTGATCGGGCCGCTGTGGCTGATGTTCGTGGTCATGGCCGTGCTCTACACGGCGGGCGCGCTCGTCGCGCCGCCGGAGAAGGTACGGCTCGTCGTCGACCCGACTGTCGAGGCAGCGGAGGTGCGTTCGGCGCTGGAGGCGTTGGTGCAGACGGTGACCGGCCACTCCGGGCGCCTGCCACCGTGCGCTGTCGACGGTGTGCGCCACGTCGCCGAAGTGCTGTCCGACCTGCTGAAGGACCCGCTGCGGCTCGCCTCGACAGCGGACCTGCAGCACCGCGTGCTGCTGCTCGCGCGCACGGACCTGCCGCTGTCGGTGGAGACGTACCTGAACCTGCCGCGCTGGTTCGCCTCCCGACGGGACGCGGACGGCACCAGCGCCCAGGACGAGCTCGCGAAGCAGCTGGACCTCCTGCGGGGCAAGGTGGAGAAGCTCGCCGCGGAGTACTTCGCGGCCGACGTGAACCGCCAGGAGGACCACACGCGGTACCTCGGTGAAGAGTCCTAGCACCGCCCGTGGACGCCTCGCCCGCGGACGACGCCGCAGCAGGAGTCGAGGTTGCTGCCCTCCTCGGGCTGGCGCGTGTGCTGCACCGGCCGGGCTCGGTATTTCGGACCGGATGGTTGGCAGACACGTGTCTTACCACCCCTCTCGTAAGAAGATCGTCTTACGAAAGGGGTGCGCGGTGGAGACGAGCTCGCGCCGGGAACAGGCCGAGGCGACTCGCGAGCTGCTCCTCCGTACGGCAGAACGGCTGTTCGCCGAACGCGGGCTCGCGCAGGTGTCCAACCGCCAGATCGTGGAGGCCGCCGGACAGGCCAACAACTCCGCGCTGTCCTACCACGTCGGCACGCGCGAAGACCTGATCCGCGCCATCACGCGTTCGCACGTCGAGCCGATCGCCGAGCGGGCGAAGGAACGCGTGGCACCTGGCGAGTCTCGGCAACCCCAGTTGGTGCGCCCGGTTCCTGGCGCAGGTCGTGACCGATCCGGCGCTGCTCCGGGTCGAGGGCGTCGAGCCGGTGCCGGCGGTCGAGTTCGTCGAGGGCACGGCCGCGGTGTGGGCGCACATGACGCCGTTGCCGGCCGCCGAATCCGCTCTGCGGAGCCAAACCGCCCGCGTCGCGGTGATCCACACGTGCGCCGAGCAGGAGCGGCTCGCCGCGGCCACCGGCGTGCCCGCTGACTGGGCGCTGGTCGGCGAGGCCCTGACCGACGCCCTCACCGGTTTGCTGACCGCCCCGCGTGTCCCCATCCGGAAGGATCGTTGATGACCGCCACGAAACCGCCCACGATGCGCCGCCCGGTCCCGCCGGAGATGCTGCGGCGCAGCAAGTACCCGTTCGACCCGCCCGCCGCGCTCGCGGAAAAGGCGCCGGTGTCGCGGATCGAGCTGGTCAACGGCGCACACGCCTGGGTGGTCAGCGGCTACGAGCAGGCCCGCGCGGTGCTGGCCGACACGAGGTTCAGCTCCGACGTGCGCAACCGCAGCGCAATGGATCTGCGCCCCGACGAGGTCGGCGAGGCGCGCTGCCCCGTGGACGTGGCCCAGCGCGAGGACGGCCGGTTCCTGTTCATGGACCCGCCCGAGCACACGCGGCTGCGCCGGCTGCTCACCGGCCAGTTCACCGTGCGGCGCATGCAGTTGCTGGAGGAGCGGATCCGTGAGATCTCGATCGAGCACCTCGACCGCGATGCGCGCGGCCGGGAACGAGGGCGACGTCGTGCCCGCGTTCGCGCTGCCGTTGCCCTCGCTGGTGATCTGCGAGCTGCTGGGCGTGGACTACGCGGACCGCGCGGAGTTCCAGGAACACACCGGGATCGCGCTCAACCTGACCAAGAGCGACGAGGAGCGGGCGAAGGCCTCGGAGCCGATCTACGCCTTCATGCGCAAGCTGGTGGCGCACAAGCGCGCGCACCCGGCCGACGACCTCGTGTCCGGCCTGATCCACGGCGACGCCGACCCGGCGCTGACCGAGCAGGAACTGGTCGACATCGCGACGGTGCTGCTCGGCGCGGGCCACGAGACGACGGCGAACATGCCGGCGCTGGGCACTCTCGCGCTGCTCGAACACCCGGACCAGCTGGCTCTGGTGCGCGAGGACCCGTCCGTGCTGGACAACGGAGTCGACGAGCTGCTGCGCTATCTGTCGATCATCCACATCGGACCGAACCGCGTCGCGACGCAGGACCTCGAGGTCGGCGGCGTCACGATCCCCGCGGGCGACACCGTGCTGATCTCGGTGCCGCAGGCCAACCGTGCGGCCGAACACTGGCCGGAGCCGGAAAGGCTGGACCTCAAGCGTCCGCGCACGCCGCACCTGGCGTTCGGCCACGGGGTGCACCAGTGCCTCGGGCAGCAGCTGGCGCGGGCCGAGCTGCGGTCGGGCTGGCGGAGCTGGTCACTCGCCTGCCGCAGCTGCGGCTGGCGATTCCCGCCGACGAAGTGCCGCTACGCACGGACATGCTCGTCTACGGTGTGCACTCGCTGCCGGTGGCGTGGTCTTGAGATTTACCGGAACCGGGGCAACGTCAGCGTGAGCGCGGCCGTCGTGAGCCAGGCCAGCAGTTCGGGCAGCGGGACGCGGGAGAGGCGCTCTGGCCATTCGTCGGCGACGGTGCTGAGCACGAGCTCATCGTCAGCCGGCCGCACGGCGGTCAGCCGCAGCCCCTTCGGCAGCTCAGCCAGCGGCAGCACGACGGGCCGGATCCGTTTCGGGGCGCGGAACTCCCGCTGTCCGATGTGGAGGGTCCTCGGGGTCAGCACCACGGCGTCGGCGTCGACGGCGGGGGTGAGCGTGAGCCGGCCCCAGCCGGGGTGCTTGGCCCAGCGCACCTGGAACCCGCTGTCGTGCGGGGTCGCGACGAGGTCCGGCCGGGTCTGCGCCACGCGTTCCCGCACGATGTTGCCGGCCACGGTGATGTCCAGCTCGACCTCACCGGGGACCACGGTGGGGGTGGGCAGGCTGCGCAGGCGGACGTCCTTGGCCAGCAGGACAACGCGGCGCAGTGGGATGGTGCTCGTCGCGGTCGTCGGCCACTCGACGTCCTCGGCCACCAGACGCACGTTGCCGAGGCGGCCGGTGGCCAGGCGCAGGGAATCGGCGGGGTAGTCGAGTTCTGTCAGGGTGAAGCGGGCTTCGCGGCCGTTGGCCTTCGCGGTGAGCCGGCGGCCGACCAGCTGTTCGGTGACCGTGCGCGCGAGGGCCGCCGGCGTCGCGGGCACGTTCGGCAGCAGGGAACGACCCGCCGCGGCGGCGAGGCCCGCGATTTCGGGCCAGCCCTCGAACCATCTGCCTTCGCTCACCCGGTCATCGTATGGGGCGCGGTAACCGGTCGCTTCCGGCTGTGGCGTTCACCGCGCTTTTCGCCGGTGTTGGCGTAAAACACGTTTGGCCGGGGAGAAAATGGGTCAGCGGGCGACGAGCCGCGCGATGATCCCGCTCACGACCAGCCAGAACACCGCGGCGAGGCCGTAGTTGAGGATGACCGCGAGGTCGGGGTTGCTCACGGGGAACAGGCCCGGGAAGAACAGCGCGAGCGGGTCGGCCAATGATCGGATGAAGATGAAGAAACCGTTCGCGGCATTGGCGCCGGCGAGGAGCATCACCAGGTAGAGCACCTCGATGAACGCGAACAACGCGCCGATTCCGGTGATCACTCGGGCTGCCGTGTTGGTTCTGGTGGAAGTTCGCCATCTGGACATGCCAGTTGATTCCCGCTTCTGGGTGGCGGTGAAACGCGCCACCGGCCGAATTGCGCCGGTTGGCCGATCACCGGCTCGCTGCGGCTAGCCTGGCCGCGTGCCCGACGCCGCTGAGCCTGCCGAGTTCGAGCTGACCTTCCGCCGCGAAGACTGGTACGCCGAGGCGTTCACCGGGCGGCGGTTCGAGCGGTGCGAGTTCCACGACGTCGACCTCACCGAGGCCGTCACGCGCGGTGTCTCGTTCGTCGACTGCGTGTTCGGCAACGTGCGCTTCAACGCCTCGAAGCACGTGGACACGGCGTTCACCGGCTGCGGTTTCACGCGCTGCAACCTGTTCGACGCGGAGTTCACCGGGTGCAAGCTCGTGGGGAGCCGGTTCACCGAGTGCTCGCTGCGGCCGATGAAAGTGGTCGGTGGCGACTGGTCGTTCGCGGGACTCGCGGGCGCGGACCTGCGCGGCGCGACGTTCCAGGGCGTGCGGATGCGCGAGGCCGACCTCACCCGCGCGGACTGCACGGGGGCGACGTTCGCCGACGTCGACCTGTCGGGTGCCGAGCTGCTGGAGGTGAAGTTCGGGGGCGCCGAGCTGCGGGGGAGTGACCTGTCGGCGCTCGACCCGGTGAACGCGGAGCTCGGTGGGGCGATCGTGTCGCCTGAACAAGCGATGGTGCTGGTGACGTCGCTCGGATTGCACGTTCGCGGGTAGGCTGCGCTGGGCGTTGGAGAGTCGGCGAAAGGAGTCCGCGATGGGTGTCATCACACCGGGGTTCACCGGTCGCGCCCGTGGGGGCAACCCGCGGTTGCCGCCCGGCCAATACCTCACGGAGGACTTCCCCGTGCTCTCGGCGGGCCCGACGCCGCGTGTCCACCTGGACAAGTGGGAGTTCGCGGTCACCACGGAGAAGCGCGAGAAGCGCTCGTGGTCGTTCCGCGAGCTGATCGCCCTGCCGAGCGAGAAGTTCACCGTGGACATCCACTGCGTCACGCAGTGGTCCAAACTCGACACTCGCTGGCGCGGCGTGCCCGTGGAGACGCTCATCGGCGACCTCGACACCGAGGCCGACTACGTGCTGGCGCACTCCTACGGCGGCTACACGACCAACCTGCCGTTGGCCGACCTGCTCAACGGGCAGGCGTGGATCGCGTACGAGTACAACGGCAAGCCGCTCACCCCGGAACACGGCGGCCCCGCGCGGCTGCTGGTGCCGCACCTGTACTTCTGGAAGTCGGCGAAGTGGGTGCGCGGCCTGGAACTGGCCACCAAGGACGAGCCGGGCTTCTGGGAGTCGTCCGGCTACCACGACTACGGAGACCCATGGCGCGAACAGCGGTATCAGGGCGACTAGCTTGGCGCGTCGCGCGTCTCGCGGAGATCCGCCAGGAGACAGCGACGGCCCGCACCCTCGTGCTCGACGTCCCCGACTGGCCCGGCCACCTCGCGGGCCAGCACGTCGACGTCCGCCTCACCGCCGCCGACGGCTACACCGCCCAGCGCAGCTACTCCCTCGCCGCGCCCTCCGACGGTGACCGCCTGGAGCTCACTGTGCAGCGCGTCCCCGGCGGCGAGGTCTCGGAACACCTCACGGGCCCCTACGCCGTGGGCGACCCCGTGGAGATCCGCGGCCCGATCGGCGGCTGGTTCGTCTGGCGCCCCACCGATCCGGCCCCCGTCCTGCTCGTCGCGGGCGGCTCCGGCGTCGTGCCGCTGATGGCGATGATCCGCGCCCGCCGCGCCGCCGGGAGCCGCGCGTTGTTCCGCCTGGTGTACTCCGTGCGAACCCCAGCAGACCTCTACTACGCCGCCGAGCTGCGCAAACCGTACGCCGGTCTGGACGTCACGTACGTCTACACCCGCGAACTCCCCGACGGCGCGGCCGGGATTCCGCGCCGCCTCAGCGTCGCCACCCTCAACACGGCCAGCTGGCCGAAGGACTTCGGGCCCACCTCGTATGTCTGCGGGCCCACTGGCTTCGTCGAAACGGTGGCCGACGCGCTGCTGGCGCTGGGCCACTCGCCGCACTCGATCCGGACGGAACGCTTCGGCCCCAGCCGCGACTGACATCCAGGCCGGTCACTCCACCCCCATGCGGCGTTGGTTGCGTTCAACGCACCGAACGCCACATTGGGTGCGCTGGACGCACTGAACGCCACATTGGGTGCGCTGGACGCACTGAACGCCACATTGGGGGAGTCAGGACAGGTCGGGTTTGGCGAGCAGCTCCCGCAGCGTCGCGAGCAGCTCGCGCCGGTCCGCCGCGCCCAGCTTGGCCCGGATCCGTGCCATGTGGTGTTCGACGGTCTTGCCGGAGATGAAGAGCTTGCTGCCGGCCTGTTTGTAGGTGAGGCCGTCGACGACGAGGCGGGCGACCTCGAGCTCGCGTTCGCTCAGGGTGCTGAGGCCCGGGGCGGCGCCGGGTTCCGGGGTGGCGGATTCGCTGCGGCCGGTGCCGGCCTGGAACTGGCGGGCGGCTTCGAGGAGCTGGACCATGGCTTTGCGGTCGGACGTGCGGATGGCGGCCTGGCCGGCCAACCGTGCGGCGTCCCAGCAGAGGTCGAGTTCGTGGAGTTCCGCGGCGGCCGCGGCGACCTCGTCGTGGTCGAACGCGCCGCCGAGGACCGCGAGCCAGCACGTGGCGGCGCGAGCCAGCGCCGCGGGGTAACGGCCGTGGCCGGCGAAGCTCGCCAGGGCGGACAGCTGGTGGGACGCGGTGTCCAGGTCTTCCACGGTGATGGCGGCGTGCAGCTCGTGCCAGCACAAGGACACAGTCCACAATGGAGGGTTGCCGAGCTCGCCGAGCATGGCGTGGGCGTGGCGCAGCTGGCGCGTGAGCTTCGCGTGCGCGCCGGTGCGGGCGGCGGCGATGGCCAGCTCGCCCAGCGGCAGCAGGGTGAACAGGTCGGTCTGCTGCCGCATCGACGCCTGGTACGCGCGGTCCCACGACTGCTGCAGCCCCACCAAATCGCTCGCGCGCCGGGCGAGGCCGAGTTCGAGCGTCGCGAAGAACAGCTCGTCGCGGGCTTCGAGTCGGCTGCCCGCCACGGCGTCGCGGTGTTCGGCGGCGGCCGTGAGGTGCCCGCTGGTCATCGCGACCCAGCCGAGCAACAGCCGGTGCCGCGCGGTGAGCAGGTCGCCGCCGACGCCGCCGGTCAGTGCACGTTCCAGCACCGATTCGGCCAGCCCGAGCTCACCCGAGTGCAGGCCGACGAGCGCGGCCAGCGCGGCCGGGCTGTCCGGCAGCGGCGCGCCCGTCGCGGCCGGCTCGAGCATCGCGGCCGCCCCGACGAGCGCCGAGAGCGTGTCCGCGCCCTGTCCGCTCACCGAGTCGACGACGCCACTGGCCGTCCGCGCCGCGGCGCCGGCGAACAGCGTCGGCGCCACCCCGGGCACGGGTGCGTCCACGAGGCTCCGCGCCGCGTCCAGCTGCCCGGACCCGACGAGCGCGATCGCGGCGAACGCGTTCGCGGCCCCGCGCCCGGCCCAGCGGTACGCCTCCGGTCCGCGGGCGTTGTTCCACGAAGGTGTCCGAACCTCGCCGGGCACGGGCGCGTTGTGTCCGGGTGTCGGCCGGGGCCCGCCCCACACCGACGCGGTCAGATCCGGCCCGGCGTCACCGTCGCCAGGCGCACATGCGTCGGCCGCCGCGGCCCACCGGTAGAGCTCCGCACTCCGCGCCAGCTCACCTCGATGCGCCAGCACCGTCGCGGCGATCTCCGCCCCGGCGGCCCGCGCCTCGGGGTCGTCGCCGCTCAACATCCCGTCACCCAGCCGCAGCGCCGTGTCGAGATCACCCGACAAGGCGGCCGCCCGAGCCCACCCCGTCGTCACGGCCGTGTCGCGCGCTCCCGCTTCGGCGGCGGCTTCGAACAGCCGCGCCGCCAGCTTCGCGTCCCCGGGCAGTGCCTCACCGGCAGCCGCGGCAAACGCAGCCGCCGCACTCGCGCCCGAACTTCCGGTGTCCAGCAACGACTTCGCCAGCTCCAGCACGGGTAACCCGCCCCGCAGCTGGATCTCGACGAGCTGCTGCAACACTGTCAGCCGACGCGCCGGCGGACCGTACGTCCGCACGGCCTCCGCGGCAACCGGCAGCAACTCGTCGTTCGCGTCGAGCAGCCCTGTCGCCCGGGCACCGTCGACAACCTCGGGCAACCGGTCCGGCGCCAGCTCCAGCAAGGCGCACAGCAGATCCAGGTTGCGGCCGGCCCCGGCCTCCGCGGCGATCAGGTACCGCAGCACGTTGTCGTCGAGCTCTGCCAGCTCGGCCCGGAACTCGCCGAGCTGTCCGGTCACCGCCCGCTCCACCAGCCGCGGTACCCCGCCGGTCCGGGAGTGCAACGCGGCCGCGGCCGGCCCGTCGACGAGCCGGCCCGTGAGCTGTCGCGCGAGCGCGCCGACCTCCTCGGCGTCCAGCGGCGGCAGCGACACCTGCCGGGCGAAGGGTTCCGCCAGCGCACGCAACGCTTCCGAGCGTGGGTTCGGCCGGTGCGCCAGCACGACCGGTCCCGCCAGCGCCGTCAGTCTCATCACGTCGTCCTCGCCGAGCTGGTCGGCGTCGTCGACAAGCGTCGCGTCGACGCCGGCCTCGTGGCAGCCCGACTCGAGCGCGCCGAGCAGCGTGGTCTTGCCGTAGCCACCGGGCGCGACGACCACGAGCCGCACGGGCATCGAGGTGGCAGCCGTCAGCTCGGCGAGGAGCAGGCGCGCAACGGGGTGGACGGCGTCGGTGCCGGTTTTCGCCAGCAGTGCGTTCAACAGTGACCTTCACCGGTGGGGGCCGCGCCCGGGCGGGCGCATGACGTGAGGGACGCGGGGTGGGCCGGGGCGGTTCCCTTGTCCGCCGTGGCTTCGTGGGACGAGAGGGCGGCGATCAGGACCGAGGACCCGATCGCGAGCACCGCCGCCGCGGCAGCGAGCGGACGCCACCGGCGGAGCAGTTTCGCGGCGCCTTCGGGCTCGGGGAGCTCGAAGGGCGTGATGTCCACCGGCGGCGGGGAGGGCCGCTCGGTGAGCTCGGGCCCCGAGCCGACCTTGGGGATCAGGGTCGTCTCGGCGACGGGCTGCTCCCGTCGGGCGGGCGGGCTCATCCGTTGAGCGGCGAGGTTACTGGCTCCGAACGCGGCGGTGAGCGGGGGCTGGGGTGAAGCGAACACGGGGCACGGCAACCGGCCCGGCAGCGCGCCCGGGCCGGGTTCGCCGGAGAACACAATGCCCGCCAGCGCCTCGGGCAGCACCGAAATCCCGTGGGCGAGCGCGAAAGCAGTGCTCACGGCCGCCGCCGGCGCCACGCCCTCGGTGCTCGTGCGCGCCACCCAGCCGCCTGCGCCGGACGCCGTGGCGAGCGTGACGGTGACGCCGTCGGGCCCGAACTCGCACACCGCGGCCGTCCGGTCGCCGGGTCCGGGATCGGGCAGGTGGGCGTAAAGGGCGCCGATCGAACTGGGCACCACGGTCACGGCGGCGAAGCCGGATTCCCCCAGCGCTCGTTGCAGAAGGTCACGCCGGTAGTCACCCCAATCACCGGGGTGGGTGACGACGAGGTGGCGGGGTGCTCCTCCCAGTTGAGCGCCCGCGTGCTCCGCGATGCCCTCGACGAGGACTGCGGTGAGTGACTCCGGCGAGAACCGCTCGCCCCCGACGAACACGGGGACGTCGTCGCCGATGCGGCGGTGGAACCCCGTCAGCAACCGAGACGGAACGCTCGTTCCGGCGCGCGCCGCGGCGTCGCCGGTGAGCAGGTAACCCTCATCGTCCAGGAACAACGCGGTGGCAGTGGCCGGCGAGCTCTCGCCGAGCCACAGCGGTTCGGGGGCGCCCCAGCCGTCGGCAAGCTTCCGGCGGGTGGCGGCGTGGGTTCGGGTGTGGGAGACATCGATGCCGAGCACATAGGGCAACGCCGCTTCCTCCCTTCGTCGCACTGGGACGGGCCAAGGAGAGCAGTCCGCCCCCTAGGGGTCCGCCATCCTCACCCGTTCGGGTCATCCGGGCAAGCGCGGGTGGGATTTACCCAACCGAGCCGCCGAACGGATGAGCCCGTAACTCCCTAACGATCTCATATCGACCCCCTAACGGCTGAGCGAGCTGCGACTGTTAGTGAACGCCGATGTGAACGGGGGTGTGGGGCCGGTTTCGACGGCGTTCCCCGAAGGGGCACGCTCCCGAACCCCGGGGGCCCCGAGCAGCCTCACGCGTTCGGGTCATCAGTACCAGGCGAATGTCGGTTTTAACCCCACTGACGGGTCGATGAGCCACCGCTGCTCCCTAACGAGGAGCCGTCAACCCCCTAACGGCTCAACGCGTGACAACTGGGAGTGAACCCCGATGTGGGCCGGGAGCTCCGTCTCTACCTTCATCGGCAACCTGGCCGGGGACGGCCGGGCCAATCCCCCGTAATCAACACCTCTGGAGATCCCCACATGGACCCGGTGCAGACCCTGCACGACTTCACGCTCAACCTGCTCAGCGACCCGATGTCGCTGGCCGCCTTCGCGCAGGACCCGCAGGCCGCCCTCCAGGCCGCCGGTCTCGGCGACGTCAGCGCCACCGACGTGCAGGAGGTCATGCCGCTGGTGCTTGACTACATCCCGGTCGACGACCTGGGCTCGCTCGGCAACCTCCCGCAGGCGGGCGACCTCACCGGCGTCCTCGCCGACGGTCCCCAGGGCGCCATCGAGCAGCTGCAGGCGCTGACCGCGTCGCTGGGCCTCCCGGGCGTCGACGGCCTCTCGGCCCCGGCCCTGCCGGCCGTTCCGGGCCTGCCGGCACTGCCGGCCGTGGGTGAGCTGCCCGCCGTGGGCGAGCTCCCGGCCGTGGGCGAGCTGCCCGCCGTCGGCGCGCTGTCCGGCGTGACCGACCTGCAGAACACCGCCGCGGGCGTCACCGCCCTCGCGCAGGACCCGACGAGTGCCTTCGGTCTGGTCAACGACCTCTCCGGCGGCCTCGACGCCGGCGCGGTCAGTGGCGCCGTCGCGCAGGCCCAGGATGTCGCCGGCCAGGCCACCGGTGCGGTCGACGGCTCCGCGCCGCTGCACGTGAGCGACCTGCCGGTCGCCGGTGGCGCCATGGCCCCCGTGGGTGGCCTGACGAGCAACCTCGCCCAGGCTGCCGGCGGCGTCGAAGGTCACGTCGGCGACCTCGCGGGCTCCGTCACCGACCAGGTCGGCAACCTCACCAGCGGCCTCGGCGCCGTCGGCCTGGACCACGCCGTGAGCGGCGTGACCCACGAGGTCCAGGGCCTCACGCACTCGGTCGTCCCGGACCTGGGCGGCGAGCGCGCCGACACCCACACCGGCACCGACACCCACACCGGCACCGACGCGCACACGGGCACCGACGCCGGCCTCGGCGCGGTGCACGACACCGTTTCGACCGTCACGGACCTGGGCCAGCACACGCTGGGCCTCGACCTCCAGGCCGGCGCGGAGACCAGCCACGGCGGCGCCGGGCTCGACCTGCACCTGTGATTCACCGGCTTTGACGGAGTGGCTCCGCGGTCTGGGTGCGACCGCGGAGCCACCACCCGGTTCGCTCACTCCTCGTGCACGGGGGACACTCCTTCGACGTGACCGCTCCCGCTTGGCTCGAAGTGCTCGACGAGACCTTGGACGCCTGCCGGTCCCACGGCCGCGAAGACCTGGTGCAACGCTTGCGCCGGCGCCGCGACCGGCCACCGGGCGTCACCCGCATCGCCGTGCTGGGCTTTCCCAAGCAGGGCAAGGGCTACCTGGTCAACGCCGTGCTCAACGCCCCCGTCTGCAGCGTCGGTGACGCCGCGACTCCTGCCGTCCCGGTGGAGATCGGCTTCTCCGCCCAGCCCACGGCCACGCTCGTGGGCCGCGCCGACGAGCGCGTGCCCGTGCCGGTCGAACGGCTCACCGGCGAGCTCGGCGCGCGCCCCCCGGGCTCCCTGCGCCGCGTGGAGGTCGGCGTGCCGCGCGAACTGCTTTCGGCGGGCCTCGTGCTCGTCGACACCCCCGCGATCGGCGACCCGCGCTCGCCACGCACCGCCGCCGCCCTCGACGTGCTGGCCGACGCCGACGCCGTCGTGCTCGTCTCCGACGCCACCACCCCGCTCGGCGAGGCGGAGGTCGCGCTCGCCCACCACGTCCGCACGTGGTGCCCTCACGTCGTGGTCGCGCTGACGAAGATCGACGTCTGCCCCAGCTGGCGCGCTGTCGCCGAACGCGATCGCACGTTGCTCTCGAACGCCGGCATCGACTCGCCCGTGCTGCCGGTGTCGGCCACCGTGCGCATGGCCGCGGCGAAGGCGGAGGACCAGGACCTCAACTCGCGCTCCGGCTTCCCCCCGCTGCTCGCATGGATCTCCGAGCAGGCCGCGCGGCCACCGGAGCACACGAGCGCCGTGCTGGCCGCCCTGAGCGTGCGTGCCGCGACCGCTGAGCTCGTGGAGACGCTGCGGGCCCGCGCAGAGCTCGCCGGGCAGGACGCGGGCGTGGACCAGACGACCCTGCTGCACCGCGCGCAGCGCAAGGCCGACGAGCTGCGCAAGCGCAACACCCGCTGGCAGAACCTGCTCGCCGACGAGATCGCCGACCTGCAGTCCGACGCCGAGTACGACCTGCGGGAGCGCACGCGCAAGATCGTCGAAACCATCGACGAGACGTTCGACAAGGGCGATCCGGTGAAGGTGTGGGACCAGTTCGGGCCGTGGCTCGACAAGACGCTCGCCCAGGCCGTGGAGACGAACTACAACTTCACCGCCGACCGCGCGGAGTGGATCGCGCAGTCCGTCGCCGCGGCGTTCGGGGCGCAGTACGACCTGCACGACCTGCGGCTCGGGGACTCGGGCGCCGAACTGATCGCCGACGTCCGTCAGCCGCGCATCGAGGGGTTCAAGATCGGGCAGAAGCTGTTCACGGGTCTGCGTGGTTCCTACGGTGGTGTGCTGATGTTCGGCCTCGTCACGAGCCTCGCGGGGCTGCCGCTGATCAACCCCGTCTCGCTCGGCGCGGGCGCCGCGTTCGCGGCGAAGACGATCAGCGACGAGGGCGGCATGCGGCTGCAGCGCCGCCAGGCCGTGGCGAAGATGACCGCGCAGCGCCACGTCGACGACGTCTTCCTGCGGTTCTCCAAGGAATGCCGGGACGCGATCCGCGGCGTGCAACGGAAGCTGCGGGACCACTTCACGGCGCTGGCCGAGGAACTGGCCGACCAGCTCGCGCGCGAACGCGAGACGATCATCGCCGGCTCGGCCGAGCGGGAACGGCGGATGGTGAAGCTGCGCCGCGAGATCGAACGCCTGGCCGGTCTGCACCAGCGCGCCGGCGAGCTGGGTGTGCTCGCAGGCCGCGCGCCGAGGGAGCTGCCGGCGTGACCGAGGACGTCCGCGGCCTGCTGGCCGAAGCTTGCGCGCTCTACCGCGACAGCCCGCGTGCGGCCGCGTCGCTGCACGAAGCGCTCAACCACCTAGACGAACCGCTGCGGGTCGGCATCACCGGCGCGGCGGGCACGGGCAAGTCGACGCTCGCGGCGGCGCTCGGCGAGACCCGGTCGTTGCGGGACCTGGCGCTCGTCGACGACCCGGCCGCCTCGGTGCTGATCGACGCGACCGTGCGGCTGCTGCGCCACCTCGAGCCCGACGAGCTGGCCAGCGCGCACCCGGCGGCGCGCTCGGCTTTCGCGCGGCAGACGGCCGTGGACACGGTTCTGGTGCTCGCCCGCGCCGACGAGACCGGCGCGGGCCGCATCGACGCGCTGCTCACGGCGAAGCAGCTGGCCAGGCGGGCGTGGCGCGAGGACCCGTTGTGCAGCGGGGCGCAGGGCGTGATCGCCGTCGCCGCGCAGCTCGCGTACGGCGCCCGGGCGTTCACCGACGACGAGTTCGAGCTGCTGGCCGCGTTCGCCGCCGTGCCGCGCGAGGAGCTGGAGCGCTACCTGCTGTCGGTGGACGCGTTCACCGACCCCGCGTTCCCGGGTCCGGTTTCCGTGGACACACGGCGTTCGCTGGTTTCGCGGTTCGGGTTGTTCGGGGTGAAGCTGGCGCTGACGTTGATCCGCACGGGCAGCGACAGCCGCGTGAAGCTGTCCACGGAGCTCGTGCGGCGCAGCGGCCTGGGGGAGCTGCGGGACACCGTCGCGGGGTGCTTCGCGGCGCGCGCTGAGGCGCTGAAGGCGCGTACGGCGGTGGTGCGGCTGGAAACCGTGCTGCAGAACGAACCGCGGCCGGGAAGTGACCGGCTGGAGGCCCGCGTGGAGCGCTTCGCGGCCACTGCCCACGACTTCACGGAGCTGCGCCTGATCGCCGACATCCGCGGCGGGCGGACCGCGCTGTCCGGCGAGCCCGCGGACGAGGCCGTGCGGCTGCTGGGGGCGCAGGGGACGACGCCGGAGGAACGCCTGGGCCTCGATTTCGAGACGGACCCGCAGGAGGTCTACGCCGCCGGTGCCGACGCCGTGCTGCGGTGGCGGCACGAGGCCGAGCGGCAGGATCGCCCGCCGGCCGAGCGCGCGGCCGCGCACGTGGTGGTGCGCAGCGCCGAAGGGGTGCTGGCGCTCTTCGCCTGAGCGGGTTTCCCCTGGCCGGGGTGTTGACGGCTGGGGTTTCGGCGTCGCACCATAGAGCACTCTATGGCGCTGGTGCCTGCGAAGGGAGCGGCAGCATGGCTGTCGACGAACGTCCCGACTTCCGTCTGCTGGGTGACGTCCTCGAACACTGGGCGCGCGAGCGGGGCGACGAGCCGGCGGTGACCTTCGGCGGCGTCACGCGGACCTGGGCTCAGTTCGACGAGCGCGTGCGGCGGCTGTCCGCGGCGCTGGCGGCCGAGGGCGTCGGGCGGGGCGACCGGGTGGCGTTCGTGGACAAGAACCACCCGGCGTGCCTTGAGGTCTCCTTCGCGGTGGCGGCGCTGGGCGCGGCCAACGCGATCGTGAACTGGCGGCTGTCGCCGGACGAGCTGGCTTACATTCTCGCCGATTCCGGTGCGGAGATCGTGTTCGTCGGGGCGGAGCTGGTGCCGGTGCTGGAGCAGATCCGGGATCGGCTTCCCGCGCTGCTGCGGTTCGTTGTCGTGGGCGGCGATGCGGACGCCTTCGAGCCTCTTGTCGCCGCGGGTGATCCGTCCTCTGTGGACTTTCCCGCGGTGGCCGAGGACGATGGTGTGCTCGTGATGTACACGAGCGGCACCACGGGTTTCCCGAAGGGGGCTGTGCTGACTCACCGCAGCGTGCTGGCGCACGGCACGGCGGTGGGCACGGCCTTCCCGATGGCCGAGGGCGACAAGAACCTGGTGGCGATGCCGCTGTTCCACGTCGGCGGAACCTGTTACGCCATCCTGGGTTTCCTCACCGGCCTGCCGACGATCATGACCCGCGAACCGGATGCCCCGTCGCTGTTCGGCGCCCTGGCCGCGGGGGCGACGCATGCGTTCCTCGTGCCGGCGGTGGTCGGCGCGATCGTGCAGGCGGGGCAACAGGCGATCGCTGGGTTTTCCCGGCTGAAGTACCTGGGCTACGGCGCTTCTCCGATGCCACTCCCGCTGTTGCGCACGGCGCTGGCCGCGTGGCCGGACATGGAGTTCGTGCAGGTGTACGGCATGACGGAGCTCTCCGGCGCCGTGACCACCCTCGACGGCACCGCGCACCGCGATGCTTCTCGCCCGGAGCGTCTGGCGTCGGCCGGCACCCCCGTGCCCGGCGTCGAGGTGCGGATCGTCGACCCGGCGACCTTGGCGGATGTCGAGTCCGGCGAGGTGTGGATCCGCACGGACCAGCGGATGTCGGGCTACCTGGGCAACGCCGAGGCTTCGGCCGAGACGGTCGTCGACGGCTGGGTGCGCACGGGCGACATCGGCCGCGTCGACGACGGCGGGTTTGTGTTCCTCGAAGACCGCGTGAAGGACATGATCATCACCGGCGGCGAGAACGTCTATTCGCCCGAGGTGGAGCGCGTGGTGGCCGAGTTCCCCGGCGTCGCGGAGGTCGCCGTGATCGGCGTGCCGGACGAGCGGTGGGGCGAGCAGGTGAAGGCCGTGATCGCGCCGGTCCCGGGCGAGATGGTCGATGTGGACAAGCTGCTCGAGTTCTGCCGGGAGCGCTTGGCGCACTTCAAGTGCCCGGGCAGCGTCGACGTTGTCGAAGCCTTGCCGCGCAACGCGACGGGGAAGATCCTGAAGCGTTCTCTGCGGGAGCCTTATTGGCAGGATCGGGACCGCAACGTCTGATGGCCGCGGTGACCCGGGAACAGTACTTCGAGGCGGCGCTCGGCATGCTGGCCGGCGATGGTTTCGCCGGCTTGAACGTCGGCCGCTTGTGCCGCGATCTGGGTGTGACCAGCGGGTCTTTTTATCACCACTTCGGCGGGTGGTCCGCGTTCGTCGAGGAGCTATTGGCCTTTTGGGAGAACCGCCAGGTCCTGATCCTGGCTTCGGGCTCTTTCGGCCAGGCCGGCCCCGCTGCTGATTTCGCGGCGCTGATGGAGCTGACGCTCGGCCTGCACCACAAGGCCGAGGCCGCGATCCGTGCCTGGGCGGCCAATGACGAGGCCGTGCGGGCGGCGCAGAAGCGGGTGGACGACGCACGGCTGAGGACAGTGGGGCGCGCGGTCAAGGGTTTGGTGGGCGACGCCGACCTCGCTCGCACCCTCACCGCTCTCGGCCTGGCGATGCTCGTGGGGCACCAGCAGTTGGCCGCGGCCGGTGAGGACACGAATCTCGCCGCCTTGATCGCGGAGTACACCTGGCTGGTGCAGGCCCGCGCCTAAGCGTTGCCGATGACCTTCTTGATCCGGATCTCCAACACGACCCGCTTGGGGTTCGGCTTCGGCTGACGGTACCGGGCGGCGTACCGGTTCTCGGCGTCCTTGACGGATTCCGGGTCGTCGCGCAGGACCATGCGGCCTTCCAGAGTGGACCACACGGGCCCTTCGAGCTGGCAGACCGCCGCCGCTACGCCACCGTCGCCCGCGGCTTTGGCGAGCCGCGCTTTGTGGGAGTCGGAGAACGTGATCACCCTTGCTATGCCGGCCTCGAAGTCGACCGTGACCCCCACCGCCACGACGTGCGGCGTGCCGTCGGGCCGAACCGTCGTGAGGGACGCGAGCCTCCGCTCGGTCCAGAAAGCCCGGAACTCGTCGCCGCGCGTGCTGAGGTCGATCTCCATGCGGGCCACGCTAGCTGGCGAGGCGGGCACGCCCAGGGTGGGGGAGGTAGTCCACGCGACCACCCTGTCCTTCGGCTCGAACACCGCAACGCGAAAGGTGATCACCTTGGTAACGATGGAGACGTCCACCGGCCTCAAACGTGGAGACCCACCGCGAACACCATCGCCGCTGCCATGGAGTCCCTTCCGCGCGGCGGCCACTTGATTCTTGACGGGGGCGTCGAGAATACGTACTGGCAAGTTTGGTATCGGCATACGGGACGTATCAGCTCGAATACCGCGACGGTGCTCCTTCTCGCCATTATCAGACGCTGACTGTTTCTCGCGACAAGATCACTGCTGCGGGTAGCGGATGGCTTGCTGGTGACGAGTCCTGGAGGTCGGTGTTCGCTTGGAAGAATATTGGTGACTGGTTCGAGGGTGGGGCCGAAGGCTGAGCGTGGCTGTTGCGTTTACCCGACCATCTGGTTGGTTGTGCGGATGTCGTTGCACTGCCATCACTCTGTAGAACTGCAACGAAAACTCCTTCAACATCCTTTCCCCCGGCGGCCCCCGATTCTTTACCTTCTCTGCGGTGGTGGGGGGGGGGTTCATTGTATTGAATAGTCGAGGATCACAAAAAACACCCCCCGAAAAGAATAAAAAACTGGGGGTTGGTTTTTTATT
>NZ_JBFAAJ010000012.1:36107-237437 GCF_040639695.1 Amycolatopsis sp. NPDC023774
CTCCTACACCCCCCCTCCCCCCGCCCCCCCCTTTTATTTCACTTTCTCTGTGGTTGTTTATTTTTTTATATTTAATATTTCATTATCTAACACACCCCCACCACCGTAGAACGATAGAAAAATCGGGGTGGTGATATGTACATTTCTTTTCCGCCGTAGGCGATCTTTTCTTCTTCGATGCCGAAGAGTTTCGCCTGCGGCGAAAGAGTAGAACGCTCAACGAGAGCTCCCCGAAGCCGACAATTATGGCTACGGTTCGGGGCTGATTGTCAAGGCGGGAAAGAGTACCTTGACAATCAGCCCCGAACCGCGCTGAGGCTTCTTGCCGGGGAGCCGGGAGGGGAAGGGGAGGGGTGAGAGGTCTCCCGCGGTTGGGAGGGCTCGTTGCGTTTTGTGGTGGGCGAAAGGTGTCGCTTGTGTGGTGGGGAACCAGGGTGAGTCCGGAGGGGGCTGTGTTTCGGAGGCCCTGTTGTGTTTCGTTTGGGGTGGGTCGGCTTGAGGCGAGGGATGGGCGGCGTTGTCTGTGGGGGTGGGCCGTTTCGCGTGGCAAGGGTGGGTCGGTCTGGGGTGTGGATGGGTGGCGTTGTGTTGCGGTGGTGGGCCGTTTCGTGCGGCATGGCCAGGTCGGCTTGAGGCGAGGGATGGGCGGCGTTGTTTGTGGGGGTGAGCCGTTTCGCGCGGCAAGGGTGGGCCGAGGTGCGGGATGGGTGGCGTTGCGTTGCGGCGATGGGCCATTTCGCACGGCATGGCCAGGTCGAGTTGCGTTGTCGGGATGAGGACGCCTCGTGCGGTAGGGGGTGGGTCGCGCCAGCGAACTCCCCACCGGCAACCCCACCCGAATCCCACTCAGCGATAAGCCCCGATCCTCCAACTGGCCGCCCCGTTGCGCCGAAACACCCGGCCTCAACCCGTCAACCTGCGGAAACTTTGGGCGAAATTCCCCGATGTCGTTCACACTGTCCGTATGGGACCACTGCCGCGGACGTTCGATGAGCTCTGTCGTGCCTTGGACCGGGGGCGGCGGTTCAAGTACCTCTCGTTCTGGGGGCACCGGCCGGAGCCGGGTGGGCGGATCGGGGCGGGGTGTCTGAGCCAGTGGTGGCCGGCGGGGTTCGAGGTGGACGGCCGCCTGTTCGCCACCGCGGAGCACTACATGATGTGGCGGAAGGCGACGCTGTTCGGGGACGAGGTCGTGGCGGAGCGGATTCGGGCGGCGCGGCATCCGGGGGCGGCGAAGGCACTCGGCCGTGAAGTGAGGGGCTTCGACGACGAAGTGTGGAACGCAAACCGGTTCGACATCGTCGTGGCAGGGAACGCGGCGAAGTTCGGGCAGAACGCCGGGCTGGCCGAGTTCCTGGCGAACACCGGGGCGCGCGTGCTCGTCGAGGCGAGCCCGGTGGATCGGGTGTGGGGGATCGGGCTGGCGCCGGAGGACAAGCGCGTGGACGAGCCCCGCGCGTGGCGGGGGCTCAACCTGCTGGGGTTCGCGTTGATGAAGGTGCGTCAGGACGTGGGGACGCGCGGGCGCAAGCCGGCGGCTTCGTAGATCGCGTCGACGACGGTCATGGTTTCGATGGCGTCGGCAGGGCACGTCAAAGCCGGCACATCGCGAAGCACCGCGTCGGCGAAGGCTTCCAATTGATACGCGTACGACGGCCGGTGGGAAAAGCGTTCCACTGAGCGGGACCGCCGCGGCGAAGGGACAAGCGGTGCCAGGACCGCGGTGAGTGCGGGTTGATCGCGCGCAGCTCGCCGCGGCTGCAGACCACGCGGGCGCTGATGCGCAGGACGCCCGACGACCAAAGTGAGGCGCGCACCCGGCCCGTCGCGCCGGACGGGAAGCGCGAAGACGCCGTCATGGCGCGGTCGATCTCCGGGGACCGCAGCTTGGAACGGGCATCGGCCACCGCCGGGATCGCGCCGCCCAGAACCCGGGCCACGTGGACGGCGTAACAGCCCGTGTCCATGGTCGCGCCGCCCGCCAGGGACGGGTTGTAGCGGATGTCCTTGAAGCGCGGCAGCGGAAGCACACCGCGGTCTCGATGTGCTGCACCTCGCCCGCCTCGCCGGACGCCAGCAGTTCCTCCATGCGCCGGGTGAACGGGTGGTAGTGGTAGTGGAAGGCCTCCATCACCACGCCGGCCGCTTCGGCCGCGTCGGCCACCAGGCGGGCCTCGGAAGCGTTGGCGGTGAAAGGTTTTTCGCACGGCACGTGCTTGCCGGCGGCCGTTGCGGCGAGGGTCCAGCGGCCGTGGAGGCCGTTGGGCGTCGGGTTGCAGACGGCGTCGATCGACGGGCGGCAAGCAGCTCTTCGTAGCTCCCGTGCACCTCGGGACTCCGATACGCAGACCCGGTGGACCAGCGAACTTCAACTGCCTGTTGACCCCTTCAACAACGAGTTGTACCGTTCCGCCCATCACGACGCCCTGGAGGTCCCCGATGCCGTCGCCGTCCCGTACCCGCGCCTGGCAGGCCGTCCTGCTGACCGGTGCGCTCGCCCTCGTCACCGCGGCCTGCGGCGGTGGCCCCGACGGCGCCGGCGGCAAGCAGCAGCCGGCCGGCGGGGGAGCCTCGCCCATTCCGGACAACGGCGCGCTGATCGCCGCCGTGAAGCCGGACGCGCAGCTCGCCGCCGCCCTGCCGCCCGCCGTCACGCAAGCCAAGACGCTGCACCTCGCGTCGAACATCCAGTCGGCGCCCAACAACTTCTACTCGAGCGACGGCAAGACCCCGATCGGCTACGAGGTGGACCTGGCGAAGGCGATCGGCGCCAAGCTGGGCGTGACGGTGTCGTACCAGGACATGGCGTTCGGCTCGCTGATCACGAGCCTGCAGTCGGGTCGGGTGGAGCTGACCATGGCCGCGATGAACGACACGAAGGAACGCCAGCAGCAGATCGACTTCGTCGACTACTTCTCCTCCGGCATCACGATCATGGTCCGCAAGGGCAACCCCGACGGCATCACCGGGCCGGACACCTTGTGCGGCAAGAACGTCGCCGTGGTGCAGGGCACGAGCCACCAGAAGTTCGCCGCCGCGCAGAGTGTGAAGTGCACGCAGGCGGGCAAGCCGGCGATCACCGTCACGGCCACCGACTCCGACACGCAGAACCAGAACCAGCTGCGCACCGGCCGCGTCGCCGCGATCCTCAACGACCTGCCCAGCGCCGTCTACATCTCGCGCACCGCGGGCGACGGCAAGTTCTTCGAAGTCGTGCCGGGCGCGCCGATCGAGGGCGGGCCGTACGGCATCGGCTTCGCCAAGACCAACACGAAGCTGCGTGACGCCGTGAAGCAGGCGCTGACGGAGCTCATCGCCGACGGCACGTACGGCAAGATCCTGCAGGCCTGGGGCGTGGAGCAGGGCGCGGTCAAGGAGGCGGCCGTCAATGGCGGGAGCTGAGCCGCTGCCGATCGTCCGGCTGAAACACTGGGGTCGCTGGGTAAGCGCGGCGGTCATCGTCGTCCTGCTCGTGCTGCTGGGGTTCGCGCTCGCGCAAGCCCAGATCGAGTGGGACTCGGTGCCCGACTTCGTGTTCTACCGCGTGATGGCCGTCGGGCTGCTCAACACGGTGGTGCTCGCGGTGATCTCGCAGGCCGTGGCCATCGTGCTCGGCATCCTGATCGCCCTGTTGCGCCGCAGCGCCAACCCGGTGGCGAAGTGGTTCGCGGCCGCGTACATCTGGCTCTTCCGCGGGCTTCCGGTGCTGCTGCAGATCCTCATCTGGTACAACCTCGCGCTGATCTTCCCGACGATCTCGATCCCGCTGCCCTTCGGCGGTTACCTCGTCCACGAGCAGACGAACGTGCTGATCAGCGCGTTCACCGCGGCTCTGCTCGGCTTGGCGTTGAACGAGAGTGCGTACATGGCCGAGATCGTGCGCGCGGGGCTGACCAGTGTGGACGTCGGGCAGACCGAGGCCGCGAAGTCCATCGGCATGACGCCGGGCGCCACGCTGCGGCGCGTGGTGCTGCCGCAGGCCATGCGTGTGATCATCCCGCCGACCGGCAACGACTTCATCAACATGCTCAAGGGCACGTCGATGGCGTCGGTGATCGGCGTGACCGAGCTGATCCACGCGGCCAACAACATCTCGTCCAACAACCTGCTGGTCATGGAAACGCTCATCGCGGCCGCGATCTGGTACATGGTCGTGGTGACCGTGGCCGGCGTCGGGCAGCACTACCTGGAACGTTCGTTCGGCGCGGCCGATCGCGGGCCCGCGGCGAGGGTGGGGAAGGCGTTGCGGGGGATGCCGCTGGTGAGGAGTGCCCGTGTCTGAACCATTGCTGCGCGCGGTCGGTGTGCGCAAGAGCTACGGGAGCACCGAGGTGCTCAAGGGCATCGACCTGGAGGTGCACCGGGGGCAGGTGGTGTGCTTGCTCGGGCCGTCGGGGGCGGGCAAGAGCACTTTTCTCAGGTGCCTCAACCACCTCGAGACCATCGACGCCGGGCAGGTCTGGGTCGACGGCCAGCCGATCGGCTTCAAGCTGCGCGGTGGGAAGCTGTATGAGCTGCGCGAAAAGGACGTCGCTCGCCAGCGCCGTGACATCGGTATGGTGTTCCAGCGGTTCAACCTGTTCGGGCACCGGACCGTATTGGAGAACGTCGTCGAGGGGCCCGTGCGCGTGCTCGGGACGAACGCGGACCAAGCGCGCGCCGAGGCACTCGAACTGCTGGACCGCGTGGGGCTGGCCCACCGCGCGGACGCGTACCCGGCGCAGCTTTCCGGTGGGCAGCAGCAGCGCGTGGCGATCGCGCGGTCGCTGGCGATGAAACCGAAGCTGATGCTGTTCGACGAGCCGACGTCGGCGCTCGACCCGGAGCTGGTGGGGGAGGTGCTGGCGGTGATGGGTACGTTGGCGCGGGAGGGGATGACGATGGTGGTCGTGACGCACGAGATGGCCTTCGCCGCCGAGGCGGCCGACGAGGTGGTGTTCCTCGCCGACGGCGCGGTGGTCGAGACGGGGCCGCCCGAGACCGTGCTGAAGAACCCGGAGCACGAGCGCACCCGCCAGTTCCTCGCGCGGGTCCTCTCGTGACGCGGATCTCACCCCGGTACCTGCTGCAGTTCGACGAGCCCGCCGGCTACCTCGACTTCGCGCGGTTCGGGCCGCCCTCGCACGCGGTGCTCGACACCACGGCGAACCTGCTGGAAGCGGCGACGAAGGCCGGTCCGTCCACTGTGGACGAACTGATGCGCCAGGAGACGCGCGCGAAGGCGGCCGCGGCGCGGCTGTGCGGGAGCGACACCGACCACACCGTGCTGCTGCCGCACACGAGCCTGGGGTTGTTCCAGGCGGCGTTCAACTCCCGCGGTGAGGTGCTGGTCTCGGCGGGGGAGTTCCCGGCGAACACGTATCCGTGGGCTCGTGCTTCTCAGGCCGGGCGCGTGCGGCTGCGGCGGCTGCCGGCCGGATATGTGACTGCCTCCCGGGTCGCCGAGGCTTTGACGCCCGAAACGACGGTGGTGTCGGTGAGCGCTGTCGACTTCCGCACCGGCTACGGCGCCGACCTCGCCGCGTTGCGCGAGGTGGCCGGCGACCGGCTGCTGGTCGTCGACGGAATCCAGGGCTTCGGTGTGATCGAGGCGCCGTGGGAGGTCGCGGACGTGCTCGTGGTCGGCGGCCAGAAGTGGCTGCGGGCCGGCTGGGGCACGGGCTTCGCGGTGCTGTCCGACCGTGCGCTGGAGCGCATGGACCCGATCCTGTCCGGCTGGACGGGCGCGCGCGACCCCGGCCTGTTCGACGACGAGATCCACCCCGCCGACACGACCGCCGCCGGCTGGTCGATCTCGAACCTCAGCCCCATCACGTCCGGTGCCTTCGCGGCGGCTCTGGAGCTGGTGGAGGAGGCGGGGGTCGGGGCGATCGCCGGCCGGATCGGCGAACGCGTGGCCGCCTTGGAGGAAGTGCTGCTGTCGCTGGGCGCGTCGATCGTGTCCGCTGTGGACCGTCGGGCCGGAATCCTGGCGTTCGAGCTGCCCGGCCACCCGGCGGAACAGGTGGGTGCGGCTCTGTCGGCGGCCGGCATCGCGGCGACGGTGCGTCCGGAACACGTCCGCCTCTCGCCGCACGCGTCGACGCCGGTTTCCGCGGCCGAGGCCGTCCGGTCCGCTTTGGACGGCCTGCTGCGCCCGCGTACTTCGGTGGCTTTTCCGTCGGTGGTTTCGGGCGGTGCGACGCACGCGTTGCTCACCGCCCTGATCCCCGCCGTCGATGGCCTGGCCGCCATGCTGGGCCCCGGCAACGAGGTTCTGCTCCACGACCTGTCCCGCCTGCCCGACTCCATCGTCGCCATCGCGGGCGACGTCACCGGCCGCACCGTCGGCGGGCCCATGACGGACCTCCTGCTCGGCCTCGTCCGCCGCGGCACCACGCAGGACCTCACCAACTACCGCACCCACGGCCCGGACGGCCGCGCGATCCGCTCGTCCACCCTCTTCCTCCGCGACGCCGACGGCGTGGCGGTCGGCTGCCTGTGTGTGAACAGCGAAACGTCACCTTCCTCGGACGCGGCTGCCTCGCGGCCCGAGTCGTTCCCGCCCGACGTCGACAGCCTGCAACGCTTCCTGGTAGAGCGCGCCATCGGCAAGGCGGGCATCCCCGTGGACCTGATGAAGAAGCGCCACAAGGCCGCCGTCGTGCGCGAGCTCGACGAGGCGGGGTTCTTCCTCATCAAGGACGCGGTGGACCACCTGGCCACGCATCTGGACGTGACGCGGTACACGATCTACAACTATTTGAATGAGATCAGAGCCTGAGTGACGTGGGGTCCCGGCGGAGACCGGGAACCCCACCGGCCCGTTACTTCAAGAACGCCTCCACCGCATCGGCCGCCGCCGGAATACCTCCGTGGGCGCGGATTTCCGTGGACAACGACGACAGCCGCGCGGCCATCTCGGCGGAGCCGGCGACCTCGTCCACCGCCGCACGCAGTGAAGCGGCGGTCACCGACGAAGCAGGGAGGTGGCGGCCCACCCCCAGCGTCTCCAGTTGCGCCGCGTTGCCGAACTGGTCGGCGGCCTGCGGGATGGCCACCGTGGGTACGCCGTACCACAGCGCTTCGGTGCAGCTGCCCATCCCGGCGTGGGTGATGAACGCCGCGGCCGCCGACAGCACCGCCAGCTGCGGGACGCGGGAGTGCACCTCGAACGACGGCGGCAGCGGGCCCAGGTCCGACGCGGACACGAACGAGCCGATCGACATCACGACGTGCCAAGGTGAGTCGGCAAAAGCCTCCAGGCAGGCCCGGTACACCGGCAGCTGATCGGTGAAGGCCGTCCCGAACGACACCAGCAGCACCGGTTTACCCGACGACGGCGGCGTCCACGACTCCGCCAGCCTGTCCGGCGACAGGCACGGTCCGACGAACTGGACGTGCGAGCCGACCCGGGAGGCGTTGGGCTGCATCGCCCGCGGAATGAGCGACAGCACCCGCGGCGGGTGGGACAGCCAGGTCCACGCCTCCTCGGTCTCCCCGTTTTCGCGCAGCCACGCGGTCATCGTGCGGGCGTAGTCCACACCGGACGGTGAGGTCTTGATCGGGCCCATGGCCTCGGCCATGTCATCGTCGTAGCCCTCCCAAGCCACCAACGTCGGCGACAGCTGCACGGCGGGCACCCCGTACCGGGCGCCGAGCAGGGGCGCACCGAGCCCGCCGATGTCGTACAAGACCAGGTCGGGGCGGTCGTCGTCGAACGTCGACAACAGCCGCGGGTGCACGGCGATCGCCTCGTCCAGGAAGACGCGCATGGCGTCGGCCGGGTCGTCGGGCCAGACGCCGGCCTCGCCGAGGGGCAGCGAGGTCGGGTGGGTGACGACGCGGGCGCCCGTCGGGGCGACCAGCGACTCGAGGGGTGAGCCCACCACGTAGCCCACCTGGTGTCCGCGCCGCACGAGTTCGGCGATGACGCCCAGGGACGGGTAGATGTGGCTCGGCGCGGTGGTGCCGACCATCGCGATGTGTCCGCGCATGAAAGACGCAGGTCCTTTCCGTCGAAGAGGGAGGACCCGGCGCGCAAGGGAGACGGCCGCGAACGCGCGGCCGTGAAGAGTCACGCCGGGGCTAGAGCTGCCGCAAGCGCTGGAAGATCGTCATGGCGGCCACCGTAACGGCGACCCGGCACGGGGACCAACCGAATTTCCGCCATCCACCTTTCGTAGGGACTATCGGGCAGAGCGCCACGATGAACCGGCCGGGCGCCGCCATGACGACTAACGTCTGGCGGACCCGACAGACGAGAACCCCGACAGAGAAGGAAACTCCCGTGAGACGTGCTGTCTTCGCGGCAGTCGCCGTCGCGACGCTGGCCTCGCTGGTCACCGCGCCCGTCGCGTCAGCGGCGCCGGCCACCGCCCCCGCCGCCTACACCCCGCCGCCCGTGGCGTGGGGGCAGTGCGACAACGCCGGCCTCCAGGCGGCCGGCGCCCAGTGCGGTTTCGTGACCGTGCCCCTGGACTACAGCAACCCGGGCGGCCAGAAGGCGCAGCTCGCCGTCAGCCGCATCAAGCACAAGACGCCGGACTCGCAGTACCAGGGCGTCATGCTCACCAATCCCGGTGGCCCCGGCGGCTCGGGCCTGACGCTTTCGCGCGTCGGCGCCAACGTGCCCAACCACGCGGGTGACGCGTACGACTGGATCGGCTTCGACCCGCGCGGTGTCGGCTCCAGCAAGCCCGCGCTCTCCTGCGACAACAACTACACGAGCTTCGACCGGCCCTCGTACGTGCCGCTCACGCCGAGCCTCGAGAAGGCGTGGCTCAACCGCGCCAAGGGCTACGCCGAGGACTGTGCCAAGAAGAACCCGAAGGCGCTGCTCGACAACCTGAAGACCACCGACTCGGTGCGCGACATGGACTCCATCCGCGCCGCCCTGGGTGCCGATCAGATCAACTTCTACGGCTACTCCTACGGCACCTACCTCGGCCAGGTCTACGGCACGATGTTCCCGCAGCGCGTGCGCCGCATGGTGCTCGACTCGACGGTGGACCCGCGCAACGTCTGGTACCAGGCGAACCTGAACCAGGACGTGGCCTTCGACCGCAACATCAACATCTGGTTCGGCTGGCTCGCCAAGTACGACAGCACCTACCACCTGGGCAAGACGCAGGCCTCGGTGAAGGCGACCGTCGACCGTGAGCTGATCAAGCTCTCGCGCAAGCCCGCGGGCGGGCAGATCGGGCCCGACGAGCTGACCGACGTGATCCAGCAGGCCAGCTACTACCAGCTGACCTGGCTCGACGTGGCCGACGCGCTGTCGGCGATCGTGACCAAGGGCGACCCGTCGGGTGTCAAGGCGCTCTACGAGTCCGACAGCGACAACGGTTACGCCGTGTACCTCGGCGTGCAGTGCACCGACGTGCAGTGGCCGACGAACTGGAACCAGTGGCGCCTCGACAACTGGCAGACCTTCCTCAAGGCGCCGTACTTCACCTGGCAGAACGCCTGGTTCAACGCGCCCTGCGTCTACTGGCCCGCGAAGGCGAGCAAGCCCGTGCAGGTCGACGGCAAGGGTGTGCAGAGCGTGCTGATGATCGACGAGACGCTCGACGCGGCCACGCCGTACGAGGGCAGCCTCGAGGTCCGCAGCCGCTTCCCGGGTGCGTCGCTGATCGCGGAGCCGGGTGGTACGAGCCACGCCATCACGCCGCGCGGCAACGCGTGCGTGGACACCAAGATCGCGGACTACCTCGCGACCGGCGCCCTGCCGGCCCGCAAGCCGGGCCGCACCGCCGACGTCGAGTGCGCGCCGCTGCCGCAGCCGCAACCGGCCCCGTCGGCGTCTTCGCAGGCGAAGGCCGACGCGCTGCCGCTGCTGGGTCACCTCTGACCAGCTGAAACACTGGTCGAAGCGCCGGGTGGGGCACAGTCCCACCCGGCGCTTCGTCGTTTCCGGAGGCCGCCCGAGGACCTGTTGGGGACCTTGATCACCCAAGTTCGCGGCTCGTAGCACTTTTCATCGCAGCGAGGTTTGTGTTACAAAGTTGCCCAGCAGGTTTGCAACACAAAGTAGATGGGGGACGGAATGAGTGAAGCGTTCAGTCTGAGAGGCCTGACGAAACGATTCGGGCCGGTGCACGCCGTCGAGGAGCTGACCCTCGAGGTCAGCCGCGGCGAGGTCGTGGCGCTGCTCGGCCCCAACGGCGCCGGCAAGTCGACCACCATCGACATGCTGCTCGGGCTCACCCGGCCCGACGAGGGTGAGGTGCGCGTGTTCGGCGGCGCCGCGCGGGCCGCCGTTGACGCCGGGCGGATGGCCGCGATGGTGCAGAACGGCTTCCTGTTGCGCGACACCACGCCGGCCGAGCTCGTCGGGCTGATGCGCTCGATGTACCGCGAGCCCCTGCCGGCCGCGGAGGTCTTCGAACGCGCCGGCATCACGGACTTCGCGAACCGCCGCTGCGGCAAGCTTTCCGGTGGCCAGCTGCAGCGCGTGCGCTACGCGCTGGCCCTGGCCGGCGATCCCGAGCTGCTGGTGCTCGACGAGCCGACCGCCGCGATGGACGTGGACGGCCGGCGCTCGTTCTGGGCCTCGATGCACGAGTTCAGCGCAGGCGGCCGCACGGTGCTGTTCGCGACGCACTACCTGGCCGAGGCTGAGGACTACGCCGACCGCGTGGTGCTCGTGCGCCACGGCCGCGTGGTCGCCGACGGCACGGTCGCAGAGGTCCGCGCCGCAGTCTCCGGCCGAGTGCTGCGGGCCGTGGTGCCGGGCGTGAACGAGGCTGAGCTGGCCGCGCTCGCCGGCGTCACCACCGCGCGCCTCCAGGGCGGCCGCTCCGAGCTGGCGTGCGCCGACTCCGACCTCGCGATCCGCGCGCTGCTCACCACGTTCCCGGACGCGCGCGACATCGAGATCACCGCCATCGGCCTCGAAGAAGCGTTCCTCGCGCTGACCGCCGACAACGACGCCGAGACCACCGACCAGCCGGAAGGAGCACTCCGATGAACTCCGTGTACCTGCGCCTGGAGATCCTGCGCATCGTGCGCGCCCCGCAGTTCGCGCTGTTCACGATCGTCGTGCCGCTGGCCATGTTCCTGCTCTTCGGCGGCCTGTTCGGCGACTACGTCGGCCCGGACGGGCTCAAGGCGAGCACCACCACGATGATCAACATGGGCGCGTACGGCGCCTTGAGCGGCGCGTTGTTCACCGGCACACGGGTGGCCACCGAACGCACCGACGGCTGGCAACGGCAGCTGCGCCTCACGCCGATGCGCGCGCCGGACTACCTGTTCGTGAAGCTCGCCTCAGCGATGGCGATGGCCCTGCCCGTGGTGCTGGTGATCTTCGTGGCCGGCGCCCTGCGCGGGGTCGACCTGACGGCGACGCAGTGGGTGCTGACCGCGCTGGCACTGTGGCTCGGCGCCCTGCCGTTCGCGGTGCTGGGCCTGATGCTCGGGCTGTTCGGCAAGGGCGACACGGTGGGCGCGATGACCGGTGCGCTGATGCTGCCGCTCGGGATCTTCGGCGGGTTGTGGATGCCGCTGTCGATCATGCCGGCCTGGATGAGCACGATCGCCCACTTCGTCCCGACGTACTGGCTCGGCCGCGTCGGCACGATGCCGGTGGGCGGGGCGAGTGGGCTCGGTCTCGCCGTGGGGGTGCTGGCGGCCTGGCTGGTGGTGCCTGCGCTGGTGGTCGTGCGCCGGTTCCGGCTGGACACGGCGAAGGTCAGTTAGGTGACAGCTGTTACCGATCGGACCGGAAGTAGGCGGGCACGGAACCGGACGTTACCGTGTGTGGCAACCCTTCCGCCGTGACTGTGGTCGGATTGGTAACCAGCAGCACAGTAGCTTCCGTGCTGTCTGCGGGGTCGGCACGGTGGAGGGCGAATCAAGGTGGATGACGACGAAGAGCAGCCGATGTCGGCAGCCGAGTCGCTGAACCTCATCGCCCGGCAGAACGAGCGGACGCGCCGGGAGCTGGGGGCCGGCCCGGCGCGTCTGCTCGGCGTCTGGGCCTTCACGTGGCTGATCGGCTGGGGACTGGTGTACCTGGCCGACGACAGCCACGCGCGGCCGCTGATGCCCGGGTGGACCGCGGGCATCGTGGTCGCGGTGCTGTTCGTGGTGGCGATCGCGTACTCCGCTTATCACGGCGGCCGCATCAGCCGCGGCATCCGCGGCCCTTCGCGCCGCACCGGCGCGATGTACGGCTGGAGCTGGATGATCTCGTTCGCCGCGCTGACGCTGATCAACCTCCGCGTGATGAAGGCGGGTGAGCTCGACCCGCACACGATCTCCCTGCTGTGGTCGGGCACCTCGCTGTTGCTGACCGGCGTGCTGTACCTCGCGGGCGGGATGCTGTGGCAGGACCGGCTGCAATACGGCTTCGGCGCGTGGATCGTCGTCTGCGGCGGCGCGAGCGTGCTCGTGGGCGTCCCTGGCAACTTCCTCGTGCTGTCCCTGGCCGGCGGCGGCGGGTTCCTCGTGGCATCGCTCGTGTACTTCGTCCGGGAACGGCGCTCCGGTCCGACGCGAGTGGCCGACCGGTGACGGAGGCGAGCCTGCCGGAGCTCGACCCGGTGATCCACGCCCAGGCCAGGCTGCGCGTCACCGTCGCGCTCGCCGGGCTGCACCACGGCGACCAGATCACCTTCCCGAGGTTGCAGCAGCTGCTCGACATGACGGCCGGCAACCTCTCCACGCACCTGCGCAAGCTCGAGGACGCCGAGTACGTGGAGATCACCAAGGCCTACGAGCACCGCACGCCCGTCACGCTGGTGAAGCTGACCGCCAAGGGCCGCGCGGCCTTCGAGTCCTACACGACGGCGTTGCACCGGCTGCTGGACGCCACCGGCGGGAACTGACGTGACCCGCTGGGTCGTCCACCTCGATCTGGACGCCTTCTACGCCTCGGTCGAGCAGCTCACGCGCCCGACGCTGCGGGGCCGCGCGGTCGTCGTCGGCGGGACCGGGCCGCGTGGGGTGGTGGCCGGGGCGAGCTACGAATCCCGTGAGTACGGCGCGCGTTCGGCGATGCCGATGTCGCAGGCTCGGCGGTTGCTGCCGCCGGGGGCGGTGGTCCTGCCGCCGCGGTTCCGGTTGTACGAGACGTTGAGCAAGCAGGTCTTCGACATCGTCGCCGACGTGGCACCGGTCCTGGAGCGGATTTCGCTGGACGAGGCGTTCGCGGAGCCGCCTTCGCTGGCGGGCGCTTCGGTGGCCGAGGTGACGCGGTTCGCCGAGGAGCTGAGGGCGCGGATCCGCGCGGAAACCGGGCTGACGGCCTCGATCGGGGCGGGGACGGGCAAGCAGGTTGCGAAGATCGGGTCGGACCGGGCGAAGCCGGACGGGCTGCTGGTGGTGGCGCCGGGTACGGAGCGGGAGTTCCTGGCGCCGTTGCCGGTGCGCGCGTTGTGGGGCATCGGGCCGGTGGCTGAGGCGAAGCTGCGGACGATCGGTGTGCTGACGCTGGGGGAGCTGGCGGCGTTGTCGGAGCCGGATGCCGTGGCGACGCTCGGCGGGGTCGTCGGGCGTGAACTGCGCAAGCTCGCGGGCGGCGCGGACGACCGGCCCGTGGCCGAACGCGGGGAGGCCAAGCAGGTCAGCGCCGAGACGACGTTCGACGTCGACATCGTGGACCTCACCCGGCTGCGGGCGGAAGTCCGCAAGATCGCCGCGGGCGCCCACTCGCGGTTGGTGAAGGCGGGCCGGGTCGCGCGCACCGTCGTGGTGAAGCTGCGGCACACGGACATGAGCACGGTGACGCGGTCGGAGACCGCGGCATCACCCACCGACGACCTCAACCAGCTCGCCGCCACCGCCGAACGGCTGCTGCTCGACCCGCAGGAGTTCGGCGGCGTGCGGCTGGCGGGCGTGGCGTTCAGCGGGCTTTCGGTGCCGCACCAGGACGCGTTGTTCACGCTCGCCGTGCCGGCGGGGACTTCGACTGAACCGGTGGTGGCGGTCGCGCCGTCGCCGGGCGGGTCGGCGCCGGTGTCGTCGAGCGGCTGGCGCCCGGGCGACGACGTCGTGCACCCGGAGTTCGGCACCGGCTGGGTCCAGGGCGCGGGCCACGGCCGCGTGACGGTGCGCTTCGAGACACGGACCTCCGGCCCGGGCCAGGCGCGCACGTTCGACCAAACCGACCCCGCCCTGACCCGCGGCGACCCCCAGGACTGTCTCACCTAGCCGACCCGCTCCAATGTGGCGTTGGTTGCGTTGAACGCACCGAACGCCGCATTGGGTGCGTTGAGCGCACGGAACGCCACATTGGGGGCGCGGGGCTCAGTTCGCGGGCGGCAGAGCGCAGCCCGGGGTGAGGTCGGCGACCTGCTGACCAGCCAGGAGGAACGCGCCGACGCCCGCGGCCGAGGTGTCCGTGGCCTTCGCCGGGCCGGGCCCGTCGGTCTTCGGCTGGACGTAGCCGATGAAGCCGTCGGCAGTCTCCGCCTTGGTGGACAAGGACTTCCACGCCCGGCCGACCACCGGCTCGAACCAGCGGCCGTCGAGGACCCCGGCGTTGACGCCCCACGCGAGGCCGTAGGTGATCAGCGACGTGCCGCTGCTCTCGGGGCCGCCGAACGGGTTGAGCAGGTTGGCGTTCCAGAAGCCGTCCGGCCGCTGCAGCACGCTCAGCGTCGTCGCCATCTTCTTGAACACGCGCAGGTACTCCGGTCGCCGCGGGTCGTTCGCGGGCAGCACCTGCAGCACCTTCGTCAGGGCGGCCAGTGCCCAGCCGTTGCCCTGCGACCAGTACGACAGCGAGTGCGCGTCCGTGCGCCACAGGCCGGAGAACTCGTCGAACAGGCTCTTCTCCGTGTGCTGGAAAAGCTTCTGCATCGCGGCGAGCGTCGGCTCCGAGGAGTCCATCACGCCGATGCGGACGAACGAGGGCATCGCCATGTTCAGCGCGCTCACGTGGTCCCAGTAGTCCGTGTGGCCGGCCTGCACGCTCGCGACCTCGTCGGCCAGGCGCGAACGCAGGTCGGCGAGGATCGGCGGGTCGGGGTGGAAGTAGGTGTACAGGTCGAGGTACGCCTCGCCCGCGGCCTCGTCCTCGGGCGAGAACGGCCGGCCCGCTGTGGTGGGCAGCAGGTAGTTGTTGGCTTCACCCCAGGGCAGCGTCTGGTGGTTGGACACGCCGGTGGTGCGGACCACGGCGAGGTTGCCCACGTGGAACGTCGCGTTCTGCCAGTCGGCCGGCGCGAGGTTCGTTCCGTGGGCGACCCAGTGGTCACCGGCCTTCACCATCGCGTCGGCCACCGCGCACTGCGCGGCCGGCGCCGCCGGTGCCGCACTCGCCACGGCCGGCGCCAGCCCACCGGCCGTCACCGCCGCCGCGAGCACGGCGAAACCGCGGATTCCCGGGAAACGCATGGGTGCGTCCTCCTCAAGCAGCTCAGGGCGGCGGCGGCCATCGTGGTCGGTGGCCGGTCGATCACGGACTATGGTATGGACCACTGGGCGTGTCAAGGTGCCGGTGAGTGGTACGTGGCAACGGTTTCCAGCAGCCGGCGCGTCGCGTTCTCGGCGCCGTCGGCGTTCTTCGCGAGCACCGTGGTGAGCACGCGCGAGTGCGCCACGAGCGTGCCCGCCGTCGGCTCGGGTGCGGCCCGCAGGGCGGCGACGACCGGCACCTGCAGCTGAGTGACCAGGGCGTTGCCCGCGGCCCGCACGAGGGCGGCGTGGAACAGCGTGTCGGCCTCGGCGAACGCCTCGGCGTCCTCCCGTTCGACGGCGTCGGTCATCAGCCCGTACGCCGCCGCCAGCGCGGAGAGCTCGTCCGGCGCGCGGTGCCGGGTCGCCAGCCGCGCGGCTTGCGGCTCGACGAGGTGGCGCAGCTCCATCAGATCGTGCAGCTGCCGCAGCGAATCCGGCCCGCGGACGCGCCAGCCGATCACGTCGGGGTCGATCGCGTCCCATGCCTCCGGCGGCTGCGGCCACGTGCCGACGCGCGGCCGCGCCGCCACGAGTCCCTTCGACTCCAGGACCCGCAAGGCCTCCCGGACCACCGTCCGGGAGGCGGAGAAGCGGCGCCCGATGTCCTCGGGCACGATCGGCTCGCCCGTGGGCAGCGCGCCTTCGACGATCAGGCGACCGAGCGCGTCGACGATGCGGGCGTGCAGGCCGGCCCCGTCGGCGCCCACGTCAGGCCGGCAGACCGACGCGCCGCTCCCCGCTGCGCAGCTGCTGCAGCACGACGGCGACCACGAGCAGCGCCCCGTGGGCCACGTTCTGCCAGAACTGGTTGATGCCCAGGCCCGACATGCCGTTGTCGAGCACGCCGAGGATGAACACCGCCAGCACCGTGGAGACGATGGATCCCTTGCCGCCCTTGAGCATCGTGCCGCCGAGTGCCGCGCCCGTGACGGCCTGCAGCTCGAGGCCTTCGGAACCCGAGGTCGGCTGACCCGAGCCCGTGCGAGCGGTGATCAGCACGCCCGCGATGGCCGCGACCACACCGACGAGCGCGTAGACGCCGATGATGTAGCGGTTGATGTTGATGCCCGCCAGTCGCGCGGCCGTGTCGTTGCCGCCGATGGCGAACACGTTGCGGCCGATGTCGGTGTACTTGAGCAGGAAGTGCAGCACCGCCGCGACGATCAGGAACACCCACACCAGCGTCGGCAGCCCGAGCACGCTGCCCTTGGCCAGGAAGATGAACAGGTCGTCGGCGCCGGTGTAGCCCTGCGCCTTGCCGTCGGACACGACCTGCGCGATGCCCTTGTACGTGGCGAGCGTGGCCAGGGTGGCGACGACCGGGTTCACCCGGCCGAAGATGATGATCAGGCCGTTGACCAGACCGCACAGGATGCCGGTGCCGACCGCGGCGAGGATGCCGACGATCGAGCTGCCGGTGGACGTGAAGGCCATCGCCGAGATCACCGACGCGAGCCCGGCCATCGAGCCGACCGAGATGTCGAGCGCGCCGAGGATGATCACCAGCGTCTGAACCAGCGACAGCAGGCCCATGATGGTGATCGCGCTGCCGATGAGCAGCAGGTTGTTGGTGCGGAAGAAGTTGTCGTTCAGCGTCGAGAGCAGCACGACGAGCACCACGAGCGTGATGATCAGGCTGCTGTTCTGCACGCCGATGCCGCCCAGCACCCTGCGCGCCGTGGAGACGCGGTGCGGGTCGGGCTGTTCGGTCGGCTGCTCCTGCGCGGGGCTGGGCCGGGTCGGGGTGCTCACGCCCCCACCTCCTGGATGTCTTCGGCGGCCGGCTCCGTCGCCGGGATGGCCAGGGTCAGTACGGCTTCTTCGGTCGCTTCGTCGCGGCTCACCTGGCCCGCGACGTGCCCGGCGCGCATCACGACGATGCGGTCGGCCAGCGCGAGCACCTCGGGCAGGTCGGACGAGATCACGAGCAGGGCGATGCCTTCGGCGGCGAGACCGTCGATGATGCGGTAGATCTCGGCCTTGGCGCCGACGTCGACGCCGCGGGTGGGCTCGTCGAGGATCAGCAGCTGCGGACGGCGGGCGAGCCAGCGCGCGAGCACGGCCTTCTGCTGGTTGCCGCCCGAGAGCTTGCGCACCTCCTGCTCCATCGACGGCGTGCGCACGCGCAGCTCGCGGATGTACTCCGCCACGAGCTCACGTTCCTTCGCCCGCTTGATCACGCGGAAGCGGCGCAGGCGGTCGAGCACGGCGATGGAGACGTTGTCGCGCACCGAACGCTGCATCAGCAACGCGTCGGTCTTGCGTTCCTCGGGCGCGAACCCGATGCCCGCCTTCACGGCGTCGCCGGGCGTGCGGGCCTTGAACGGTTTCCCGTCCAGCTCGACGGTTCCCGAGCGCACGGGCAGATCGCCGACGATCGCACGCGCCAGCTCGGAGCGCCCGGCACCGACGAGCCCGGCCAGGCACACGACCTCACCGGTGCGGACTTCGAACGAGACATCGGTGACGTCGTCGGTGGTCACGTGGTCCAGCCGCAGCACGACCTCACCGGTCTCGGCTGTCTCGCGCCGCTCCAGCGCCGAGAGGTCGCGGCCGATCATCATGCGCACCAGCTGGTTCTCGTCTGATTCCGCGGCCTGTTGCACGCCGACGAGCTTGCCGTCGCGCAGCACGGCCACGCGGTCGGCGAGCTGGAAGATCTCCTTCATGCGGTGTGACACGTAGACTACGGCCACGCCGGAGTCCCGCAGCCGGCGGATGAGCCGGAACAGCGCGTCGACCTCATGCTCCGAGAGCGATGAGGTGGGTTCGTCGAAGGCGATCACGCGCGGCGGGGTGGCCGCGGTGAGCACTCGCAGGATCTCGACGAGCTGGCGCTGGGCGGCCGAGAGCTTGCTGCCGAGCGTGGTGGGGTCGAGCACGCCTTCGAAGCCGTACTCGACGAGCGCTTCGCGCGTGCGTTGGTTCAGCGTGCGGCGGCTGAACACACGGGCGCGCGAGGGAAGCTCGCCCACGAACACGTTCTCCGCCACCGAGACGTGCGGGATGATCTCCGGTTCCTGGTAGATCACGCGCACGCCCGCGGCCATCGCGGCGCGTGGGTTGTCGAACACCACCGGCTCGCCGTCGACCCGCAGTGTGCCGTCGCTGGGCTCGTGGTCGCCCGAGAGCACGCGCAGCAGCGTCGACTTGCCGGCGCCGTTCTCGCCCATGAGCGCGAGCACCTCGCCGGAGTGGAACTCCAGTGTCACGTCGTCGAGCGCGGTGACGCCGGAGAAGCGCTTGCCGATGCCCTCGGCGATGAGCGCCGTGGAACTGGCCATGGTGAGCCTTCCTCAGCCTTCCTCACGGGGGGAGCCCGGGGGTGTCGCGTGTGGACACCCCCGGGCGCGGTCGGTCAGGTGCAGTTGACTCCGGCCGCCTTGAAGGTGTCCTTGTTCACCATCTGGGTCTTGGCGATGGTCTCCAGCGGGAGGTCCTTGCCGTTCTTGACCTTGTCGACGAGGACCTGGATCGCGGTCCGGCCCACCTCGGCGCCCGAGATGTAGAGGGAGGACTTGTTGCCGGTGTCCTTGCCCGCGGCCCAGTCCTTGCAGTCGAGGTAGGCGCCCAGGCCCACGCCGATGATGTTGTTCGCGGCGACGCCGGAGTTGGCGAGCGCGGTGACGACACCGGTCTCGTTCTCGTCGTTGCAACCCCACACGACCCAGTGCTTCACCCCGGGATTGGAGCTGATCACGGCGCCGGCGCGGTTCTGGGCGTCGACGGGGGAGTTGTCGGTGCCCACGTTGATCACGTCGACCTGCGCACCGGCGTCCTTCTCGAACGCGGCCTTGGCACCGTTGACGCGGTCGGTGCAGACGGTGAGGTCCTGCTTGAAGGCGCTGATCACCTTGGTGTCGGCGGGGGACCAGCCGGCGGCCTTGAACAGTTTGGCGGCTTCCTGGCCGACCGAGGTGCCCATCTGCGTGCCGTTGAATCCGACGAACGGGGCGGCCTTGCCGGTGCCGTCCTTGATCACGTCATCGGAGGAGATGAGCGGGATGCCGGCGGACTTCGCCTTGTCGATGACCTCCGGGCCGATGGCCTGGTCCGGCACCACGATGGCGACGCCGTTGGCCCCCTGCGCGACCGCGGCGTCGAGTTCGGTGATGGCCTTGTTGGCGTCCTGGCCGAGGTTGACGACCTTGAGGTCGACGCCCAGCTCCTTCGCCTTCTCCTGGGCGCCCTGCGCCTGCTCCACGAAGTACTGCTGGTCCCCCTGCTTCTGGAGGTAGTACAGCGTGATCTTGCCGTTCGTCGGCGCCTGCTGCGCGGGCGCGGCGGTGTCCTTGCCGGAGGAGCATCCGGCCAACACTGCACCGGCAATCAAACAACAACCAACAACGCTCCAGGTGCGTGACCTGTGCGGGTATGTGGACATCGAGTGCTCCCATGGGGGCCGAGGACGACAGTTGCGTGGGTGTGAACTCCGCGTTACTCGTATTACAAGACACCGGATCAGGTGACGTCAACCACAGGATCTGCCGCAGTTAACGGATGGATACCTACGGAGAGTGATTTTCCTACCGGTGGTTGGCGGGCTAATTATCGTATTTTTTCTCGGTTGACCAGGCTTTGTTGCTTCGCGCTGATCGCGCTGCTGTTTCGGTGGCTGGTGGGTTTTCTTGTTGACTTGGGTTCGATTACGGTCCGTCATGGTGGCCGTTGCGTCTTGTCCGGTCGACATGCGGCAGGATGTGGGCCGCAGCTGGACAAAGGGGGCGAACATGACGCACATCCGCCGCTCGGTCGTCGCGTGGACCGGGGCCGCGCTGGTGCTGGCGGGGTGCAGTGGCGCTCCGCAGGCGGCCGCCCCCCGGCCGGCCCCGCCGTCCGCCTCGGGCTTGTCGGCGTCGGCAGACCCGGCGTCGTTCACGGTCGTGGCGACCGGCGACGTCCTCATCCACCCGGCGCTCACCGACCAGGCCACCACCGACGGCGGCGGCACGATCGACTACCGCGAGATCCTCGCGGGCGTGAAGCCGCTTGTGGCGAGTGCCGACCTGGCCATCTGCCACCTCGAGACGCCGCTCGCGCCCGAGGGCGGGCCGTACACGGGCTACCCGTCGTTCAGTGCGCCACCGCAGATCGCCGAGGCCATCAAGGACACCGGTTACGACACCTGCTCCACGGCGTCGAACCACACACTCGACAAGGGCGCGGCCGGGATCACGCGCACGCTCGACAAGCTCGACGAGGTGGGCTTGAAGCACACGGGCTCGGCGCGTTCGGCTGCCGAAGCCGCTGCGCCGTTGATCCTCGATGTGCACGGCGTCAAGGTCGCGCAGCTGTCGTTCGCCTTCGGCTTCAACGGGATCAAGGTCCCTGCCGGAAAACCCTGGCTGGCCAACGAAATCGACGCCGACGACATCCTCGCGGCCGCGCACACCGCCCGCGAGGCCGGCGCGCAGGTCGTGATCGCGAGCCTGCACTGGGGCGTCGAGTACCAGCACTCGGTGACCGCCGACCAGTCCACTTTGGCGCGCAAGCTCCTGGCGTCGCCCGACGTCGACCTGATCGTCGGCCACCACGCACACGTGGTCCAGCCGTTCGAAAAGGTCGAGGGAAAGTGGGTCGCCTACGGCCTGGGCAACGAAATCGCCCGCCACGACGACCCCCGCGGCTCCACTGAAGAAGGCACGGCCGCCCGCTTCACCTTCACCCGGACGGGCGGCCACTGGGCCGTCTCGAAGGCCGAGTACCTCCCGACGTTGATCGACCTCGGCCCGCCCATCCGGCTGCGGGACCTGACTACGGCCCCGGCGACCGCGCGCGGCACCGAGGCATTGGCCGACACCGACAAGGTCGTGCTGTCGGAAGGTGCCGATCGCGATGGCCTTACCCGGCCGGGTAAGTGAGCCGTTGCTCAGTCGAGGGGCTGGGACAGTGAGGCCTTCAGCCGGCGGGCCGTGTCGTCGACCAGGACCTCGACGTGGTTGGCCAGCAAGGCCTGCATGGTTAGCGCGGCGACCTCGGCCGGTTTGATCTTCGGCACGTCCAACCAGGCCGCGCCGTCGGTGTCGACGTAGCCGGAGTGCACGCCCACCACGAGTGTGCCCTGGTCGCGCAGGCCTTCGCGCAGCGCATCGGTCAGTGACCACTGCGCCGCCTTCGACGCGGCATAGGCGGCGGTTCGCGCGGTGCCCTTCCAGGACGCGACGGAGAGCATGTTGACCAGCGCGCCGCCGCCGTTGCGGGCGAGGATCGGCGCGAACGCGCGCGACACCGCCCAGGTGCCGAAGAAGTTGACCTCCAGCACCTGCCGCGCGGTGTCCAGTGAGCCGGTGAGCAGTTCACCGACGGAGCCGAGGATGCCCGCGTTGTTGATCACGATGGTGGTGTCGCCGGCCGCGGCCGCGGCGGCCCCGATGTCCTCGGCGCTGGTGACGTCCAGGCGCAGCGGCGTGAGGCGCGGGTCGGTGACGGCTGTCGGGTCCCGCACGCCGGCGTAGACCTTGGCGGCGCCGTGTTCGACGAGTGCGCGGGCGAAAGCGTGGCCGATGCCTCGGTTGGCTCCGGTGACCAGAGCGACAGATCCTTTGATGTCCATGGTGAGCACGCTAGCACTCTGGATACATATTTAGTACTCAGATATCCGAGGATATCCGAGTGCGGCTCACTGCGCGAAGGTCTCCACCTCGTCGACGGGTACCTCGATCCCGTCCTCGTCGACGAACGCCACCCGCACGGCCCGCCCGGTGGTCTTCGATCGGCGCGCGGCCGACGGACCGGCCGGGCGTGGCCGGTGCAGGTCTCCCCACTGCTGCAGTCCGAGGAGCACGACCCGCAGCTCGAGACCGGCGGCGGTGAGGTGATAGCTCTGCCGCTGCCGCGCCCCGATCTCCTGATATGGCACGGTCTTCACGATTCCGGCCTCGGTCAGCGTCCGCAGCCTCGCGCTGAGGAGGTTGGGCGCGATGCCCAGCGCCTCGCGCAGCTCGCTGAACCTCGTCTGGCCGCGGAAAAGCTGGCGCAGGATCAGAAAGGTCCACCGCTCGCCGAGGACTTCCAGGCTCCGCTCGATGGAGCAGGCCGGCTCGTTGGACAAGTCCTCGCCAGGGCCTCCTGTGTCTTTCGGCGGTCGTGCCATAGTGCTCAGGATATCACTTCGCAACTCAGCGTGGCCGAACCGTTGCGGTGGCGGGTTACTGTCGTGCTGCTTCTTCCGGCGACAGGCCCAGGTGGTGACCGAACCGGGTTTCGAGGTTGCCGGGCTGCTGCAGGCCCCGGCTGAACAGCTCGTGGACGCGAGCCGCGGTGTCCGGCCAGGTGAGCGTCTCGGCGAACTTTCCCCTGGCTTTCGATGAGGTGCCTCACCTCGGGCAGGGTTGTCCTGTTGGCCAAGGTCTTCGCGGCGGCGATGGGCTGCCGCCCGAACGGCGCGATCCGCCTCGCCAAGGCGTCGACGTACTGGTCGAGTTCGGCATCGGGGACGGCCCGGTTGACGTATCCGTAGCGCTCGGCGGCGGTGGCGTAGTAGTCGTCGGCGCCGATGATGAGCTCCAGCGCTCGTCCGCGGCCCACGAGTGAGGAGAGCCGCTCGATGGCGCCGCCGCCGGGGATGACTCCCGCACCGACCTCGGGCTGGCCCAGGATGGCCTTTTCCTGGCTGGCGAAGCGCAGGTCGCACGCGAGGGCGAACTCGCTGCCGATCCCGCGGGCTCGGCAGCGGATCTTCGCGACGCTGATCACGGACGAATCGGCGAGGCGGGTCGTGATGTCGACGCTGGTCCGCAGCCCGGTCGGGCCCTTGGCGCGAGCCACCTCGGTCGACGCGCCGCTCATGCCGAAGTGGGCGAGGAAGAAATCCTCGACGTCGCTGTCGAACACGACGACCCGGGGTTCGTCGCTCGCTTCGATTCTGTCGAGCAGTCAATGTAGGGCGATCATGATCGCCGAGTCGAAGACGTTCAGGGGCCCGTTGGTGAATGAAACTCAGCTGCGTGCTGTGTCGGAACGACAGTGCAACGGAACGGCGCGCTCACGCCTCGGGGGATAGGCACGAGCGCGCCGGGTCAGTGGTCGCGGTGGGTGATGTGATGGGCCAGCGAAGTGAGCTCCGCGGCGGGGCGAGGCACCGGCGTCGTGGAGGACAAGGCGGACAATGCGGCGGTCAACAGCCGCGCGGTTTCCTCAGCGCTCCACGACCGCCCGCCCGCCGATTCGACCAGCGCCGCGGCCCTGGCGAGCTGGGCGGGCGACAGCGGAGCCTCCTGGTGGTACAACGCCGCCAGCTCCCGGGCGGCCGCGGTCTCCGAGGCCAAAGCGGCCACCACCGGCAGCGACTTCTTCCGGTTCTGCAGATCCGAATACACCGGCTTCCCCGTCACGGCCGGGTCGCCCCAGATTGCCGAGGAGGTCGTCGACGTGTTGGAACGCCAGGCCGAGCGAGCGGCCGAACGCGCCGAGCTCCGAGACGTGCGTGCCGCGGCCGCCGACGACCAGTGCGCCCAGGGTGCACGCGGCGCCGAGCAAAGCGCCCGTCTTGCCCTCGGCCATGCGAATGCAGGAAGACCGGTCGACCGACGCTCGTCTTTCGAAGGCCAGGTCCTCGTTCTGGCCGTGCAACAGGTCCAGCACTGCCGTGCTCAGGACGCGAGCGGCGGCCGGGCCGTCCGTGGCCAGGACGTCGAAGGCCAACGTCAGCAACGCATCCCCAGCGAGGATGGCGGGGTGCGCGCAGGCTTTCGACGCGGCCGTTGAGCTGCTCGAACGCCTCCGCCGGCAGCGCCAGCACGATGCACCGCGTGGCTGCCTTGGCGGTGAAGTTCCAGCTCCCCGCGGAGCCGCCCAGCAGCTCGGCGCCGAAGTGGTCGCCCGCGGTGAGCGTGCCGAGGTGCGCTTCCTCGCCGTAGGAACCGGGTGCGGTGCGCGAAACCTTGCCGAACGCCACCAGCACCACCGAGTCGAGCGGCGAACCGGCGGTCACGATGGTGTCGCCCGGCTCGTATTCGCGCTGCTCGAAGCGCTCGGCCAGCGCGGCCAGTGCGTCGGCGTCCGCGAACCCGCGCAGCAGCGGCAGTTCCGCCAGCTCCGCGGGGACCACCTGCTCCCGCGCGCCGGTGTTGAAGAAGCTCACCCGGCCGTCGCCGACGGTGTAGGTCAGCCGGCGGTTCACGCGGTACGAACCGGCCGGCACCTCCACCCACGGCAGCTGCGACAGCAGCCACCGCGGGGTGCTGCCGCGCATCTGCGGCAGCGACTTCGTGGTGGTGGCCAGGGTCCGGGCCGCGCGCGTGGAAAGGGAAAGCGGCGGCTCTTCGGTCACGGTCATGCGGTTCCTCGCTTGGTGGGCTCAGCTTCGGGAGGTCTCTGGGACGCGGGCCTCGGCACGATCCGCAGCGCGCTCGTGCCCAGGCCCGTCGGCCCGAACGCCGATGGGGGCAGCGGCGCCGGCCCGGGCCGCACGGGGGCGGCCTCGGGCGGGCGCGGCGGGGTGGCGGGTGCGGCCATGCTCAGTCACCGCGCCCGATCTCGGCGTTCTCCAGCACGGCCAGCGCGTCGGGCACCAGCACGGCGGCCGAATAGTAGGCGCTGACCAGGTACGACATGATCGCCTGCTCGCTGATGCCCATGAACCGCACGTTCAGGCCCGGCTGGTACTCGTCGGGCAGCCCGGTCTGGTGCAAACCGACGACCCCCTGCGACTGCTCGCCGGTGCGCAGGAGCAGCACAGAGCTGGTGCGGGTCTCGGTGACCGGGATCTTGTTGCACGGCAACACGGGCACGCCGCGCCACGCCGGCACCTGGTGCCCGCCGAGGTCCACCGCGTCCGGGTACACGCCGCGGCGGCTGCACTCGCGGCCGAACGCCGCGATCGTCTTCGGGTGCGCCAGGAAGACCGCGGGATCCTTCCACACCAGGGCAAGCAGGTCGTCGAAGTCGTCGGGGGTCGGCGGGCCGGTGCGGGTGGACACGCGCTGGGAGTAGTCCGCGTTGTGCAGCAGGCCGAAGTCGCGGTTGTTGACCAGCTCGTGCTCCTGCCGCTCACGCAGGGCTTCGACGGTGAGCCGCAGCTGCTGCTCGATCTGGTTCATCGGCTGGTTGTAGAGGTCGGCGACGCGGCTGTGCACCCGCAGCACGGTCTGCGCCACGCTCAGCTCGTACTCGCGCGGCGAGCTGTCGTAGTCCACGAACGTGCCTGGCAGCTGCGGTTCGCCGTCGTGACCGGAGGCGACGTCGATCACCGCTTCACCGTGGTCGTTCGCCGGCCCGGCCGAACCGGCGGCGACGGCATCGAGGTGCTCGCGCAGCGCCTCCGAGCGGTCGAGCACGCCCTGGAACTCGCTGCGGGACAGGGTAAGCACGGTGCACGCGGTCACGGCCTTGGCCGTGTACTCCCAGATCCCGTCGGCGTTGGTGAGCACGGTGTCGCCGAAGTAGTCACCGTCGGCGAGCGTGCCGAGCACCGTCTGGTCTCCGTACGCGCCGGTGCCGACCTTGCTGATCTTGCCGTGCGCCACCAGGAAGATCTGGTCGGCCTGGTGGCCGAACTCCACGAGCGTGTCGCCGGGGGAGAACTCGTGCTGCACGAACCGGCCGGCCAGCTCGATGAACACCTCTTCGTCGTCGAAACCGCGCAGCGGCGGCAGTTCACCCAGCTCCGGCGGGATCACGCGGACCTCGGCGCCGGTGGTGGCGAACGTGACGCGGCCGTCGCCCACCGCGTAGCTCAACCGGCGGTTCACGCGGTACGCGCCGCCCGAGACCTTGACCCACGGCAGCACCTTGAGCAGCCACCGCGTGGTGATGCCCTGCATCTGCGGAACGGACTTGGTCGTCGTCGCGAGCGTGCGGGCCGCGGCCCGGCCCAGGCTCAGCTGCGGTTGTTCCTGATTCGCGGAGTCCACGGGGTCCGTGACGGTCACAGCGAAAACCACCTATCGTAGGATTTCGGATGTGTGAGAAAGTTTCCAGCACGAATTTGAGTTCGTTATCCTGCTGCAATTAATTCGGGGTCGGCACCGCGGAATCAACATAGCAAGCCGGCCTCGCTCGACAATCCCACGATCGGGTAACCGGGTCGGTTCACCTGTTTGCCAGAACGGGTAATCGGACATTCCAGTTGCTGTTGTCGGAGCGCCAGTTTTAGACGATCTTGATCCGTACCGCGTTCGTCACCCTCGGTCTGCGGGCCTCACCCGGACGGGAATTTCGACTGTAGATCACCGGTGCCCCGCAGGTGAGTGGCATATCCAGAGCAGGTGTTCCAACATTCAACTGCTCCGTTCCAGTGATCATCAGGTGCCTCGCAGGGCCACTCGAATGAACCGAACTGCCGCTTCTTGTCGGCCGGGAATCAGATGACTAACTTGAGCGGGCCCACTTCCGGAAATTCGCCGAACAATGGTGGATCCAGTGGCCTGCGAGTGTGAAAGGGGTCGGATGAACGTCTACCTGACCGGGATCTTCTGGGTGGTCGGAGCGGCTGTCATCGGCGGCGGTATCGGCTATCTGGTGAGGCGGTTCGGCTGGGATGAAGGTCGTCGTGACAACAACGATGCGGCCGGTCAGGTGTTCACCATTGTCGGCGGGCTCCACGCGGTGCTCGTGGCGTTCGTGCTGATCTCGCTCTTCGACGCAGGGGGGACCGCGCGGGACGGCTCCTACACCGAGGCCGACAGCCTCGTCTCCATGACCTGGGCCGCCGAAGCGCTGCCGGGCGACACCGGCCAACGCGTGCAGCAGCTCGCCACCGCGTACGCCAATACCGTGCAGCACCAGGAATGGCCGCGCCTGGCCGACGGCGGCACGATCCCCGACACCGGCTGGACGCAGCTCGACCAGCTGCGCCGCACCATCGCCGGCGCGCGGGCGAGCAGCGACTGGGAGAACGACCGCAAGACCGAGGCAGCCAACGACCTGTGGCAGGTTTACCAGGCCAGACAGGCGCGCCTCACCGACGCCGCCACGAGCGGAGTCGGCTCCGTGGTGTGGTTCGCATTGATCCTCGGCAGCCTGATTTCCGTGCTGCTGCCCAACCTCTTCGGCGGCACGCGCATGGCGGCGCACCTGGTGATCGTGTCGACGCTGGCCGGCACGATCGCACTGCTGCTTTACGCGATCTTCCAGCTGCAGAACCCGTTCGCCGGCGGCGCGAGCATCCAGCCCGACGCGTTCAGCTCGGCACTGGCGCGACTGGGCTGAGGGCGTGCGCATTCCCCGTTTCCTCCCGGTGGCGGCCGCCGCGGCGGCCGTGTCGGCGCTGCTCGTGGCGTCGGGGTGGCTCGAGCAACCCGGCCGGACGCACCCGGCCGCGCCGGCGACGTGCGCGGTTCTCCAGGTGGAGAGTCAGAACTCGCGCTCGTCGTCCTTCGTTCGGCTCACGTTGCCGACCGGCCGGCGGCAGTCGCTCGGCAACCCCGGCTACACCATCAACGCGATGGCCTACTCCGCCGCGCACGGCGTGGTCTACGGCGTGGCCGACGGCCCGGCCTCGGGCCACTTCCACGACGGCGCCCACGCGGTGCGGATCGACAGCTCGGGCCACGTGACCGATCTCGGCGGCGTGTTCCGCGCCGGCGCGCGCCACGGAATCTGGAGCTGGGCGACCGGCTCCACCGGCGGCGCGATGTCCGGCAACTCGTGGTACCTGCTGCACGCCAACAGTCTGTACACAGTGGACGTCGACCCGGCCAGTCCCCACTACCTCGACGTGGTCGCGCACCTGCAGCTACGGCCTGTCGTCCTGTCCGCAGGCGTCGACGACTTCGCCTACAGCCCGGCGGACGGCTTGCTCTACGGCGTTTCGGTCACGGCCGCGGGTCATGGCTCGGTGGTCACGATCAACCCCCGCGACGGCCGAGTCGCCACAGTGCCAGGTCTCAAATTCCCGCTCGCCACGGCGTACGGCTCCGTCGTGTTCGGTCCGGACGGTGCCCTCTACGCGACGGCGAACCGCATCGGCCACCGCAGCGTGACCTACCGCCTGGCGCGCGACGGCTCCGGTGGGCCCCAGGAAATCAGCACCGGGCCCGAGCTCTACACCTCCGACGGGGCCGGGTGTCTCGCCGGGGCGACAGCACCGCCGCCGCCACCCTCGCCGCCGACTCCGCCGCCCCCGCGACTGGACCCCCCACCGTCGTCGAACTCGGTGAAACCTTCGCAGTCGGCGAACTCGGTGAAACCTTCGCAGTCGGCGGAAGATCCACCGCCGCCGGTGCTCGCGGAACAGCCGCCGGCAGTGCCCTGGCCGCCGAACGCGACTTCGCCCGTCCCGATCGTCGCCTCGACTTCGGTCGCGCCACCGACGAAGTTCCATCCCGTTGCGACACCGCAGCCGGTGGCCGACGCCGGCCACCGCGTGGAGAAACAACGCAGGTGGAGCGTTGCCGTGCTGGTTCTCGTGATCGGTGGTGGAGCGGCAGCGGCGCATGTGAGACGAGGCCGTTAACGCGGTCGTCGCCTTGAAGACGGCGGTTGTCCAACTCCGTTAACCAGACTCCTCCTTCGGTGTCGGGTGACGCCGGAAGAGGAGAAAACGGATGAAGCGCGTGAGAATCGGGGTCGCCGCGGGGATCCTGGCCCTGCCGCTGCTGGCCACCGGCACGGCGTCGGCGCACGGAGGCGGCGGGCCCACCGCGTTCGCCGCCCGCGACGACCACTACGGGGCGCGGGCCGGCGGGTCGCTGCAAGTGCACGGCGACGGGGTGCTCGGCAACGACAGCCGCGGTGGCGCGAGTGGCGCCATCGTGCGCCACACCGCCCCGGCGCACGGGTCCCTGACCCTCGACCCAAGCGGGTCGTTCAGCTACGCACCCGCGCCGGGCTTCCACGGCCGCGACACCTTCACGTACTCCGTGTCGGACGCCGTGCAGCTCTACCCGACCTCGCTGCCGCCGCTGGCGACCATCGGCGGCGTGACGCTGGCCGGTGGCGCCTACGGTTCCGCGCTCACGCCGGTGCCGGGCTCGCGCGACGAGTTCTACGGCCTCACCGATCGCGGCCCGAACGTCGACGCGCCGGACGGGTCCAAGGTGGAGCCGCTGCCCGCGTTCGACCCGGCCATCGGCAAGTTCCGCCTCAAGGACGCCAAGGCCGTGCTCGAGAAGCGGATCCCGTTGCGCGCCAGGGACGGTTCGCCGTACAACGGGCAGGTCAGCACGGCCGCCGACACCGGCGAGACGATCGTGGGCCTCGAGGGGAAGCCGTTGCCGGCCACCCCCAACGGGTACGACTCCGAGGGCCTCGTCGCCGAACGCGACGGCACGTTCTGGGTGTCCGATGAGTACGGTCCCTTCATCACGCACTTCCGCGCCGACGGCCGCGCGATCGAGCGGCTCTCGCCGTTCGACGGCTCTCTGCCCGAGGAGCTGAAGTATCGGGTGCCCAACAAGGGCATGGAAGGCCTCGCCCTCACACCGGACGGCGAGACGCTCGTGGGCATCATGCAGTCGGCGCTGCAGCAGCCGGACCTCACCAAGAAGCCCGGCAACGTCACCACACTGCGGATCGTCACGGTCGACCTGCGCACGCGCGCGACGGGCGAGTACCTGTACCTCCTGCAGGACCCGGACGACACGGGCACGGCCGTCAGCGAGATCACCGCGCTGTCGTCGACGAAGTTCCTCGTGGACGAACGCGACGGCAACTTCGAGCCCGGTGCGTTCAAGAAGATCTACGAGATCGACCTGCACGGCGCGACCGACGTCGGGCCGGAGGCGAAGGTGGCCGGTGCCGCCTACGACTCCGCCAAGGGCGGGCTGCTCGTGGGTGCCGCGCAGTCGAGCATCGACGCCTATGTCGGCAAGGACACCACTGAAGCGGCCACCGCGGACCTCGCCAAGGTGGGCATCAATCCGGTCTCGAAGAAGCTGTACGTCGACCTCGGCGCGCTCGTGACCGGGCTCGACCCGACCGGCGGCTTCTTCGGCCACGACAAGGTGGAGGGCGTCGCGACCACCGACGGCGGCCGCACCCTCGTGGTGAGCAACGACAACGACTTCGGCATCGACGGCCTCTCGAACACCGCGCCGCCGTACGCGCTCCACGCCAAGACGCTGCCCAACGGCCGGCAGGACGACGGGGAGTACCTGAAGATCGACACGACGAAGCTGCCCGCCCGCGTCACCACGGCGACGGTCACCATCGACGTTCGCTGAGTTTCCGTTTCACAGCAAGGCGCTGGTTCAACAAGGGACTGCACGGCCGGGGCTCCTTCTTCGGGGCTCCGGCCGTCAGTATTTGAACTGGTCCACGTTGTCCTGGGTGATCAGCAGCGGCTCGCCGAGCAGCATGGTCTTCGAGCGCGCGTCGTACCTCACCGCGGGCAGTTCGGGGCTCACGTTGTTGCGGGGGCCGAACGAGCGGCCCTCCACCAGCTGTTGCGCCGCCCAGGCGGTGAGGTAGCCCAGCGATTCGACGTTCCACAGCACCGACATCGAGCAGGAACCGTCGAGCAGGTACGGCTTCATCGTCTGCGGCGTGCCCGTGCCGACCGTGAAGACGCGGCCGATCTTCTGCTGGTCCCGCACCGCTTGCGCGACGCCGGGCGCCGACGTGGTGCACTCGCCGATCAGGCCCGTGAGGTCGGGGTGGCGGTCGAGGACCTGCTTCGCGAGCTCGGTCGCCGTGGTCGTGTCTTCGCCGGCGTAGACGGTCTCCACGCGCCGCGCCTTCGGGTAGCGCTGGGCCGTGTAGGTCTGCTCGACGGAGATCCACGCGTTGAGGTTCACGGCAGTCCGTCCGCACGAGACGATGGCGAACTCGCCGCTGCCGCCCGTTTTCGCCATCAGCGCGTCGACGAGCGTGGTGCCGACGTCCTCGGGGGAGGCCTGGTTCACGAACACCTCACGCGGTGTTTCCGGCGCGTCGGTGTCGGTGGTGAGCACGTGGACGCCCTTGGCGCGCGCGTCGGCGATCGCGGGCGCGAGTGCGCGGGGATCGTTGGGCGCCACGGCGATCACGTCGACGTGCTGGGCCACGAGGTCGTGCAGGATGGCAGTCTGGGCCGCCGGGTCTACCGTCGTGGGGCCGCGCGTGATCCACTGCGCGCCGAGCCGCTTCGCCGCTTCCAGGCCGCCGGCGTTCATGGCGTCGAAGTACGCGATGCCCGCGACCTTCGGCACGAAGGCGATCCGGATCGGGGCTTCGCCGCTGTCGACCGTCGGCGTGTGGAGCGCGGAGGAACAGCTGCCGAGCCCCACCACTGCGCTGAGCAGCAGCGCGACGCCCAGGAAGAGCGTCTTGGACGGCCTTCGCATCCCCACCATTCCTTCGGTTCACGGTCTGCGCACCGCCGGCGACCTGGAGTGACCGTAAGGGAGTGTGCTCACAGGGGTCAACCGGTCGTGTGCAAAGGGTTACGGAAGTGAGTTCAACGGTGATCTTGGAATCACCTGGTACCCGTTTGGGGTATGTGATTAGGCTGGGCGCGATGAGTCGACCACCCCGCGGGTTCCCGCTTCCGGCCCCAGCGCGCTGGCTGTTGCTCGGCGTGCTGGTCTTCGGCGTGCTCGCGATGCATCACGTCCCGGCGCCGCACGGTGGCGGGATGGGCGGTGGCGGGATGGGCAGTGGCGGGATGGACGGTGGCGGGATGGGCGGTGGCGAGATCGGCAGTGGCGAGATAGCCGGGATGCTTGGGCTGCCGGTGGTTTCGGCGGTGCCCGTCGCGCACTCGGCTACGGACGCGCCCGCGGTGGCGGTGGCTCCGGTGCCTGTGGCTTCGACGTTCGCGGAACCGATCGCCGCCGCGCCGTCCGGCAGCGACGGCGGCCACGCGATGCTGCACGTGTGCCTCGCGGTGCTGCTGGCCGCGGCCGGGCTGGTGCTCGCGGCGGCCTGGCTGCGCCGGCGTCGTGAAGGTGTGGTGCCGGACCCGGTCGAACGTGGATCTGCCGGGTTTGCCCGGGCGCCGCCCTCGCGAACGGGCCGTGCACTCCTCACCGCCTCCTGCGTGCTGCGGATCTGATCGGGCGCGAGCTCCTTCGTGTCCGAATGCCGTCGTACCCAGTGGGGAAGGAAAACGTCATGAATCGCAAGATCCTGGCAGGCTTCGCGCTGCCGGCGATCGCCGCCGTTCTCGTCGGCTGCTCGTCACCGAGCGCGGCCCCGCCCGCCGCTGATCACAACGCCGTGGACGTCACGTTCGCGCAGGACATGGTTCCGCATCACCGCCAGGCCGTGGGGATGTCCGGGCCCGTGCCGCAGCACACCGATGACCAGCGCGTGATCACGTTGGCGAAGCAGATCCAGCGGGCCCAGGAGCCCGAGATCGACCAGCTCGCGGCGTGGCTCAAGGCCTGGGGCGCACCGGCCCCGGCGACGATGGGCGCCATGTCCGGCATGGACCACGGTCAGATGCCCGGCATGGTCGACACCGCCGGCCTTGACCGGCTGCGCGACGCCGCCTACGACCGCGAGTGGCTCGAACTGATGATCCAGCACCACTCCGGCGCCGTCGCGATGGCTCGCACCGAACTGGCGCAGGGGAGCAGCAGTGGCGCGAAGGCCATCGCCCAGCGGATCGTCGACACCCAGAACGCCGAGATCACCACGATGAAGTCGCTCCTCGGCGGTTGACCGGTGATTCGAAATACCCTAAGGGGGTATAGTGGAGAACATGACTGACCACCAGCACGGCGCGTCCTGGTCCACCGCGATCCGGGCGACGCTGCACTGCCTCACCGGCTGTGCCATCGGTGAGGTGCTCGGCATGGTTCTCGGCACCGCTTTCGGGCTGCACAACACGGCCACCGTGGTGCTGGCGATCGTGCTCGCGTTCGTCTTCGGCTACGGCCTGACGATGCGCGGTGTCCTGAAGTCGGGCCTGACCTTCTCGGCGGCGTTCAAGGTCGCGCTGGCCGCCGACACCGTGTCGATCGCGGTGATGGAGATCGTCGACAACCTCGTGATCGTCGTGGTCCCGGGCGCGATGGACGCTGGCCTGGCGACGGCGCTGTTCTGGCTGTCGCTGCTGTTCTCGCTCCTCGTTGCCTTCGTGGTCACGGTGCCGGTGAACAAGTGGATGATCGGCCGTGGCAAGGGGCACGCCGTGGTCCACGCGCACCACCACCACTGACTGGTCCGGGCCGGAGTGAGCACGTGGTTCACCCCGGTCCGGAGCGCGGAATAGTGGGTTCACATCCATGAACTATTCACAACCGTGAAAGCACGCTTTGGTGGGTGTACAAGCACATGACGGTCGTGTAAAACTCAGGCGGCCTTCTCGTGAGGCATTTCCCCACTGGTGTTTCCACGACTGTGAATTGGCGGGCAATCGTGAGCGTTTCCCGGCGTACCCTGCTGACCACCGCGGCCGGTGCCGCCGTGGCGGCGACCGCGACCAGCACCGTTGCGGCAGCGGCTGCCGAGCAAGGGGTGTCCGACGTCGCGAGCCAGGCGCAGCTGTTCCGCTCAGCGGCAGACTACGCGGTGAAGAAGCTGCGCGCGGTCGCGCCGGGTGTCACCTCGTTTCCCACCGGGACCAAGTTCGAGAAATGGGCCTTTTCGCAGAATGGTGACTGGGTCGGCGGATTCTGGCCCGGCACGCTCTGGATGGCATACCTGCACACCGGCGACGAACAATTCCGCACGCTCGCACTCGCGTCGGCCGACAAACTCGCGCCGCGCCAGAACGACACCAGCACGCACGACCTCGGATTCCTGTTCTACCCGTCGTGGGTCACCGCGTGGCGCATCACCGGAGACGACAAGTGGCGCGCCGGCGCGATCCAGGCGGCCTCGTCGCTGATCAAGCGCTACAACGCCAAGGGTCGCTTCATCCGGGCCTGGGGCTCGCTGACCGACCCGAAGGACGCGGGCCGGATCATCATGGACACGATCATGAACCTCGATCTGCTCGACTTCGCGACCAAGCAGACCGGCGACAGCCAGTACCTCGACATCGCCATCGAGCACGCGAAGACCGCGCAGCGCGTGTTCCTGCGCCCCGACGGCTCCACGCCGCACGTGTTCGACTTCGACCCGGCCACCGGCGCCGAGATCGGCCCGAACACCGTGCAGGGCTACAGCCCGGCCTCGTGCTGGTCGCGTGGGCAGTCGTGGGGTATTTACGGCTTCACGACGATGTACCGCCGCACCGGCGACCGCTCGTTCCTCACGACCGCGCGGCGGCTCGCCGACTTCGCGCTGAAGGCCCTGACGTCGGACAACGTGCCGGTGTGGGACTACACCGCCCCGCAGGCACCCCACGACATCAAGGACGCCTCCGCCGGGGTCGTGATGGCGTGCGGCCTCATCGACCTCGCCTCGGCCGCGGGCCGCCCGGAGTACCGCGCCGCCGGTCTGCGCCTGCTCGAGGCGACTTCCCGGACATGCCTCACGACGAAGTCGACCCGCGCCGACGCGGTGGTGGCCCGCTGCACGCGCAACCGCCCGGCCGAGGACGGGATCGAGATCTCGTTGCCGTACGCGGACTACTACCTGCTCGAAGGCATCCTGCGCGTGCTGAAGCCCCGTGAGCTCGACCAGGCGATCGACCTGTCCGGGCACTGAGGTGCGGGCAGAGCGGGTGCGGGCCGCTGTGACACACGGCGGCCGGCACCTTCGTCTCCTCAGACGACCACGGCGGGCCGGATGTTGGCGCCCAGGTGGAAGACGTTGCCGGGGTCGTACTTCGCCTTGATCAGCGCCAGCCGGTCGTACTTCTCCGCGCCGTAGGCCGCGCGCACGCGGTTCTCGTCATACTCGGTCATGAAGTTGACGTAGCCGCTGGTGCTGGAGGCGAACGGCGTGAGCGCCGTCCAGAAATCGCGCACCCACTCGCAGTCCGTGAGGTACAGCTGCTCGTCGAGTGCCATCGCCGCGAGGTTCACCGCGATTTTCGGCGTGCGCGGGCCGCCGAACGCCGTCGCGTCCTCGGGCACGGTGGTGAAGGCCTCGCGCATCAGGAACATCGGCGTGATCGACATCGGTGACGCTTTGCGCGGCATGTGCTCGGCGATCACGTCGAGCACCTCCTCGCTCAGTTCCTCCACGTACAGCGACTTCTCGTACGCGAGCACCCCGCGCGGGGCGGCGTTGTCGAGCATCTTCTGCAGGGCGAGGTAAGGGACCGGCGACACCAGTTCGAACGCGGTCGGCAGCCCGCGCCGGATCTTCGCGACCACCGCGGCGTGCTGATCCGGCCCCTCGAACCCGGCGACGACCAGCGCGTAGCCCGGTGCGAAGTGCACCTCCGGGGGCACGAAGCCGGCCGGCGGCGCGTTGAGGCCCACCAGCATCGCGCCCATCGTCGGCGGCAGCGTCGCGACGGTGTCGCGGATGAACCGCAGTGCCTCGAGACCCTGGGCGAGCGGCCAGAAGAACAGGCCCAGCTCGATCACCGGGCCGACCGGGTGCGCGCGGAACTCGAACTCCGTCACCACGCCGAAGTTGCCGCCTCCGCCGCGCAGGGCCCAGAACAGGTCGGCGTTCTCGTCCGCCGCCACGTGCCGCGGCATGCCGTCGGCCGTCACGACCTCGGCCGAGAGCAGGTTGTCGACGCTGAGGCCGTGGCGCGCGGTCAGCCAGCCGACGCCGCCGCCGAGCGTGAGCCCGCCGACGCCGGTGTCGCTGATCGTGCCGCCCGGGACCGCCAGCCCTTCCCGCTGGCCCGCCGCGTCGAGCTCGGCCCAGGTCGTGCCACCACCGCAGCGGATGGTGGACGCGTGCGTGTCCACGGTGATCGCGCGCAGCGCGCTCAGGTCGATCACCACGCCGTCGTCGCACATCGAGAACCCGCCGAAGCTGTGCCCTCCGCCGCGCACGCTCACCGGCAGCCCGTGCTCGCGGGCGAACGCCAGCGCCGTCGCGACGTCGGCGGTGCCGGCGACCTGCGCGATCACGGCCGGATACCGGTCGATCCGACCGTTCCAGACCTTCCGCGCGTCGTCATAGCCGTCGTCGGCCGCGGTGAAGACGGTCCCCGCGAACCCCCGCCGCAACGGAGTCACGTCGTTCGTGTCGAGTGTGGTCATGCTGCCCCCTCAGGCTTGGCGAATTGTCCAGTATTGGTCGCCTGTCGTCGCAGCTCAAGGGCATATCGGCGCGACGGGACCGCCGGCGCCGGTCTTCACGTACGTGTCCGAGACGTAGAGGTCCGGACCCACGCGGTCCCAGATCGCGCTGGTGCCGAGGGCACCGCTCACGGACTCACCGGGCACCGAGCACTCGATCGGAACGCGCGCATACGGCGCGGCGACGCCCTTTATCGCCGCTGACGTGCTGGGGCTTTCGCGCAGGTTCAGCGGCGCGCCGACGGTGGTGATCAACCCGGTGGCGCCACCGGTACCGGTCCAGAGGTAGGTCACGTCCACCCACGAACTGCCCGTGAGGCCGAGGCCGTCCCAGAAGACGCCGTCGGCGAGATCGATGCCGGCCGGGTTTTTCACCGTGCGCCCGCGGGAGTCCTTGCCGCCGTTGAAGCCGTCCTGGAACGCGGCCTGCGCTTCGGGCGTGCCCTGGGGCAGCGCAGGGAAGGTGGCGCGTTGGTCCGACGGGTTCCAGTAGTCGTCGTGGGTGTTCCAGGGCCCGACCTCCCACACGGGCGCGAACTCGCAGCGGGTGCCGTCGGTGCGGCAGATTTTCGCCGTGTACGAGCCGGTTCCCTTGGGTGACACCGATTTCGTCGAGGGGAACGACACGAAGTGGTCGCTCTTGGCGATCACGTGGCCGTTGGACGTCTTGCCGCCGACGAGGCCTTCACGTGTCGCGTAGATCCGGTAGGTCAGCGGTTCGGTGACCACCGCGGCCCGCGCTGAGCCACCCGACGCGGTGAGCGCCACCGAGCGCACGGTCGGCCGCACACCGTCGGCTGTACTGGACAGGGCGATTCTGGCCTGTACCACTTGGACCGCGAAGGGGAACTCCTGGCCCGCCGGGGTCCACTCCGTCCAGTCACCGGCCGTGTCGCGGCCCCGGACGTCGACCTCCACGGTGGTGCCCGGCGGGACGGCGTCCGCCACCCGCGCGGTCACCCGGCCCACCGAGGATCCGAGGCGACGCGTAGCCGTGACGAGAACCCCTGAACTCCGCGCGGTCACCGGGTCCCACGCGGAGTCGGCCAACGTCAAAAAACCCGAAACCGAGAACACGTTCACGTCGTCACCGTCCACGGTGGACAGGTCCACCAGCCACGAACCGGCCGCGGCGGCCGGCGTCACGGGGACTACCGCGAGCACCGCCGAAAGCACCCCGAGCACGCGCCGAACCAGACCTCTGCGGACCATTCCCGCTCCTCCACGACAAAGGGGTCCTGTCGAGACGCAATCCTCGTCTCGACAGGACCCCTCGCCGCGCAAGCGGCCCCGCGCGTACGGGTCAGGCGGACACGATCCGCGGCCCGTCACCCGGAGCCGACTCCAGCCGCGTTTCCAGTGCCGACTGCTGCGGCCGCGCCGAAAGCTCCCGCCAGATGGCCAGCGCGCGCTCGGAGTACGTGCGCGAGCGTTCCGGCTGGCTGAGCGCCGAATGCAGCTCACCGAGCAGCTGCGACACCTCGGCCTCCGACCGCCGGTCGCCGTTGCGGCGGTGCACGCTCAGCGAGTTGACCAGCAACAGCTGCGCGTGGGCGAAATCGCCGCTGTACAGGCACAGCTCACCGAGGTTCTGGTTGGCGTAACCCACGCAGTGGTCGTCGCCCAGATCGGTGAACACGGCGATCGCACGCGTCACGAACTCGCGCGCGGGCCCGAGGTTGCCCTCGTGCTGGTGCAGCAGCCCGAGCCGCTGCAGTGCGTGGGCCTCGCGGTGCCGGTCGCCGATCGCGGCGGCCAGCTCGAGCGCGTCGGTGAACCACCGCTTGGCCGGCGCGTAGCATTTCTGCGCCATCCACACCGCGCCCACGGCGATGCGGATCACCGCCTCGCCGTGCCGGTCGCCGGCTTCGGCGAACAGCCTCGACGCTTCGTGGCAGCGTTCCAGCGCGAGGTCGTTGTCGCCCTGGATGCGCAGGACCGTGCCGAGCCCGGCGAGCGCGACGCCGATGCCCTGCGCGTCGCCGACGCGTTCGTAGAGCTCCCGCGCCGCGTCGAACGCCACGAAGGCCGCGGCGTAGCTGTCCTGGTACAGGTGGATCTGCCCCAGGTTGCGCTGCACGATCGCCTGGCCGCGCACCGCCCCCGCGCGCCGGGCCGCCGCCAGCGCCACCTCGTGGGTGGCGTGCCAGTCGTCCTGGTGCCCGCGCAGGTCGAAGTACGGCGTGAACGCGGCCGTGAGCTGCCACGCGAGGTCGTCGAACCCGAGCTGCGCGGCCAGCGTCACCGCGGCGACGCCGGAGTGGCGCTCCGCGGCGAACCACGCGGCCGGGTCGGCCAGGAGCTGCTCCGTCCCGTCCGGCAGCTCCGGGTAGGGCACGGCGTGGTCGCGGTACTGGCCGAAGAAGTGGATCGGCATCCGCTCCGCCGCCGCGACGGCCAGCGCGAGGTAACCCTCGAGCACCCGCCGCGCCGCGTGGCGCGTCTTCTCCGGCGCGTCCCGCTCCGCCAGCTCTGCCGCGTACACCCGGAGCAGGTCGTGGAGCCGGTACCGCGGCTGGCCCGTGGCGTCGGACGCGACGAGCTCCACCAGGTGGGCGTCGACGAGCACGTCGAGCACGTCGTCGGCCGACGGACGGCCCAGCGCGGCCGCGACCACCCACGCGGGGAACTGGATCGGTCCCAGTGCACCCAGCCAGCGGAACGCCGCGGCCGCCGACATCGGCAGCAGGTCGTAGCTCAGCGTCACGCTGGCGCGCACGGCGAGGTCGCCGACGCGCAGCTCGTCGAGCCGGCGCCGCTCGTCGTGCAGCCGGTCGGCGAGGATCCGCAGCGACCAGCTGGGCCGGTTGGTGAGCTTCGCCCCGGCCACGCGGATCGCGAGCGGCAGGTGCCCGCACTGGCGCAGGATCGCGGCGGCGTTGTCGGGCTCGGCCGCCACGCGGTCGGCGCCGACGATGCCCTCCAGCAGCCGCGCGGCCTCCGGTTCGGGCAGGAGGTCGACGTCGACCGCCACCGCGCCGTCGAGGTCGGGCAGCCGCACCCGGCTCGTCACGAGGACCGCGCACGCGCCCGTGCCCGGCAGCAGCGGGCGCACCTGGGCGGCGCTGCCCGCGTCGTCGAGCACCACGCACATGCGTTTGCCGGCCAGGCGCGAGCGCAGCAGCGCCGAACGTTCCGGCAGATCGCGCGGCAGGCCCGCGTCGGGAATGCCGAGCGCGCGCAACAACTCCGCGAGCACGCCCATCGGCGCCCTGGGCGACGACGACGTGCCGGCGAGGTCCACGTGGAGCTGTCCGTCTCCGAACGCGTCGCGCACCGCGTGGGCCACTCGGACCGCGATGGCGGACTTGCCGACGCCGGGCGCGCCCGAGAGCACCACCACCGTCGGCCGGCCCGTCTCGCCGTGTTCGCGCAGGCGCGTGACCAGCTGGTCGACCACGTCCTCGCGGCCCGTGAAGTCCGGCAGGTCGAGCGGGAGCTGGCAGATGGGCAGCTCCGGTTGGGCGCGCGGCCGCAGCACGGCGAGCTCGGCCGGCGGCTCGGGCACCGCGGCGGGCGTCACGAGCGTGGCCCGCAGCTCCCGCAGCCGGGGCCCGGGTTTCGCCCCGAGCTCTTCTGCCAGCGTGTGCTCGGCCAGCTCGTAGGCTTCCACGGCCTCGGCGATCCGGCCGCCGTCGCGCAGCGCCGCCACGAGCTGCCGCCACAGCTCTTCGCGCAACGGGTGTTCGGTGACGAGGCCGCGCAGTTCGGCGATGGCCTCGCCGTGGCGCCCCAGCGTGAGGCGCGCCCTCAGCCGCTGCTCCTGAACCGACAGGCGCAGCTCGGTCAGCCGCGCGATGGCCGCGCCCCAGCCGTGATCGTGCGGCAGGCCTTCGAGCACTTCGCCGCGCCAAAGGGCGTCGGCTTTGTCGAGCAACGCGAGCGCCGCTTCCGCGTCACCGCGTTCGAACGTTTTCCGCGCTTGGGCCGCGTGGTCGGCGAACAGCACGTGATCGAGTTCTTCGTCTGCGGCCGAGAGCAGATATCCCGACGCGCGGCTGCTGATGCGGTCACCCAGCTCGGGTGCCGTTTCCGCGAGCCGCCTGCGGAGGGAGTGGACGTAGGTGCGGATGTTGGCTGCCGCGGAACGAGGTGCGGTACCCGGCCAGAGGATTTCGACCAGCACTTCGGTGGACACCACGACATTCGGCTGCAAAGCCAGTGCGGCCAGCAGCAACCTCGGCTTGGGCCCGCCCAGTGGGACGGTCCGGCCTTCAGCAATGACCTCCAACGGTCCGAGAATTCGGAACGCCAGTGAAGTCAACAATTTACCCGCCTGAGCGGCAAGGTCCCCATGACCGGGCATGCTAGGAGCGTTCGCGCGGGTTAGCTAGATCCATTCGGCGGCTGACGTCCCTATATCGCGATTTGTACGGGTCGTGTACAAGGCTTCGACACGCTATGGCCATGAAGCGTTCGAAGCTCCGGCGCCTCGCCGGATTCGGGGTTGTCCTGGCCGCGATCGGCGGGTTCGCGCTGACCGCGGGAGTGCCCGCGTCGGCAGTGTCGTCGACGGTGCCCGGCAAGGTCCAGACCGCGGGTGACCCGCTCAACGTCCGGCGCGCACCCAACGCCGCCGCCACCGCCGTGAAAACGGTGGCCAACGGTGCGACCGTCGCCATCGAGTGCCAGACGACCGGGAGTTCCGTGGCCGGCCCGCTCGGCACCACCACGATCTGGGACTACGTGCCCGCGCTCGGCGGCTACGTGTCCGACGGCTACGTGCAGACCGGCTCCGACGGCCGCGTCGCACCCGACTGCGGCACCGGCACCGGCAGCGCCCAGTGCGCCGCGTCCTGCGCCGCCGAGGGCGTGTTCCGCTCGTCCGACGCGCACTTCGTCGCCTACGACACCAATGCCGACGGCAGTTCCGGCGTCGTGCAGTACTGGCTCTCCGACGGCTCGGGCCCGTACTACGTCTGGGCTTCCGGCGGGAACGGCACGTCGGTGGACAAGGCCGCGCCCGTCGGGAAGGGCAAATGGGTCTTCTACAAGGTCTGCACGGGCCACAACACCTCGCCGCCGACGTTCGCCGGCTGCAGCGCCGGCCTCACCGACTTCGCGGCCTGACAACCCCTACTCCCCGAAAGGATCCCCTGACATGGGCCAGGTGAACCGGCGCTCGGTACTGCTGGGCGGACTCGCCGCGGTGACCGCGGCCGCGGCGACGACCGCTCTGCCTTCGTGGGCCAACGCGCGCACCGCCGTCGCCGCCCCGGCGATCCACGACCCGTTCCAGCTCGGCATCGCCTCGGGCGACCCGCTGCCCGACAGCGTGGTGCTGTGGACGCGGCTCGCGCCCGCGCCGCTCAACGCCGACGGGTTCGGCGGCATGCCCGACGCGACGTACGCGGTGGACTGGGAGATCGCGAACGACGAGGCGTTCTCCTCGATCGTCCAAAGCGGTTCGGTCAACGCCGTGCGCGCGTCGGCGCACAGCGTGCACATCGAGCCGACGGGTCTCGAGCCGGCGCGCGAGTACTTCTACCGCTTCAAGTCCGCCGGCTACATCTCGCCGGTCGGACGCACGCGCACGGCGCCCGCCGCGGGCGCGGCCGTGAACCAGCTGAAGTACTGCTTCACGTCCTGCCAGCACTGGGAGGAAGGCTGGTACCACTCGTACAAGGGCGTGGTGCGCGACGACCCGGACCTGGTGCTGTTCCTCGGCGACTACATCTACGAAAAGCCCTCTGGACGCAAGAAAGCGGAACTCAACCCACGGCGGCTCGCGGTGCCTTCGGACACCACGACTTTGGCTCTGTACCGCGCTCGGCACGGCCAGCACAAGACCGATGTGGACCTTCAAGGCGCGCACGCGCTGGCTCCGTGGCTGGTCGTGTTCGACGACCACGAGGTGATGAACAACTGGAACTCCACCACGAGCCCGGCTTCGGCCGCCCGCAAGGGCTACGGGTTCCAGGCGTTCTACGAGCACATGCCGATCCGGTCCACGGCCAAGCCCATCGGCTCGTCGATCCAGCTGTACCGCCAGTTCCTCTGGGGGAATCTCGCTCGCTTCCACATGATGGACACGCGCCAGTTCCGCAGCGCGCAGGTCACCGGCACGGCGTGCGGGCCCTACCGCGACACCTCGCGCACGATCACCGGAACGGCGCAGGAACAGTGGCTGCTCAAGGCGTTCGACACGCACCCGGCCACGTGGGACTTCCTGGGTCAGCAGGTGTTCTTCGCCCAGCGCGACGGCGACGGCGACTCGGCGACGTGCGAGAGCCCGGACTCGTGGGACGGCTACCAGGCCTCGCGCGATCGGATCACGCAAGGCTGGATCGACCGCGGGGTGCCGAACCCGGTGGTGCTCACCGGCGACGTCCACCGGCACTGGGCGGCCGACCTGCGCAAGGACTACTTCGATCACAGCGACCCGATCGTCGGCTCGGAGCTGGTGACCACCTCGGTCACGTCCAACAGCGACGACGCCGCGCCGCCCAGCGCCGCGTGGCTCGCGAACAACCCACACATCAAGTACTGCAAGGGAGAACGCGGCTACGTGCGCGTCACCGCGACGCCGGCGCAGATGCTGGCCGACTTCGTGGTGGTGTCGGACACGAGCGTGAACGACCCGGCGAAGCTGGTGATCAAGACGGACAAGAGCTTTGTGGTCGGCGCGGGTTCGAAGGGGCTGCAGGCGGCGTGAGCAACCGACGGAAGTAGGTGGTGTTTCCCCGTTCGGCGTGCTCCGTGATACCGCGATGCGGAACCGGGAAGTCGGACTTTTGTTCCGTTAGGCGACATTCCACTCGTGACAGTGCGGACGAACCGGACTTCCTCCTTGCACACCAATGAAGATCGAGTGCGACTTGGAGATAACGGTTCCGCACCGGCGGGCCGGACGCTTCCCCAGCAGCCGGTGCGGACCTAGTCTCGGGCCGGACGCTTGCGGCCTGGGGGCCGCGATTCACGAGGGAGTTGCCTGTGCGAAGAAGTCTCACCGTGTTCCTTTCGCTGGCTATGGCCGGTGGCCTCGCGGCCGCCACGCCGGGGCTGGCGTCTGCGGCATCGGCCCCGGGCCGGGCCGACATCCCCGCGTCGCACCCGATCTGGGCAAACCCCGGGGCCAAGGTCGCGGACACCGCGCCGGCGTCCAAGCTCGACTTCCGCGTGTACCTGAACCTGCGTGACGAGGCCGGTGCCGAAGCCGCGGCGGCGGGCGTGTCCGACCCGCACTCCAACAGCTACCGGCAGTACCTCTCGCCGCAGCAGGTGCGCGACCGCTTCACCGCATCAGATGCGACGGTGTCCGCGGTGAAGAACTGGCTGTCCGGTGCCGGGTTCCAGATCGGCGACGTGCCGTCGAACCGCGCGTACGTGGAGGCGGCCGGTACGGCGGACCAGGTGCAGAAGGCGTTCGACGTCACGCTCGGCAAGTACGCCGTGAAGGGCCAGACGCTGCGGGCGGCGGACAAGAACCTGTCCGTGCCGGCAACGCTTGCCTCGTCCGTGCTGGGTGTCGTCGGCGTCGACCAGGCGACCAGCCTGCTCAAGCCGGACCACACTTCCGGCGCCGACACCGCTTCCGCGAAGTCCGCGGGGCCGGCCACCGCGCCACCCGGCGCCGGGTTCCGCAACTCCGGCCCGTGCTCCGACTATTACGCCCAGAAGACCGACACAGTCGACCCGGCGTACAACGGCAAGCAGCTGCCGTACGCGCCGTGCGGCTACAAGCCGGCGCAGCTGCGTTCGGCGTACGGCCTCGACCAGGCCGCCAAGCTGGGGGCCGACGGCCGCGGCACCACGATCGCGATCGTGGACGCCTTCGCGTCGCCGACCATCTACGCCGACGCGTCCGAGTACGCGAAGCGCAACGACCCGGCGCACCCGCTGACGAAGGCGCAGTTCAGCCAGCACGTCTTCCCGGCCAACCCGGCCGACGAGGGCCCCGACCAGTGCGACGCTTCCGGCTGGTACGGCGAGGAGACGCTCGACGTCGAAGCCGCCCACGGCCTCGCCCCGGGCGCGAACATCCTGTACGTCGGCGGTTCCGACTGCGAGGACCTCTCGCTCGACACCGCCCTGAACTACGTGATCGCCGGCCACAAGGCCGATATCGTGTCGAACTCCTACGGCGACACCGGCGAGGACCTGCCAACCGACGAGATCAAGGCGTTCAACCAGATCGCCGTACAGGCCGCGCTCGAGGGCATCGGCGTGTACTTCTCCTCCGGCGACAACGGTGACGAGGTCGCGCGCCTCGGCACGCCTTCGCCGGACTTCGCGGCTTCCTCGCCGTGGGTCACCGCTGTCGGCGGTACCTCGCTGGCGGTTGACGCCTCCGGCAAGCGGACCTTCGAAACCGGCTGGGAAACGGGCAAGTCCACGCTCACCGCGGGCACCTACACCCCGTCCTTCCCGGGCGCCTTCAACGGCGGTGCGGGCGGTGGCACCAGCCGCGTGTTCGCGCAGCCGGCCTACCAGAAGGGCGTCGTGCCGGACGCGCTGTCCACGAAGAACCAGAGGGGCAAAGCCAAGGGCCGCGTCGTCCCGGACATCTCCGCGGTGGCCGACCCCAACACCGGCATGCTCGTGGGTCAGACCCAGACCTTCCCCGACGGCGTGTACTACGACCAGTACCGCATCGGCGGCACCAGCCTGGCGTCCCCGGTCTTCGCCGGCGTCATGGCCGTGGCCGACAGCCTGGACCACTTCCACCACGGCTTCATCAACCCGGCGCTCTACCAGCTCACGTCGCGCACCGGCACGATCTACGACGTGAAACACGTGGACGCCGCGGTGGAGCGCGTGGACTTCGCCAACAGCGTCGACGCGACGGACGGCCTGCTGACCTCCGCCCGCACGCTCGACTACCCCAACCTCACGATCCACACCACCAAGGGCTACGACGACGTGACGGGCCTCGGCTCGCCCAATGGTCTGGCCTTCTTGCTGCTCGTGTGATCCGCTACTGAGGGTCGGTGCAGGCCCCCGCTCCGCCGCGTGTTGCGGCAGGGTGGGGGCCTGCTTCGTTCTCGAGCGGGGTCGATCAGGCGCCGCCCGAGGGCGAACCGGCCTCCGCCGGAGTGTGCCGCATCTTCCGCACCACCGGTGACAGCAACGGCACCAGCGCCGCCGCCGCCAGTACCACCCCGCCGGCCGTGGCCACCGGTCCGGCGCCGAACGCCGAAGCCAGCGGCCCCGCCGACAGCTGACCGATCGGAATCCCGACGTAAGACCCGAAGTCGTCATACGCGGCCATCCGCGAGAGCAGATGGCCGGGGATCTTTTCCTGCACCGTCGTCTCCCAGGCGACATTCGCGACCCCGCCCCCGAGACCCGCCACCAACGCCGCGGCGGAAAGCACGACGAAGCCCGGTGAAGTCCCCAGCACGATCAGCGGCGTGGCCGACAAAGCGGCGCACACCTGCCCCAAGGTCAGCAGCCGGCGGGCCGCCACCCGGTACATCACCGCCCCCGTGATCAGCACCCCCGCGGCCCGCACGCTCAGCACCGCACCCCACGACGCCTCGCCGAGGGTCGCACGGGCGATGGTCGGCCCGAGGACCTGCCAGACGCCCGTCTGAGCGATGTTGACGACCGTGAACGCGGCCACGATCTGCCACAGCCACGTGATCCGCCGGAACGCGTGCCAGCCCTCGCGGATGCCGTGGAGGACGCCCGCGCGCGACGAGTCGGCAACCGGAGGCAGGCGCAGGAAACTGAACGCCAGGCCGGCCCCCACGAAAGACAAACCGTCCGCCGCGATGGCCCAGCCGCCGCCGACGGTGGCCACCAGCACACCGGCGATCGAGGGGCCCGCCACCTTCGAGATGTTGCGCGCCGACGACATCAGCGAGTTCGCCTGACGCAGCAACCCCCGGTCGACCAGCTGCGGCACGATCCCGCGCAGGGCCGGCGTCGTGAAAGCCGTGAGCACCCCGTTGGCGAACTCCGTGCACACCAGGAACGGCAACGAGTAGTTCCCCGTCAGCAGCACCGCCGCCGCCACGAGCTGGGTCGCGCCGCTGCCCAGGTTGGCGAGGCGGAGTACCAGGTCACGCGGGAAGCGGTCGGCCACCGAGCCGCCGACCAGCAGCAACGCGAGCATCGGCACCATGTTCGACGCGAGCACGATGCCGAGGTCGCCGGAGCCCCGGCTGGCGTCGAGCACCGCGAACGCCAGGGCCACCGGTGTCATCGAGCTGCCGAGCAGCGACACCAGCCGCGCGCCGAAGAACACGGCGAAGCGCCGCGACGCCAGAACCCCCATTCGATCATCGTGCCAGCGGGGCGCGGCAGCGCATAGCGGAAAACGCGGCACCAACGATCACCCGAGCCGAAACCGTGCCAGCTGCCTCGAGAAGAAGCTCCATGATCGAACGCCTCGTCGCGTTGCGGCGAGGTCCTGGCCGACCCCGAGGACGTGATGGACATCGATGAAGGCGCACGCGCGGACATCGCCGACGGGATGAGTCTGTGGCGACGGCGCACACGGCTCGCGAGGTTCTTCGCGAGGCTCGACTTCGTGGGAAACTTCCGGTGGGTGGTGGCGCCGTGGTCGAACCCGTGCGAGCGGATCGCGGTTGCCGGGACCGTGGTCGAGGTCACCGGCAATCTGGGAAACTCGGTCTCTTTCGATCTCCTCGACCCGAACTCTTCCCAGCCGGGGAGACGTTCGTCGCGGAAGCTTCCCCCAACCCCGGCCAAGGGCAATCATGACACCCGGCAAAACGGGAGAAGGGCCAGTACATGAGCGGGATCGACGCGGACGTCTTCGGGGGACGCATGCCGTCCGGCGCGGGCGACTTCGCCATCGAGACGCACGGCATCACGCCCGTGCCCGAGGCGAACCGGTTCGGCCGGCCGTGGCGCCTCGCGAGCGTGTGGTTCGCGCCCAACCTCACCATGACCGCCGTCTTCACCGGCACGCTCGGTTCGACGCTGGGGCTGGGCTTCACGACCGGGTTCATCGTCGCGCTCGTCGGCACCATCCTCGGTTCGCTGCCGCCGGCGTACCTGTCCACGTGGGGCCCGAAAACCGGCGCGGGACAATTGCCGCTCGCGCGGCTGCCGTTCGGCAAGACCGTGGTGCTGCCGGGGCTCGTGCAGTGGCTCGGCAGCATCGCCTGGGACGCGCTGGTCGGGCTCTTCGGCGGTGAAGCACTGGCGGAGCTCACGGGGCTGCCGTTCTGGGTCGCCGTGGTCCTGGTCCTCGTCCTGCAGTGCCTGCTCGGCGTGTTCGGCTACGCCGTGATCCACCGCGTCCAGGCGGTGATGAGCGCGGTGCTCGTGGTAGCGTTCGTGGCGCTCGCGGTCAAGGTCGTGCTCGACCACCCGATCACCTTCACCGACTCCGCGACGGGCGGCGACTACGCGGGCGCCATCGTGCTGTTCTCCACGATCACGCTCAGCCTCGCCATCTCGTGGGCGCCCTACGCCGCCGACTTCAGCCGCTACCTGCCCGCCGACACCAAGCCGGGCGGGGTCTTCTGGTTCACGCTGCTCGGGCTCGTGGCGTCCTACGCGCTGGGCGAGGGCATCGGCCTCGCGCTGGGCTCGGCGCTGGGCGACCAGACCGCCGCCGGCGTCTCGCAGCTGGTCGGCGGTGGCGCGGTCGGCGGCCTGGCGTTGCTGGTGATCGCGCTGGCCGCAGTGTCGTCCAACGCCATGAACGACTACAGCGGCTCGCTCGCCCTCCAGACGGTCGGCGTGCGCCTGCGCCGCCCCGTGTCGGCGGTGGTGGTGACCGTGCTGGCGTTCGTGCTCATCCTCTGGATGCACAGCGGCGACCTGTCGGCGAAGTTCGAGAACGTGCTGCTGTTCGTGAGCTACTGGATCCCGCCGTTCCTGGGTGTCGTGGTGCCCGACTGGCTGCGGCGCACCCGCGGTGGCCGGCGCTTCGACATCGGTGCCGAGCTGCGCAAACCCACCCGGTCATGGGCCGCGCTGGTGGCCTTTCTGGTCGGCTTCGCGGCGGCGGTGCCGTTCATGAACACCACCGTCTACACCGGACCCGTCGCCGCCGCCCTGCACGGTGCGGACCTGGCGTACTACGCGGGGTTCGTGGTTTCGCTGGTGGCGTACGTGCTCCTGCGCGGCGGCAAGAAGGTTGACCTCCAGTAAAGTAGAGGTCGCACGCTGGCTGGTACCTACTCCAGGAGGAACCATGCCAGTCGCCGTCATCACCGGCGCGTCAGCCGGTCTGGGGCGGGCCCTCGCCAGGGCCCTCGTCCGTCGCGGGTGGACAGTGCTGGGCACCGCACGGGGTGAAGAGGCGTTGCGGGCCACCGCCGACGAGCTCGGCTTCACGGCCGTGTCCGGCGACGTCACGGACCCCGCGCACCGCGCCGCCCTCGCGGAGGCCGCCGGGCCGCGGCTCGACCTGCTCGTGAACAACGCCAGCAGCCTCGGCGTCAGCCCGCTGCCGCCGCTGGCCGACTACCCGCTCGAAGCCCTGGAATCCGTCTACCGCACCAACGTTTTCGCGCCGCTCGCACTCACCCGGACGCTGCTGCCCGCGCTGAAAGCCGCGAACGGCACCCTCATCGACATCAGCTCCGACGCCGCCGTCGAACCCTACGAGGGCTGGGGTGCCTACGGCTCGGCGAAAGCCGCGCTCGACCACGCCACCGCCGTCCTCGGCGTCGAGAACCCCGAGCTCGCCGTCTACGCCGTCGACCCCGGTGACCTGCGCACGGCCATGCACCAGCTCGCCTTCCCCGGCGAGGACATCTCCGACCGTCCGCTGCCCGAGACGGCCGTGCCCGCGTTCCTCAGGCTGCTCGACGAACGCCTGCCCAGCGGCCGCTACCGCGCCGCCGACCTCGCCACGGCGGTGCGCTCGTGACCACTCCGCACACCCGCTTCACGCTGTCGGACGACCTGTTCGCCGCCGCACCACCCGAAGCGCGGGGCCTCGCCCGCGACGAGGTCCGCCTGCTCACCGCGAGCCCGGCCGGCGTCCACCACGCCACGTTCCGCGAGGTCGGCGACCACCTGCGGCCCGGTGACCTGCTCGTCGTCAACACCTCGGGGACGCTCCCCGCGGCCGTCGACGCCGTGCGCGGCGACCACGTCGTCGGCGTCCACTTCTCCACCGAGCTGGACGACGGCACTTGGGTCGTCGAACTCCGCGCCCCCGCCGGCCCGCTGCTCGACGGCCGCGAAGGCGAGCACCTCGCCCTGCCCGCCGGAGCCGCCCTCACCCTGTCCGCCCCGCACGTCGCCGGCCGACGGCGCCTGTGGCGCGCCCGCGTCGACGTCGAAGGCGGCGTCGGGAAGTACCTGGCGCTCGTCGGCCGCCCCATCCGCTACGGCTACGTCCCGCGCACCTGGCCGCTCACCGACTACCAGACCGTCTTCGCGCTCGACCCCGGCTCGGCGGAAATGCCCAGCGCCGCCCGCCCCTTCACCGCGGAACTGGTGACACGGCTGGTCTCCCGTGGCGTGCTTTTCGCACCGATCCTCCTGCACACCGGCGTCTCGTCGCCGGACGCGGGAGAGCCGCCGTACGCCGAGCGCTTCCGCGTCCCCGCCACCACGGCCGCGCTCGTCAACTGGGTGCGCACGCAGGGCGGTCGCGTGGTCGCCGTGGGGACCACCGCGGCCCGCGCGCTGGAGTCGGCCGTCGCCGACGGTGCCGTCACCGCCGCGTCCGGCTGGACGTCGCTGGTGCTGGGCCCGGACCACCCGGCGCAGATCGTCGACGGGCTCGTCACCGGCCTGCACACGCCCGAGGCCTCGCACCTGCTCCTGCTGGAGGCCGTCGTGGGCCCCGCCCTGGTGCAGCGCGCCTACGACGCGGCCGTCGAACGGAGGTACCTCTGGCACGAGTTCGGCGACGGGTCGCTGCTGCTGAGCAAGTGACGGCGCACCTGTCAAGGGGAGCGCGGCAGAATTCCCGCCATGCGGATGTCCATGCGCCCGGGTGAGTGGCCGTGCGAACCTCGCCGGGACCCGTCACCGCTGGAAGGGCCCACCCGTGCGCAAGCTCCCGCGAACCCGCCTGCTCGCCTCTGCGCTCGTCGCGCTGACCGCGGTGGGTGCCCTCGCGGGCTGCTCGCGCGCGGAGCGCCCCCAGGCCGCGGCCGCGAACGAAGGCGCGGCGACGGAGGTGCGTCTGGGCTACTTCCCGAACGTCACGCACGCGCCGGCGCTGATCGGCGTCGGCAAGGGCTTCTTCACCCAGCAGCTGGGCCCGACGAAGCTCACCACGCAGACGTTCAACGCCGGCCCCGATGAGGTCAACGCGCTGCTCGGCAACTCGCTCGACATGGCGTTCATCGGGTCGGGCCCGGCCATCACGGCGTTCAGCAAGTCCGAAGGCGCCATCCAGCTGGTCTCCGGCGCGGTGTCGGGCGGCGCGCAGCTCGTGGTCAAGCCGGACATCACCAGCGTCGGCCAGCTGAAGGGCAAGACCCTCACCACGCCGCAGCTGGGCAACACCCAGGACGTGGCGCTGAAAAAGTTCCTGGCCGCCAAGTTGCTCACCGGCCAGGTCACCGTGACCACGATGGACAATCCGAAGACGCTCGACGCTTTCCGCAAGGGCGACGTCGACGGCGGCTGGCTGCCCGAGCCGTGGTCCTCGCGGCTGGTGCTCGACGCCGGCGCGAAGGTGCTCGTCGACGAGAAGTCGCTGTGGCCCGACGGCCGGTTCCCGACCACCGTCGTGATCGTGCGCAGCGAGTTCCTGCAGCAGCACCCCGACACCGTGCGCGCGGTGCTGAAGGGCGAGCTGGCGGCCATCGAGTGGGCCAAGGCCAACCCCGCCGACGCGAAGACGGTCGTCAACGGGGCGCTCAAGAAGCTCGCCGGCAGCTCGCTGAGCCCGGCCGTGCTCGACCGCGCGTTCTCCGGCATCGAGCTGACCACGGATCCGATTCCCGAGCAGTTCCCGCAGCTGGCGCAGGACTCCGTCACCGCCGGCGTCGCGAAGTCCGCGGTGGCGCTGAAGGGGTTCGCTGACTTCGGCCCGCTCAACGAGGTCCTGCAGGAAGCGAAACAGCCCGCCGTCGAAGCTCCCGCCCTGGCCAAGTGATTCCGGCTCGGTGATTCAAGAGAGAGGCAGCGCGCGATGACGATCACCCTCCCCAGTGGACGGACCGAGTTCACCGGCGCGGCCGCGGTGCGGCTTTCCGGCGTGGGCAAGGCGTTCGGCCCGGCCGGGCGCGCCGTGGTGGCGCTCGACGGCGTGGACCTGGCGGTGGCGCCGGGCGAGTTCGTGTGCCTGCTCGGGGCGTCGGGCTGCGGCAAGAGCACGCTGCTGAACCTCGTGGCCGGCCTCGACGCGCCGTCGGCGGGAAAGATCACGCTCAACACCTCGCGTCCGGCCGTCATGTTCCAGGAGGCCGCGCTCATGCCGTGGCTCACGGCCGCGCGCAACGTCGAGCTGCCGCTGCGCCTGGCCGGCTTCGGCCGCGCCGAGCGCCGCCGCAAGGCCGCCGAGCTGCTGGACCTGGTGCGGCTGAGTGGCGTGGGCAGGAAGCGTCCGCACGAGCTGTCCGGGGGCATGCGCCAGCGGGTCGCGCTGGCCCGCGCGCTCGCGGCGACCCACCGCGTCGGCGGCGACGCCGAGCAGGCCCTGCTGCTGATGGACGAGCCGTTCGCCGCCCTCGACGCCATCACCCGCGACGTGCTGCAGGGCGAGCTGCTGCGTGTGTGGGGGAGCACCGGCACGTCGGTGCTGTTCGTGACCCACGACGTGCGCGAGGCCGTGCGGCTGGGCCAGCGCGTGGTCCTGCTGTCGTCGCGTCCTGGTCGCGTGGTGCGCGAGTGGACCGACGTGCCGCTGGCCGACACGGAGGAGTTGACCGAGGAAATCACCGGCCACCTGCGAAAGGTGATCAGTACCCATGCCGCAGCCTGACGGACCCGTCGACGAGCTGGACGCCGTCGGTTCCGGGCTCGACGCGCTCGACGCTCCGGTAGGGGAGCGCCGCCCGTCGTTCTGGCGCCGGTTCGCGTGGGGATTCCTGCCGCCGGTGGTCGCGCTCGTGCTGCTCGTGGTCGTGTGGCAGATCCTGTGGGCCGCCGCGTACTGGCCGGAGGCGCAGCTGCCCGCGCCGCTGGCCGTGTGGAACGAGTTCTGGGACCGCCTCACCGACGGCGAGGTGTTCGGCTTCATCTGGACCTCGCTGCACCGCGCCGCGCTCGGCTTCGCCGCCGGCGTGGTGATCGGGACGCCGCTGGGGCTGCTCGTCGCGAAGGTCCGCGTGGTGCGCGCGGCGATCGGGCCGCTGCTCACGGGCCTGCAGAGCCTGCCGTCAGTGGCCTGGGTCCCGGCGGCGATCCTGTGGTTCGGCATCAACGACGCCGCGATCTACTTCGTCGTGCTGCTCGGGTCGGTGCCGTCGATCGCCAACGGCCTCGTGTCCGGCATCGACCAGATCCCGCCGATCCTGCCGCGCGTCGGCCAGGTCATGGGGGCCCGCCGGCTGGCCGCGGCCCGCCACATCCTGCTGCCGGCCGCGCTGCCCGGGTTCCTCGCCGGGCTGAAGCAGGGCTGGGCGTTCTCGTGGCGTTCGCTGATGGCGGCCGAGCTCATCGCGCTGTCGCCGCAGCTGGGCGTCGGCTTGGGTGCGTACCTGAACCAGGGCTCGTCACTCAACGCGATCGAGAAGGTGATCGCGGCGATCTTCCTGATCCTGCTCGTCGGGATCGGGATCGAGCTGCTGGTGTTCCGGCCGCTGGAGCGCGCCGTGCTGCGGGCGCGCGGGCTCACGTCCTCGCTCTGACGGGGTTCACCCGACGCGTTCTCGCGGCACCCGCCACAATGTCCGATCATGGCCCCCGTGATCTTGGCGCTGCTCGCCGATCTGATCTTCGTCGTGCGGTTCCTGCGCGAGCCTCGGCGGTTCGGCAACGCCGTGTGGTTCGCGTTCGCTTCGGTGTTGACGGGGTTGTGGCTCTTCAGCCTCACCGCGGGGCTGGTGTGGCTGCAGACCGTGGTGCTGATCCTCGTCGGGGTGGTGGCGGTGGTCGCCGCGCTGGTGCTGCCGTGGGCGCTGATCGCCAACGGCGCGGTGATGTGGCGCCGCGAAGGTCACCGGCCGGCGAACATGATGTCGCTGCTCGCGGGGCTGGCGATCCTGGCGGTGTACGCCTTCACGGTCGGCGCGGTCGCCTTCACCCGCGCGGCGCCGTGGCTGATCGTGCTGGCCCTGTCGGCGCTGCTGTTCTCGGCGTACCTGGCGTTCGTGTTCACGGCGCTGCTCATGTACTCCGTGCTCTACAGCCGGTTGAACCGCCGCGCCCGCGCCGCCGCGATCATCGTGCTGGGTTCCGGCTTGCTGGGTGACCGCGTACCGCCGCTGCTGGCCAGCCGGCTGGACCGGGGCGTCCAGTGCTACCACCGTTCGCCCGAGGCGGTCGTGGTCGTGTCGGGTGGCCAGGGGAGTGACGAGCTCACTTCGGAAGCCGCGGCCATGGCGGCGTACCTGGAGAACGCCGGGGTGCCTCGCTCGTCGGTGCTGCTGGAGGACAAGGCCACGACGACCGACGAGAACCTGCGCTTCAGCGTGGAGCTGTTGGGCGTGCGGGGGATCTCCGGCCGGATTCTCGCGGTGACGAACAACTACCACGTCTTCCGCACGGCCATCCTCGCTCGCCGCCTGCGGTTGCGCCTGGACGTGATCGGCGCGAAGACCGCTTCGTACTTCGTGCCGAGCGCTTTCCTGCGTGAGTTCGTGGCTTTGCTGGTGCAGTACAAGAAGACGAACATCGCCGCGTTCGTGGTGCTGGTCGGGTTCCCGCCGGCGCTCGCCCTGCTCGGCCGGCTCTGACCGCTGCCTCCGGCACGCTCCGCTCGGCCCGCAACGCCCCAATGTGGCGTTGGGTGCGTTGAACGCAACCAACGCCGCACGGGGGTGGCGCGGGGGAAACGAAGACCGGCCCGCGGGCGAGAAGCCTGCGGGCCGGTCGTAAGTGGACGGTCAGCGCCCGGTGCGGCGAGATCCCGCGCGCGTGCCGGCCGAGAACGCCGCCGCGCCCCGGCTGGAGCCGGAGGCCGAGCCGGCGCGGCTGGGCTGCTGGGAACGCGTCGCCGACTGGCCGGAACCACCGCGGCGCGGTTCGCCCTGCGTGCGGGCGGTCGCTGTAGCGCGACCGCCCCCCGCGCGCCCTGCTGCGGCACCACCGCGGCCGGCGTTCGCGCGCCCGGCACCACCGCGGCCGCCGGCTGAACGGCCGCCGTCGCCGCGACCGCGGCCGGCGCCGTCACCCACGGCTTCCCGCGCCGCGCCGCCGCGACCGCGAGCTTCACCGAACGAGTCCCGACCGGCGCCACCACGGCTGCCACGGCTGGAGCCACCGCGCCCGGCCGACTCGCCCCGGCGCGACTGGGCGTTGGCGCGAGCGCCCTGCCCACCGCGGTTCTCCGGAGCCGGTCCACCACGACGCCCACCGCGTACGGAAGCGTCGCCGCCGGACGCGGTGACCTTCTTCGGGCGGTTGTCGACGATCGGGCGGCGCGGCGAGGCGTCGAAGGTGCGCTCGCCGGGGGCGAGCTCGGCCAGCAGCGGGTGGCCGGGGCCGATCTGCGTGGTCGTGGGTTTGATGCCGGCCTTGCGGGTGAGGTCGCGGACGTCGGCGATCTGCTCGTCGGTCATCAGCGTCACCACGGTGCCCGACGCGCCCGCCCGCGCGGTGCGGCCGGAGCGGTGCAGGTAGGCCTTGTGCTCCACGGGCGGGTCGGCGTGGATGACGAGGGTGACGTCGTCCACGTGGATGCCGCGGGCGGCGATGTCGGTGGCGACGAGTGTGCGAGCGGCGCCCGACGAGAACGCCTCCAGGTTGCGCGTGCGCGCGTTCTGGCCGAGGTTGCCGTGCAGCTCGACGGCCGGCACGCCGCTGGCCACCAGCTTGCGTGTGAGGCTCTTCGCGCGGTGCTTCGTGCGCGTGAACACGAGCGTGCGGCCGGGGGCGGCCGTGAGGTCGACGAGCACCGGCAGACGGTGGGTCTCCTCGAGGTGCAGCACGTGGTGCGTCATGGTCGACACCGGCGACTGCGCCGAGTCGACACTGTGCGTGACGGGGTCGTGCATGAAGCGCTTGACCAGCACGTCGACGCCGCCGTCGAGGGTCGCGGAGAAGAGCAGCCGCTGCCCGCGCTCGGGCGTCTGGTCCATGATGCGCCGCACCTCGGGCAGGAAGCCCAGGTCGGCCATGTGGTCGGCCTCGTCGAGCACGGTGATCTCGATCTGGTCGAGCTTCACCTCGCCGGAGCGCATGTGGTCGGCCAGCCGGCCGGGGCAGGCGACGACGATGTCCACGCCGTCGCGCAGGCGCGTGATCTGCGGAGACGCGCTCACGCCGCCGAAGATCGTGGTCGTCTTCAGGCCCAGCACCTTGCCCAGCGGCGCGATGGTGGCCTCGATCTGGGTGGCGAGCTCGCGCGTCGGCGCGAGGATCAGCGCGCGCGGGCGGCCGGGGCGCCGGCGTGTGGGGCCGGCGGCGAGGCGGGCCAGCACGGGCAGCGCGAAGCCGTAGGTCTTGCCCGAGCCCGTGCGGCCGCGGCCGAGCACGTCGCGGCCCGCGAGCGTGTGCGGCAGCGTGGCTTCCTGGATCGGGAACGGCGAGGTGACGCCCTGGGCCGCCAGCGCGTCCACCAGGGACTTGGGCAGGCCGAGTTCAGTGAAAGTGGTCATAAGTGCGTACGGGCGCTCGAAACGCCCCGGTTCTCCATACGTGAGAAGGGTTGTCCTGCCCGGCGCAGACCTCGGGGGGGCCGCGGCGCGTGGTAGTCGACAACAAGACGCGATCCGAGGCAGAACTGAGCGGACCGCAAGATCAGTATAGCCGACTGTGCACAAAGGGCCGAGTGAGTTTGCCCGCACCCCGGCCCCTTGCTAAGTTACCCGCCGGTAATACGGAGGAGAGCCATGCCGCTGCTCAACCCGCGGGCCTACGACCCGCAGTCGTTCGACCCCGAGACCCGACGCCTGCTGCTGGCCACGATTGAGTGGTTCGAGTCACGCGGCAAGCGCAAGCTCACCGAGGACTACCACCGCCACACCATCTACGCGGACTTCCTCGAGTTCGCCGGCAAGGAAGGCCTCTTCGCCACCTTCCTCACGCCCGCCGCCGCAGCCGACGGCGCGCCGGACAAGCGCTGGGACACCAGCCGCGTCGCCGCGCTGTCGGAAATCCTCGGCTTCTACGGCCTCAACTACTGGTACCCGTGGCAGGTCACCATCCTCGGGCTCGGCCCGGTGTGGCAGAGCGGCAACGAGGTCGCGCGCAAGCGGGCGGCCGACGCGCTGGACGCGGGCGGCGTCGGCGCGTTCGGCCTGTCCGAAAAGGACCACGGCGCCGACATCTACTCCTCCGACCTCGTGCTCACTCCTGACGGCGCGGGCGGTTACCGTGCCAACGGCTCGAAGTATTACATCGGCAACGGCAACGTCGCCCGCACGGTGTCGGTCTTCGGCCGCATCGACGGCGTCGCGGGCCCGGACCAGTACGTGTTCTTCTACGCCGACTCGACGCACCCGAACTACCACGTGGTGAAGAACATCGTGCCCTCGCAGATGTTCGTCGCCGAGTTCCGCCTGGAGGACTACCCGGTGCACGCCGAGGACATCCTGCACGTCGGCGCGGAGGCCTTCAGCGCAGCGCTCAACACCGTGAACATCGGCAAGTTCAACCTGTGCTTCGGCGGCATCGGCATGGCCACGCACTCGCTGTACGAAGCCATCACCCACGCGCACAACCGCATCCTCTACGGCAAGCCCGTCACCGACTTCCCGCACGTGCGCCGCGAGTTCGTGGAGGCCTACGCGCGGCTGGCCGGCATGAAGCTGTTCTCCGACCGCGCCGTGGACTACTTCCGCTCCGCCGGCCCGGACGACCGGCGCTACCTGCTGTTCAACCCCATCACCAAGATGAAGGTGACCACGCAGGCGCAGAAGGTGATCGGCCTGGTCGCCGACGTCGTGGCGGCCAAGGGATTCGAGGCCGACACCTACCTCGCGATGGCCAAGAACGACATCGACGGCCTGCCCAAGCTGGAGGGCACGGTGGCAGTGAACCTCGCGCTGATCGCGAAGTTCATGCCCGCCTACCTCTTCGCGCCCCAGGACTACGCCCCGGTGCCGACCCGAGACGACGCCGCGGACGACGAGTTCCTCTTTCGCCAGGGCCCCGCGCGCGGTCTGTCGAAGGTCCGGTTCCACGACTGGAAAACGGCCTACGGCAAGGCTTCGCACCTCCCGAACGTCGCGCTCTTCCGCGAACAGGCCGACCACCTCGTGCGCCTGCTCACCGAAGCCGCGCCGGACGAGGCCCAGCAGGCCGACCTGGACTTCGGGCTGGCTTTGACGGAGCTGTTCACCCTCGTCGTCTACGGCCAGCTGATCCTGGAGCAGGCCGAGCTCACGGGCGAGTCCGACGACGTCGTGGACCAGCTCTTCGCCGTGCTGGTGCAGGACTTCAGCGCGGCCGCCGTGGACCTCAACGGCAAGGCGAGTTCCACGGACAAGCAGCAGGAGCTGGCCCTCGCGGCCCTGCGCAAGCCTGTGGTGGACGCCGACCGCTTCGCTCGCGTGTGGACAGTGGTGCGCGACCTCTCGGGCACCTACGAGATGGACGCCTAGAGCCACCGGGTCCGTTGTCCTGACGGACAACAAATGACCTCGTTCCGGTTGATCGGGAACATGCCTGCTCACCGTGTGCCCTGCTGCACGGTGAGCAGGCATCCCTTTCACCCACAACCGGAACGAGGCTGGTCATGGCCGCTCCCGCGCTGACCACGGTTGTACTGGTCCACGGCGCCTTCCGACGCGTCAGGCTGGCCGGCGGTGGCCGCCGGGGTCGCCGCCGACCCCGGCTACATCAGGGGGCTTCGTCGCGACGATCCAGGGCGGGCATCTCGAACGTGCGGACGTTGGTCTACATCGCCGCTTTCGCGCCGGATGAGGGAGAGACGTTGCTCGAGTCCTTCACACACGGCGGCACCGCCGAACTGGGTGAGCGCCTGGTTCGGCGCCCGTACCGGGTGCGCCCGAGGCGACGCCGACGGGTACATCGACCTGCAGTTCTTCCACCAGCTGTGCTGCGCCGGACACCGATCTCGCCGCTTTCCTGGCCGTCGCCCAGCGCGGGTTCGCGCTGTCCTGCCTGTCCACCCCTTCCGGAGTGCCCGGCCGGCGGACCATCCCGAGCTGGTGTCTCGTGACCGCCGACGATGTCCGTCTGGGAGGTGGCCGACGTGCTTCGGCTGCCCGAACGGGGGCCGTTCGTCGTGGTCGCGGCCGAATCGGTGCCACTGGCCCAGGAGGCGCTGCCTGGCATCGAGAACCGCTTGTGGGCAAGCCGCATCGGATCGGCCCGGCGGCTGACGCCCGACGCGCAGATCGGGATCGTCCGCTTCGAGACCGACGCCGGCCTGCGCCCGCTCACGTCGACGCGTACGGAGTCGGCCCGCGGCCGGATCGGCGTCAACTCGCCGTACCTGGCGCTGACGGATACGGCGGCCGCGCTGCGGTTCGCCCGCATCGCCCTGGCGAGCACCGTCGCCGGCACCCCGCACGTCACCATGTTCCCTTGCCGTCGCAGCGGTCAGCGCGCCCGACGCGATGCAGCGAGTCCGGCAGGCCGTGCTCGGGCCGATCCTCGACCTGCCCCCGGAGCAAGGCAAGGTCCTCCTCGACACCTTGGCCGCGTGGCGGGACAACGGGGGATCGGCGTCGGGCGCCGCGGCCGTTCTGTTCTGCCACCCCAACACAGTCCGCCACCGGTTGCACGGGTCGAGGTAGCCACGGGCCGCTCTCTGGGCGATCCGACAGCGACCGCGGAGATCCTGATCGCGCTCGAGGCAGCGTTGCTGGGAATTGCGCAGCAGTGATGAACGCTGAGGCGCACCGGGTTCGCGGTCGCACTGATCCGCGAACCCGGGCCGCGCTCGTCCGCGCGGCTACGATGACGCGCCGTGACCGCACCCCGCCTCGAAGCCGAGGCCATCAAGACCCCGCGGCTGGACCTGCTGCCGCTGCTCGTCGCGCACGCCGAGGAGATGGCGCGGGTGCTGTCCGATCCGGCGTTGCACACCTTCATCGGCGGCACGCCGGACACGCCCGAAGCCCTGCGCTCGCGCTACGAGCGGATGACCGCCGGCTCTCCGGACCCGGCCGTGACCTGGTTGAACTGGGTGATCCGGCTTCGCGGCGAGGAGTGCCTGACGGGCACCGTCCAGGCGACCGTCAGCGGCGCCGGCGCCGAGCTCGCCTGGGTGGTGGGGACGCCGTGGCAGGGCCGGGGCATCGCCACCGAAGCCGCCCAGGGCCTCGTCGCCTGGCTCGAACGGCAGGCGGTGCCCGCCGTACTCGCCCACGTCCGCCCCGGGCACCGGGCTTCCGCCGCCGTGGCCACCGCCGCCGGGCTCACGCCCACCGACGAGTGGTACGACGGCGAAATCCGCTGGCTCCGGACCCGCTGACCCGGCGCTACTTGCCGAACCCGGCGCGCCGCAGCGCGTCGGCCATGGCGCCGCCACCGCCGGCGTTGCCCCCACGGTCACGACCGCCGCCGCCACCGCCGCGGTTGCCCTGCTGGCCCCGCCGCTGACCGCCGCCGCCCTGGCCGCCACCGCCGCCCTGACCACGGTCACGACCGCCGCCGCCACCACCGCCACCGCGCCGGTCCTGCGACGAAGCACCCGGCTCGTCGTCCAGGCGCAGCGTCAGCGAGATCCGCTTGCGCGGCACGTCGACGTCGAGCACCTTCACCTTCACGATGTCGCCGGGTTTCACGACGTCGCGCGGGTCCTTCACGAAGTTCTTCGACAGCGCCGAAACGTGGGCCAGGCCGTCCTGGTGCACGCCGACGTCGATGAACGCGCCGAACGCCGCCACGTTCGTGACCACGCCTTCCAGCCGCATACCCGGCTTGAGGTCACCGATCTTGTCCACGCCCTCGGCGAACGTCGCCGTCTTGAACGCCGGACGCGGGTCGCGGCCGGGCTTCTCCAGCTCGGTCAGGATGTCCGTGACGGTCGGGAGCCCGAAGGTCTCGTCCACGAACTCGGCCGGCTTGAGCGCCTGCAGCGTGCGCGCGTTGCCGATGAGCTCGCGGATGCCCGTGCCGGTGCGGTCGAGGATCCGCCGAACCACCGGGTAGGCCTCGGGGTGCACCGAGGACGCGTCGAGCGGGTCGTCGCCGTCCGGGATGCGCAGGAAGCCGGCGCACTGCTCGAACGCCTTGGGCCCGAGCCGCGCGACCTCCTTCAGCGCCGTACGCGACTTGAACGGGCCGTTGGTGTCGCGGTGGGCCACGATGTTCTCGGCCAGACCCGTGGTGATGCCAGAAACACGCGTGAGCAGGGGAGCGGACGCGGTGTTCACGTCCACGCCCACCGCGTTCACGCAGTCCTCCACCACCGCGTCGAGCGAGCGCGACAGCGACACCTCGGACAGGTCGTGCTGGTACTGCCCGACACCGATCGACTTCGGGTCGATCTTCACCAGCTCGGCCAGCGGGTCCTGCAGCCGGCGCGCGATCGAGACGGCGCCGCGCAGCGAGACGTCCATGCCCGGCAGCTCCTGCGACGCGAACGCCGACGCCGAGTACACCGACGCGCCCGCCTCGCTGACCACGGCCTTCGTGAGCTTCAGCTCGGGGTGCTTCTTGATGAGCTCCTGCGCGAGCTTGTCCGTCTCCCGCGACGCGGTGCCGTTGCCGATCGAGATCAGGTCCACGTGGTGCTTCGCCGACAACGCGGCCAGCTCGGCGATCGACTGGTCCCACTTGTTCGCCGGCTGGTGCGGGTAGATCACGTGCGTGTCCACGACCTTGCCGGTCGCGTCGACCACGGCCACCTTCACGCCGGTGCGGAAACCCGGGTCCAGGCCCATGGTCGCGCGCGTGCCGGCCGGAGCGGCCAGCAGCAGGTCGCGCAGGTTCGCAGCGAACACGCGCACGGCGTCGTCCTCGGCCGACTGGCGCAGCCGCATCCGCAGGTCGATGCCCAGGTGCAGCAGGATCTTGGTGCGCCAGGCCCAGCGCACGGTGTCGCCGAGCCACTTGTCGGCCGCCCGGCCCTCCTGCGTGATGCCGAACTTCTGCGCGATCCGCTGCTCGTACTGCGTCGGCCCCACCCGCGGTTCGGCGTCTTCCGCGGCCGGCTCCTCGGGCTCCATCGAGAGGTCGAGGATTTCCTCCTTCTCGCCGCGCAGCATCGCGAGGATGCGGTGCGAGGGGAGTTTCGTGTACGGCTCGGAGAACTGGAAGTAGTCGGCGAACTTCGCGCCTTCTTCCTCCTTGCCCGCGCGGACCTTCGACGCGATGTGGCCCTCGGTCCACATCTTCTCGCGCAGCTCGCCGATCAGGTCGGCGTCTTCCGCGAAGCGCTCCACGAGGATCGAGCGGGCGCCGTCGAGCGCGGCCTGCGCGTCGGCCACGCCCTTGTCGGCGTCGACGAACACCGCGGCCGCGGCCTGCGGGTCGGTGTTCGGGTCGTTCATGAGGCCGTCGGCCAGCGGCTCGAGGCCCGCCTCACGGGCGATCTGTGCCTTCGTCCGCCGCTTCGGCTTGTACGGCAGGTAGATGTCCTCCAGGCGCGACTTCGTGTCCGCGGCCATGATCTGGGCCTCGAGCGCCTCGTCGAGCTTGCCCTGCGTGCGGATCGATTCCAGCACGGCGACGCGCCGCTCGTCGAGTTCCCGCAGGTAACGCAGCCGTTCCTCGAGCGTGCGCAGCTGCGCGTCGTCGAGCATCCCGGTGACTTCCTTGCGGTACCGGGCGATGAACGGCACGGTCGACCCCCCGTCGAGGAGATCGACCGCGGCCTTGACCTGACCTTCGCGCACCCCCAGCTCTTCGGCGATCCGTTCCTCGACCGACTGCACGCTCACAACCAGGCTCCTGCTCCGTCTCGGTGTTCCGTGCCGAGCATTCTGCCGTCCGGCGCGGTGCGACTTTCGTATGGCCCCGTCGAAGCGACGCCCGAACGGTTCCTTGACACCGAGATTGGTCTAGTCCACTTTGTGGTGACCTGCCTCACTCTTTCGTGGAGGTCTCGCTGTGTTCTCCGAACGGTCCCCACAACCTCGCCCGTCCCGCAGACCCAAACTGGCGATCGGCGCCCTGATCGCCACCGTGGCCGCGTGCCTCGGTGCCACCTTCGTCATCGGTGGCAGCGCGTCCGCAGCCAACATCCTCGCCAACCCCGGCTTCGAAAGCGGCAGCCTCTCGGGCTGGACCTGCACTGGTTCCGCCTCCGTGGTGTCCAGCGGCGCCCACGGCGGCACCAAGGCGCTCAGCGCCGCGCCCTCGTCGTCGGACACCGCCCAGTGCTCGCAGCAGGTGACGGTGAAGGCGAACACCGCCTACCAGTTGTCGGCCTGGGTGCAGGGGAGCTACGTCTACCTGGGCGTCTCCGGCACCGGCGGCGCCGACACCAGCACCTGGACGCCCGGCACGAGCGGCTGGAGCCGGCTCTCGGTCGAGTTCACCACGGGCGCGTCCACGAGCATCACCGTGTACCTGCACGGCTGGTACGGCCAGCCGGGCTACCTGGCCGACGACGTTTACCTCGATGGCCCGGGCACCCCGCCGCCCACGACGCCGACCACGCCCACGACACCCACTACGCCCACGACTCCGCCCACCCCCACCACTTCGCAGCCGCCGACGACCGGTGACCTGGCCAAACACGTGCTCACGGGCTACTGGCAGAACTTCTACAACGGCGCCAAGGCCCTGCGGTTGGCCGACGTGCCCACGCGGTACAACATCATCGCCGTGGCCTTCGCCGACGCCACGGGCACGCCGGGCGCCGTGAACTTCACGCTCGACCCCGGCTTGTCGTCGCAGCTCGGCGGCTACACCGACACGCAGTTCCGCGCCGACATCAAGACCGTGCAGGCCCGTGGCCAGAAGGTGATCATCTCCGTCGGCGGCCAGAACGGCACGATCAACGTCAGCGACTCGTCGTCGGCGAACAACTTCGCCAACTCCGTGAAGTCGCTGATCTCGAGCTACGGCTTCGACGGTGTGGACATCGACCTCGAGAACGGCATCAACGCCACCTACATGGGCCAGGCGCTGCGCAGCATCCACAACGGCGCCGGCTCGATCATCACCATGGCGCCGCAGACGATCGACATGCAGTCCACGCAGGGTGGCTACTTCCAGCTCGCGCTGGGAATCAAGGACATCCTCACGGTCGTCAACATGCAGTACTACAACTCGGGCACCATGCTCGGTTGCAACGGCCAGGTCTACGCGCAGGCCACTGTGGACTTCCTGACGGCGCTGGCGTGCATCCAGCTCCAGGGTGGTCTGCGGGCCGACCAGGTGGCCCTCGGTCTGCCGGCTTCCGGCTCGGCGGGCGGCGGCTACCAGGCTCCGTCGAACGTCGTCTCGGCGCTGAACTGCCTCGCTCGCGGCACGAGCTGCGCCGGCTTCAAACCCTCGGCCACGTACCCGGCGATCCGCGGCGCCATGACCTGGTCGATCAACTGGGACGCGTCCGCCGGGTACGCGTTCGCGAACACCGTTGGCGGCGCGCTCGCGAACCTGCCTTAGGGGCGCTGGCGGACAAGACCTTGGAAGGACTCCCGCGACGGCAGGGAGGGAGTCGTCGCGGGAGCTCCTTTCAAGACACCCCCAGTGCACGTGCCCAGAGGGGGGTGAGCGCGTGCGACGTCGCAAGCGTGCCTGGTGGTGGTTGGTGGATGTGTTGAGGAACTGTTGAATCGGCTGGTCAGCGCTCGATGGTCACTGCCCGAGGTCACTGCCTGATCCAGATGTCGATGATCGGCAGGTGCAGTGCGCCTGGCGCCGTCGAGGGCACGGTCGGCTTCAGCGGCGTCACCGGCGCCACCCGTCGGTACGGCTCGCCCAGTGCAGGGCGCGGATCCGGCTCGCCCTTGTTCGGCCACAACGCCATGGCGCGCTCGGCCTGGGCGGTGATCGTCAGCGACGGGTTCACGCCCAGGTTGGCCGAGATCGTCGAGCCGTCCACGATGTGGAGGCCGGGGTGGCCGTAGACGCGCTGGTAGGGGTCGACGACGCCGGTGTCGGGGGAGTCGCCGATGGTGCAGCCGCCGATGAAGTGGCCGGTGATCGGGGTGTTCGCCAGGTCGGTCCACGCGCCCTGCGGAAGGCCGCCGATCTTCGCGGCGACGCGTCGGGTCACCTCGTGCCCGGCGGGGATCCAGTCGGGGCTCGGCTCGCCGGCGCCTTGGCGGGTGGTCATGCGGCGGCCCAGCAGACCTCGTTTCGTGTACGTGGTCACGGAGTTGTCGAGTGTCTGCATCACGAGCAGGCCGATCATGCGTTCCGACCAGCGCCGCGGGTTGTGCAGGCGCGGCAGCTGGCGCCAGCGCCTGGCCAGTTCCCGCAGGCCCAGCGCCCACCGGCGTTTGCCGGGCTCGGCGTCCACGAGGACGGTGGCCATGAGGCCCATGACGTTGCTGCCCTTGCCGTAGCGCACGGGCTCGACGTGGGTGACGGCGTCCGGATGGATCGACGACGTGATGGCGACGCCGCGCGTGTAGTCGGTGCCCTCGCGCAGGGAACGCGCGGCGAGCACGGCCTCGGAGTTGGTACGCGCCAACAAGCCGAGGCGCAGTGACAGGCCCGGGAGCGTGCCGTTGTCGCGGAGGCGGTGCAGGAGCCGTTGTGTGCCCAGCGCCGCGGCTGAGAAGACGACCTCGCCCGCGGTGAAGGTGCGCCGGCCGCGCCGGATCCAGCGGCCGGTGCGTTCGGTGTCCACCGCGTAGCCGCCGTCGACCGGGCGCACGGAGACCACCGTCGTCAGCGGGTGGACTTCGGCGCCGGCCTGCTCCGCCAGGTAGAGGTAGTTCTTCACGGTCGTGTTCTTCGCGCCGACGCGGCAGCCGGTCATGCACTCGCCGCAGTGCGTGCAGGCGCGTCGCGCGGGGCCGGCGCCGCCGAAGAACGGGTCCGGGGTCTCTTCGCCCGGGTGTGATCCGAAGTACACGCCGACAGGGGTACGGCGGTAGGTGTGGCCGATGCCCATGTCGTCCGCGACCTCGCGCAGCACCTCGTCGGCCGGCGTCGTGAGTGGGTTCTCGACGACGCCCAGCATGCGTTTGGCCTGGTCGTAGTAGGGCGCCAGCTCGTCCTTCCAGTCCGTGATGTGGGCCCACTGCTTGTCCCGGTAGAACGCGTCCGGCGGCTCGTACAGCGTGTTCGCGTAGACCAGCGAACCACCGCCGACGCCGGTGCCGCTCATCACGAAGGTGTTCTTCAGCAGGGTCAGCCGCTGGATGCCGTACAGGCCGAGTTTCGGGGCCCACAGGTACTTCCGCAGGCGCCACGACGTCTTGGCGAACTCGTCGTCGGCGAAGCGCCGCCCGGCCTCCAGCACGCCGACGCGGTAGCCCTTCTCCGTAAGCCGCAACGCCGTGACACTGCCGCCGAAGCCCGAGCCGATCACGAGCACGTCGTAGTCGGGGTTCAAGACCGTGCTGCTCAAGACGAGGCCACCACCCTGAAGTCGGCCGGGTCGAGCACCCGGGTCCTGCGGTCGTACTCGGTCACCAGCCCGGGCCAGTTGGTGCTCACGCGCCCGTCGGCCTGGCGGTACCAGCTGGTGCACGCGCTCCACACGCTGTGGCCCAGCCGCTGCTGCACCTCGCGGTCGTAGCGCTCCTCCACCTCGGGTCGCACGTCCACATAGGACACCCCGGGTCGCGCGAGCTGTTCCACGGCTTGGCGGATGTAACGCGCCTGCCGCTCGATCATGTAGATGATGGAGCCCGCGCCGAGGTTGGTGTTGGGACCGTAAACGCAGAACAGGTTGGGGAACCCGGGCACCGTCATCCCCAGGTACGCGCGGGCGCCGCCGCGCCACGCGTCGTCGAGGCTGCGCCCCTCGAGGCCCAGCACCTTCATCGAGCCGAGGAAGTCGGTGGCGTTGAAGCCGGTGCCGTACACGATCACGTCGGCTTCGTGCTCCACGCCGTCTTCCGTGCGCACTCCGCGTGGCGTGATCTCGCGGATCCGGCCGGTCTCGACCTCGACGTTCGGCTGCGCGAGCGCGGGCAGGTAGTCGTTGGTGAACAGGATCCGCTTGCAGCCCAACGGGTACTTCGGCGTCAGCTTCCGGCGCAGCGCGGGATCCTTGATGTGCTTGTGCCGCAGCTGCGCGGTCCGCAGCTCGAACGCCTTCGCCAGCACGGGGTGGCGCGTCATCGCGTACGTCGCGTACTCGGCGAGCAGGAAGATCCGCAGGCGGCCGAGCAGCTGCGTCGCCGGGAGACGTTCGAACAGCCGCTTCTGCCAGCGCGTGTACCGCGTGTCGTTCTTGGCCATGATGTAGGGCGCCGTGCGCTGGAAGATCGTGAGCTTGCCGGCGCGTTTCTGCAGCTCGGGCACGAACTGGATCGCACTCGCCCCGGTGCCGATCACGGCGACGCGCCTGCCGTCGAGGTCTGCCTCGTGGTCCCACTGCGCGGAGTGGAACGCGACCCCCTCGAAGCTGTCGCGCCCCGCGATGTCGGGCAGTACCGGGCGTGACAGCTGCCCGACCGCCGGCACGAACACGTCGGCCTCGAAGGTCTCGCCGCCCGCCGTCTCCACTCGCCAGCGGCCCTCGTCGAACGTCGCGGACGTGACGTCCCGGCCGTAGCGGATGTGCGGGCCGAGGTCGTAGTCCGCCACCACGCGCTTGAGGTACGCGTGGATGTCCGGCTGCATCGAGAACCGCTTGGGCCAGTGGGGATTGGGCGCGTAGGAGAACGAGTACAGCGGCGACGGGATGTCGCACGCCGCGCCGGGGTAGGTGTTCTCGCGCCACACCCCGCCGGGTTCGTTCGCGCGCTCGAGGATCGTGAAGTCGTGGAAGCCGGCGCGCTTCAGCTCGATCGCCGTGCCGACCCCGCCGAACCCGGTGCCCACGATCAGCACCGACGGCGTTCTTGCCGTGTCACCCATCCTGAGCAAGTTACCGACGCGTCCGCCGAGGTGGAAGGACACGAACGGTCAGAGAATCGAGAATTCCGGACAGCGTCGGATCACGCGGGCAGCAGCTGGACGTCGTGGCGCAGGCCAGGTTCCGCCCAGACCAGCAGCCGCTTGCCGGAGCTCTCCAACGCGGCCGAGTCGCGCTTCGGCAGCCGTTCGTACGGCGTGAGCACGAGCGTGGCCGTGTCGCGGGTGGTCTTGATTTCCCAGGCGCCCTTCACGAACCCGCCGACGAGCAGCGTGCCCTTGACCAGACCGTTCTGGCTGATCACGCGCTTGCGGTGCTCGTCGCAGATCACACGCGTGCGGTCGGCGTAGGACAGCAGTGGCTGGTCGAATGGTGCCAGCAACCGCGGCGGTGCGGGCACGTCCTCGCCGGGCAGCGTCGCCCCGGGCAGGTCGTAGAGCGTGCGGCCGGCGTGGTCGACGTGGGTGCGCAGGTCCATTCCGTCGACCACTTCACCGAGCTTCGTCAGGCCCGACCACGCCTGCACGTCGGCCACCGTCGCCGGGCCGAACGCCGCGAGGTAGCGCCGCACCAGCTGTCCGGCCGAGGACCCGGCTCCGGTGCCGGCCAGCCAGTGGTCCGCGAGCTGGTACGTCGGCTGGCCGGCCTGGCCCCACACGCCGCGCGGCGGGATCTGCACGAGTGGCAGGAGGCAGCGCGCCAGGTGCATGAGCGCGTCGCTCTCGCGCTCGGGCCACTTCTCGGCGAGCGCGGCACCCAGCTGCGCGCTCGTGTACGGGCGGTCCGCGAGCAGCTCGCGCGTCACGGCGGCCACCTCACCGTGATCGAGTCCGGCCACGCGCGCCGCATGTAGGGTGTTCGTCCGAAGGTCGCGGTCCATGATCGGCTGTACGAGCGGGCGCCACGCCAGCGCGTCTGCCGCCGTCACGAGGTGCACGGTGCCGCGCATGAGCACGATCCGTGCCACGCTCCGGTCGAGGAGCAGCTTCGCCAGGTCGTGTGGCTTGAAGCCGTGCAGCCGCGCCCACAGCGCGTAGTACGGCGGGAGCGGCGCCTGCGCCTGCAGCCCCGCGAGGTGCTCGATGGCCGCCAGCGCCGGCATCGACGCCCGGCGCAGGAGCAGCTGCCGCTCCAGGGTCGCGCGGTTGAGGGCTCGCAGGCTCAGCTTCATGCGCGCGAGCGTAATGGGCACTGCGGACAGAACGCGTCCTCGATGAGCACTGCCGGCCTGACCTGATCCATAATTCCGGCCATGGCAGAGCTGGCAACCCCCGCGGTCCGCGACTGGGACTTTCCCCGCGGCACCGCCAGCGTGCTGCTCATGCTCGGGTTCGCCGAGGACCACGGCGTGCCCGCCGAGAAGCTGCTGCCCGGCACCCCGCGCGAGGCGCTGACCGGTCCGGACCGCCAGGTCGACGCGCGGCAGGAGCTGGCCGTGGTCCGAGCCGTCGCCGCGCAGACCGGCGGCGGCGACGACGTCGCGCTCGAACTCGGCCGCCGCTACCGCGTGACGACGTTCGGCATCTTCGGTTTCGCCTGCATCAGCAGCCCGACGATGCGCGACGCGATGCTGTTCGCGTTGCGCTACCTGGACCTGAGCTTCACCTTCTGCATCCCCCACGCGGAGCTGGATGCGGAGGGGATCAGCCTGGTGCTGGACGACTCACGCGTACCCGCCGACGTCTCGCGTTTCCTCGTGTTGAGAGACCTCGCCGCGATCCACACTGTGATGCGCGACCTGCTGCCGGGGATTTCCCCGCGGGGCCTGGAGTTCCGGCATTCGGCACCGTCGTCGGTTCAGTCCTATGTGGACACTTTCGGTGTCGAGCCGGAGTTCGGCGCCGAACGCCACCGCGCGAGCTTCGACCCCGCGTTCCTCACCATGCCGCTGCCCCAGGCCAACGAGCAGACCGTGGCTCTGTGCGCGGCCCAGTGCGACGCGCTCGTCGCCCGCCGCCGCGAACGGTCCGGCATCTCCCAGCTCGTGCGCGAACGCCTGGTGCGCCTGGGCGGCGTCGACGCCGGCATGGACGAGATCGCGCGCCAGCTCGCCGTCAGCCCGCGCACGCTGCGTCGCCGCCTCACCGACGCCGGCACGGGCTACCGGCAGCTCGTGGACGAGGTCCGCCAGACGCTCGCCGAGGAAATGCTCGACACCGGCGCGTTGTCCGTCGAGGATGTCGCGCTGCGCCTGGGTTACGCCGAGGCGTCGAGCTTCATCTACGCGTTCAAACGGTGGACGGGGACGACTCCGGCGGCCTACGCGCGCCGTTCCGCTCCGCGAGCACGGCCGGGTAGGTGACCTCGATCAGGCCCATGATCGATTCCACGAGGAAGGTCCGCAGCTCGGCGCGGTTGAGCGTGCCGCGGATCAGCCACTCGCGCGACGCCGCGCGCAACATCCCGCCGTACGACCGGATCATCGCGCGCAACTCTTCCCGGCCCTCGGTGACGTCGGTCATCAAGGCCCCGGCCAGCACGCGGTCGGCCGCGACGTCGTCGGCCTCCAGCATGATCCGCTCGATCTCGGGATCACGGCCGGCGGACTCCGGGCCGATCGCGGTGAGCCACGCGTCGCGGTTGCGATCGACCACGTCGATCCAGCGCTCGATGCCGACCTCCAGCCGGCGCCGCACGGGACCTTCGGGCAGCGACTCGACCACGGGCGCGGGCACGATCATCATCTGCCGCACGACCTCGAGGTAGAGCTCGCGTTTGCCGCCGAAGTAGTGGTTGATCAGGGGCCTCGCCACCCCTGCGGCGGCCGCGATGTCCGAAGTGGACACTGACGCGTAGCTGCCGGCCCCGAACAGGCGCCGCGCCACCGCGAGGATCTCGGCCCTGCGCTCGGCCGGTTCCAGCCGGCGCCGCGGGGGCCGGGTTCCGGTGCTCATCCGGCCAGCCTTCTCGTCCTCCGTCGTGCTGTCAACAAGTTGTTTACTGCACGTAAAGATCGTGTCCCGCTGTTGTGCGTGACGGTATTTGCGCGGTCGGACCAGGCCGTTATTGAACCGGAACAACCGGCCGGTAACTTCGCCGCCCGCTCGGACGACGGATCGAACGGGGGCTGGGCGCGTGGGGTAGGAGCAGATGAGCGATGCGGAGGGTGGCACGACCCGGCCCGCGGGGCGCTGGGTCAGCGTGCGCTTGCAGCACCGCCAGGTGCGCGTGGACGAATCCTGTTGTGCGGGCGAGTGTCGCGGCGAGTGTGCGGCGGACCTGTCCTACGACGGCATCGTCATCAGCAACTACGACGAGGGTGCCCTCGTGAGCGAGCGCTGGATCCCGCTGGGCGCCGAACCGAGCGAAGAAGACGACGAGGTCCTGATCGAGCAGCTGCGCGCCGCCATGCTCTGGCAGGCGCGCCGGCCGCCGGAGACCGCGACGGGGGAGTGAATCGCCGCCGGGTGGGGCTTTCCGGCGGCGAGTGTCACGTTACTGATCCGGCCAAAAGTAGGCCGACCCTCACGCAGCACGTAACCGTTGCTACGAAGCCATTCGGCCGTGACTGTGGTCGGATTGGTAACGATCGGCACAGTAGGACGGTGGCGGGGCGCCGCGGCTCATGCGCGCAGGCCGTCGAACGCCATCTTGCACACCGCGTCCGCCAGCTCCTCGCCCGAGGAGCCGCGGCGCGGCCGGTACCACTCGATCAGTGAGTTCACCGTGCCGAACAGCAGCCGCGCGGCAACGGCGGGGTCGATGTCGGGCCGCACGTCACCTTCGGCTTCGGCCTGCTTGACCAGATCCGTCACCAGCCGGTCGAACTCGCGCCGGCGGGCCAGCGCCGAACGTTCCACCTTGGTGTTGCCGCGCACGCGAAGCAGCAGCGTCACGAACGGCAGCCGGTCGGCGAGCACCAGCACACTGCCTCGCACGAGGTGCTCCAGTCGGTCGATCGCGCGGCCGTCGAGCCGTTCCGTGGACGCCGCGACCTCGAACAGCCCGTCGAGCGCGCGGTCCACCGACAGCCGCAGCAGCTCTTCCTTACTGGGCACGTGGTGGTAGATCGCCGACTTCGTGATGCCCAGCTTGCGCGACAGGTCTTCCATGCTGGTGCCGTCGTATCCGCGCTCGTTGAACAGCTTCACCGCGACCCGCAGCAATGACTCCAGGTCGTATCCAGGCCGCCCACGCCGGGCCGGAGGGGTCGTCACGTCTTGTCCCGCTCGTCGATCACGCGACGCATCTTGCCCACAGAACGCTCCAAGGTGTCCGGTTCCACCACATCGACACCCACTGTCACGCCGACGCCGTCCTTCACGCCCGCGATCAACGCCGCCGCGGCAGCCGTCCGCGCGTCCGCCGACGCGTCGTGACGCGCCTCCACCCGCACGGTCAACTGGTCCAACCGGCCCCGCGTCGACCGCACCAGCTGGAAGTGCGGGCTCAACGCGTCGGTCCGCAGCACGATCTCCTCGATCTGCGTCGGGAAGACGTTGACGCCACGCAGGATGATGAGGTCGTCGCTGCGCCCGGTCACCTTCTCCATGCGCCGGAACGCGGGCCGCGCCGTGCCCGGCATCAGCCGCGTGAGGTCGCGCGTGCGGTAGCGGATGATCGGCAGCGCCTGCTTCGTCAGCGACGTGAAGAGCAGCTCGCCCTGCACGCCGGACGGCAGCACCTCTTCGCTGAACGGGTCGATCACCTCGGGGAAGAAGTGGTCCTCCCAGATGTGCAGGCCGTCCTTGGTCTCCACGCACTCCTGCGCCACACCCGGACCCATCACCTCGGACAGGCCGTAGATGTCCACGGCATCGAGCGCGAACCGCTCCTCGATCTCCGCGCGCATCTGCTCGGTCCACGGCTCGGCGCCGAAGATGCCGACCTTGAGCGAGCTGGCCCGCGGGTCCACGCCCTGGCGCGTGAACTCGTCGAGGAGGGTGAGCATGTACGACGGCGTGACCATGATGATATCGGGCTTGAAGTCGGTGATCAGCTGGACCTGGCGCGCGGTCATGCCACCCGACGCCGGGATCACCGTGCAGCCGAGCTTTTCCGCGCCGTAGTGCGCGCCGAGGCCGCCGGTGAACAGGCCGTAGCCGTACGCCACGTGCACCTTGTGCCCGGGGCGTCCGCCGGCCGCGCGGATCGAACGCGCCATCACGGTCGCCCAGGTGTCGATGTCTTCCTCGGTGTAACCGACGACGGTCGGCTTGCCGGTGGTGCCACTGGACGCGTGGATGCGCCGGATGTCCTGCTGCGGCACGGCGAACATGCCGAACGGGTAGTTGTCGCGCAGGTCAGCCTTGGTGGTGAACGGGAACTTCGCGAGGTCCGCCAGCTCCTTGCAGTCGTCCGGGTGCACGCCCGTCTCGTCGAATTTCTTGGTGTAGAAGGGTACGTTGGCGTACGCGTGCCGCAGTGTCCATTGCAGACGCATCAGTTGGAGGGCGGCGAGCTCGTCCACTGAAAGCTTTTCGGCGTTGTCTTTCATCGGGTTTCCCGGCTCTTCTCGATGACGCGGCTGCGGCCGCGGAACTCGGCGACGACCTGGGGTCCTTCGGGGGTGTCCCGGTGCACGGTGACGTCGTAGATGCCGTTGCGGCCGTAGCGGGTGCGCTCGGTGGCTGTGGCGGTGAGGTGGTCGCCGAGGCGGCCGGCCGCGACGAAGGAGATCTCGGCCCCGGCGGCGACGGTGACCGGTCCGTGGGTGTTGCACGCGAGGGCGAACGCGGTGTCGGCGAGCAGGAACAGGTAGCCGCCGTGGGCGATGTCGTGGCCGTTGACCATCGACTCCGTCACCTTCATCGTCGCGACCGCGCGCCCGTCGGCGGCTGCCACGAGCTCGATGCCCAGGCCCTTCGACGCCTCGTCGGTGTCGAACATGGTGTGGGCCGCGTTGCGCGCCGTCACGTCGGGCGACCTCCCCGTGAGAAACTGACCGAATGGCCGGTAATCCAGGCCCGCGGCTAGTAAAGATGTGCCATAGGTTCCCTGTCAAGCACCAGGACTTCCGATCAGGAGCGGGAGCCGCTACGATGGAATTACTGAACGTCCGGTTGGTAATTGCGCGCGGGTGCCTTACGCGCGGCACGGCGAGAGGGTCAGCATGGTTTTGCTCAGAAGCTACGTCTCCGGCGGCTGGCACACGGCGACGGACGAGGGTGCGCCGCTGCACGACGCGGCGACCGGCGAGGAGGTCGCCCGCGTCTCGTCGACCGGCGTCGACTTCGCCGGCGCGCTCGACTACGGCCGCCGCGTGGGCGGCCCCGCCCTGCGTGAGCTCACGTTCCACCAGCGTGCGGCCCTGCTCAAGGCTCTCGCGTCCCACCTGCGCGAGCACCGCGAGGAGCTCTACGCGGTGTCGGCGCGCACCGGCGCCACGCTGGGCGATTCGAAGTTCGACGTCGACGGCGGCATCGGCGTGCTGTTCAGCTACGCGTCGAAGGGCAAGCGCGAGCTGCCCAACGACACCGTGTACATCGACGGCGCGGTGGAGCCGCTGAGCAAGGGCGGCACCTTCGTCGCGCAGCACGTCGCCGTACCGCTGCACGGCGTCGCGATCCAGATCAACGCGTTCAACTTTCCGGTGTGGGGGCCGCTGGAGAAGTTCGCGCCCGCGTTCCTCGCCGGTGTGCCGAGCCTGATCAAGCCCGCGAGCCAGACCGCCTACCTCACCGCGAAGCTGGTCGAGCTGATCATCGAGTCCGGCATCCTGCCCGAGGGTTCGCTGCAGTTCATCGCCGGCAGCGTCGGCGACCTGCTCGACCACGTGACCGCGCAGGACCTGGTGTCGTTCACCGGTTCCGCGTCCACCGCGCAGAAGCTGCGCGCGCACCCCGCGGTCGTGCGCAACTCCGTGCGCTTCAACGCGGAGGCCGACTCGCTGAACTGCTCGATCCTCGCGCCCGACGCGCGGCCGAGCACGCCGGAGTTCGACCTGTTCGTGAAGCAGCTGGTCACGGAGATGACCGTGAAGGCGGGTCAGAAGTGCACCGCGATCCGCCGCGCGTTCGTGCCGGCGGAGATGCTCGACGACGTCGCCGAGGCCGCGAGCGCGCGCCTGGCGCAGGTCGTGGTCGGCAACCCGACCGCCGAGGGCGTGCGCATGGGTGCGCTGGCCAGCCTGGAGCAGCGTGAAGAGGTCCGCCGCTCGCTCAAGGCCCTGCTCGACGCGGGCAGCGTCGTCTACGGCGATCCGGAGCACGTCGACGTCGTCGGCGCCGACGAGTCGACCGGCGCGTTCCTGTCGCCGGTGCTGCTGAAGGCCGACCCGCAGCGTTCGGAGCCGCACGAGGTCGAGGCGTTCGGGCCGGTGTCCACGCTGATGCCCTACACCTCGATCGAGCAGGTCATCGAGTTCGCCGCGCGCGGCGGCGGCAGCCTTGCCGGGTCGATCGTGACCGGCGACCCGGAGTTCGCGCGGACGATCGTGCTGGGCGTCGCGCCGTACCACGGCCGGCTGCTGGTGCTGGACGCCGACGACGCGAAGGAGTCGACGGGCCACGGCTCGCCGATGCCGCAGCTCGTGCACGGCGGGCCCGGTCGCGCCGGCGGTGGTGAGGAGCTGGGCGGCATCCGCGGCGTGCTGCACCACATGCAGCGCACGGCCGTGCAGGCCAGCCCGAAGGTGCTCGCTACCGTCACCGGCCGGTGGGTCGAGGGCGCGCCGCGCGTCGAGGGTGGCCACCCGTTCCGCAAGTCGCTGGCCGAGCTGCGCGTCGGTGACTCCGTGGTGGCCGGTCCGCGCACGGTGACCCGCGCCGACATCGACCACTTCGCCGAGTTCACCGGCGACACCTTCTACGCCCACACCGACGAGGCCGCCGCGGCCGCGAACCCGCTGTTCGGCGGGATCGTCGCCCACGGCTACCTCGTGGTGTCGTTCGCGGCCGGCCTGTTCGTCTCGCCGGAGCCGGGCCCGGTGCTCGCCAACTACGGTCTGGAGAACCTGCGGTTCCTCACGCCGGTCAAGGAAGGCGACGCGCTCACCGTGACGCTGACCGCCAAGCAGATCACCCCGCGCATCGACCAGGAGTACGGCGAGGTCCGCTGGGCCGCCGACGTCGTGAACCAGACCGGCGACTCCGTGGCGAAGTACGACGTGCTCACGCTCGTTTCGAAGGAGCAGCCGTGACCGCAACCGTTTCCCAGGAAGACCTGCTCGAGCACTTCGAGCACACCATCGAGCGCGACCAGCGCATCGAGCCGCGCGACTGGGTCCCCGAGGGCTACCGCAAGACGATGATCCGCCAGATCGCGCAGCACGCGCACTCGGAGATCATCGGCATGCAGCCCGAGGGAAACTGGATCACGCGTGCGCCTTCGTTGCGGCGTAAGGCGATCCTGCTTGCGAAGGTGCAGGACGAGGCCGGCCACGGCCTGTACCTGTACTCGGCCGCGGCCACGCTGGGTGCCGACCGCGCGGATCTCACCGACAAGCTGATCACCGGCCGGCAGAAGTATTCGTCGATCTTCAACTACCCGACGCTGACCTTCGCCGACGTCGGTGTGATCGGCTGGCTGGTGGACGGCGCGGCGATCTGCAACCAGGTGCCGCTGTGCCGCAGCTCGTACGGGCCGTACGCGCGGGCGATGATCCGGATCTGCAAGGAAGAGTCGTTCCACCAGCGGCAGGGCTACGAGCTGCTGATGACGATGATGCGCGGCACGCAGCAGCAGCGGGACATGGTCCAGGAGGCCGTGAACCGCTGGTGGTGGCCGTCGCTGATGATGTTCGGCCCGCCCGACGCGGAGTCGCCGAACACCGCGCAGTCCATGGCCTGGAAGGTCAAGCGGCACACCAACGACGAGCTGCGGCAGCGCTTTGTCGACATGTCGGTGCCGCAGGCGGAGGCGCTGGGCGTCACGTTCCCGGACCCGGACCTGCGCTGGAACGCCGATCGGGAGCACTACGACTTCGGTGCCGTCGACTGGGACGAGTTCAAGAACGTGCTGCAGGGCAACGGTCCGTGCAACAAGCAGCGCGTTTCTCATCGGAAGCAGGCGCACGACGACGGTGCCTGGGTTCGGGAAGCCGCGGTTGCGCACGCTGCCAAGAAGGAAGGTTCGCTGTGAAGCACGATTGGCCATTGTACGAGGTGTTCGTGCGCGGGAAGCGCGGGCTGAACCACGTGCACGTGGGCTCGCTGCACGCGGCGGACGACCAGATGGCGCTGCACAACGCCCGTGACCTGTACACGCGCCGCAACGAGGGCGTGTCGATCTGGGTCGTGAAGGCGTCGGACATCACCGCGTCCTCGCCGGACGAGAAGGACCCGTTCTTCGCACCCAGCGGCGACAAGGTCTACCGGCACCCGACCTTCTACGACATCCCCGACAACGTTCCGCACATGTGAGGCCTTGATGTCCTTCGACAACGTCTATGAGGCCATCACCGAGGACAACGACGCCCGGTGGGCCTTCGGCACCGGCTTCGCCGACCCGCTGTCCGGTGTGGACACTTCGGTGCCCCCGGGGGTGGACGCCGCTTCGCTGGCGGCGTACTGCTTGATGCTGGGCGACGACGCGCTGGTGTTCTCGCACCGTCTGCAAGAGTGGGTCACCAATGCGCCGGAGCTCGAGGACGAGGTGGCGATCGCCAACATCGGCCTTGACCTGCTCGGCCAGGCCCGCCTGCTGCTGGCGCGCGCCGGCAAGGCCGACGGGACCGACCGCTCGGAGGACACACTCGCGTTCCTGCGGGCCGAGCACGAGTTCCGCAACGTCCGGCTCGCGGAGCTCGGCGGGGGCCACTTCGGCCACCTGATGGCGCGGCTGCTCGTGTTCTCCACCTGGCGGCTGGCGCTGCTGCAGCAGCTGGAGTCCAGTGGCGACCCGGTACTCGCGGCGATCGCGGCCAAGGGCGTCAAGGAACTCGCCTACCACCGCGACTACGCGGCGCAGTGGGTCGTCCGCCTGGGCGACGGCACTCCGCTCTCGCACGAGCGGATGCAGGAGGGTTTCGACGCGGTGTGGCCCTACGTCGACGAGCTGTTCAAGACGCACCCGCTGGAGCTGGCGGACGCCGCGACGTTGCGACCGGAGTTCGACGTCGTCCTCGACCAGGTGCTGGCCGCGGCGACGCTGGAACGCCCGACCGCGGGAGCCGTGGCCGGCGTGTCCGGGCGGACCGGTCGCGACGGGGTCCACACTGAGCAGATGGGGTTCCTGCTGGCGCAGCTGCAGAGCGTGGCGCGGGCGATGCCGGACGCGACATGGTGACCGCCGACGTGCTCTTTCCGGCGGAGGCGGCATCGAACACCGCGCTGGCGGTGGCCGCCACGGTGACCGACCCGGAACTGCCGATGTTGACACTCGCCGATCTCGGCGTGTTGCGTTCGGTGTCCGAAGAGGACGGTCGCGTGACGGTGGCCATCACCCCCACCTACACCGGCTGTCCGGCCATGGACACCATGCGCGACGACCTGGAGCACGCGCTGCTCGGCGCCGGCTACTCGGACGTCGAGATCCGCACGGTGCTCGAACCGGCCTGGACCTCGGACTGGATCTCGGCCGACGGGCGCCGCAAGCTCGCCGAGGCCGGCATCGCGCCGCCGGGTGCGGCGCCGCGGCGTGCGAGTGGACCGGTGCCGCTCACGTTGTCACCGCCCGTGTCGCGCATCGCGTGCCCGCACTGCGGTTCGCTCGACACCGAGGAGCAGTCGCGGTTCAGCGCCACCGCGTGCCGGGCGCTGCGCCGGTGCCGCGCGTGCCTGGAACCGTTCGAACACGTCAAGGAGATCTGAGTTGACCAGCACGATTTCCCGGCGCACCGGCTTCCACTCCCTGCGGGTGGCCGACGTCGAGCGGCTGTGCGACGACGCGGTCGCCGTGACCTTCGACGTCCCGGAGGAGCTCGCGCAGACGTTCGCCTTCGCGCCTGGCCAGTCGCTGACCTTGCGCCGCACCGTCGACGGCCGCGACGAGCGCCGGTCGTACTCCATCTGCGCTCCCGCCGGTCAGCGGCCGCGGGTCGGCGTGCGCCTGGTGCCCGAGGGCGTGTTCTCGTCGTGGCTCGTCCAGGACGTGCGCCCGGGTGACGTCGTCGAGGTCTCCGCACCGACCGGGACCTTCACGCCGGACCTGACCGCGGGCGGTCACCACGTGCTGATCGCGGCCGGCTCAGGGATCACGCCGGTCCTGTCGATTGTCGCTTCGCTGCTCGCCACGCCGGATGCCACCGTCACCGTGCTGTACGGCAACCGCCGCACGGACACCGTGATGTTCGCCGACGAGCTGGCCGACCTGAAGGACCGCTACCCGGCGCGGCTCGAGCTCATCCACGTGCTCTCGCGCGAACCGCGCGAGGCCGAGCTGTTCACCGGCCGCCTCGACGCCGACAAGCTGCGCGCGCTGTTCGGCTCGCTGGTGCCGGTGGAGTCGGTGGACCACTTCTGGCTGTGCGGGCCGTTCGGGATGGTCGCCGGGGCGCAGGAGGTGCTGACGGCCCTGGGCGTGCCGGAGTCGAGCGTGCACCAGGAACTGTTCTACGTGGACGACGTGCCGCCGGAGCCGGTCAAGCACGTCGACCCGGCGGTGGCCGGCGCCGCCTCCGAGGTCACGCTGATCCTCGACGGCCGCTCGACCACGATGAGCCTGCCGCAGGAATCGTCCATTCTGGACGGTGCGCAGAAATTCCGGCCGGACCTGCCGTTCGCGTGCAAGGGTGGGGTGTGCGGCACCTGCCGGGCGCGCGTGACCGATGGCGCCGTGGACATGCGGCGCAACTTCGCGCTGGAGAAGGCCGAGGTGGACGCCGGTTTTGTGCTCACGTGCCAGTCGCACCCGGCGAGTGAACGCGTGACGGTGGACTACGACGCCTGATCAGTGCCTGCGCCGCCGGCCCCGGCCTGAACCCGGCGTGAGATCGTCGGGGCGGTCCGGTTCGGTCGCGGCCCGGGTCGTCTCGACCAGGCCCATGGCCTCGGCCGCGCGTTCCTGCGCCGCCGCGAACATCCCCGACGGCCGGTCCTGCGCCCGCCGCAACGCCGAGGGCCGCAGCCGGCTGTACCCGCGCACGGCGACGGGCCGGCGCGTCCGCAGCTCGTACTCGGGCAGGGGTTCGAGCGCGGCCGCCAGCTCGCGGTCGACCAGCACCGTGCCCGGCCGGGCCACGGACGTCAGCCGCGCCGCGAGGTTCACGACCGAGCCGTAGACGTCTCCGAAGCGGGCCAGCACGCGCCCGGAAGCGAGCCCGGCGCGGACAGCGGGCAGGTCCTCGGAGGCCGACGCGCGTTCGGTCAGGGCCAACGCGATCTCGGCACCCGACTCGGGGGAGTCGGTGACGAAGAAGACCTCGTCGCCGATCATCTTCACGATCCGCCCGCGGTGGTCGGCGATCACGCCCGCGGCCAGCGACTCGAACGCGTCGAGCACGTGGCTGAGCTCGTCCTCGTCGACCTGGCGGGTCATCTTCGTGTAGCCCACCATGTCGACGAACCCGACGATCTGCGGCCGCGCCTCGAGGTCCTCGTCCGTGGCGAACGCGCGCCCGGCGTAGGCGGCGAGGTGGCGGCGCCACACGAAGTTCTGCACCTGTTCCAGCTCGGGCAGCAGGCGTTCCACGAGCCGCGTGACCTGGCGGTCGTCGAGGTCCGGATTTTCGGTGATGAGCGTCCACAGCATGTGCACCTGCCACTCGGCCAGGCGCGACAGGTGCTGCCCGAGCGCGCGCGTCACGGCGACCTCGAGGTTGCGCTCGACGAGCCCGGACGCCACGAGCTGGTCTGCGGTGCGCATGGCCTGCACGTCGGCGTCGGTGAAGACCACCTCGTCGTCGTCCGCCGCGGCGAACCCGAGGGCGCGCCACAGGCGACGCGAGCGTTCTTCGGGCACGCCGGCCTTCGCTGCGACATCGAGGCGCGTGTACTTGCGCGGGCCGCCGAGGAGGAGCTTCTCGAGGCGTTGCTGCAGGTCAGGGGAGCCGGCCACGGGTCAGGTCGTGTGCACGATCAGCACGTCGACCCCGGACTTGCGCGCCACCTCCGCCGGCACCGAGCCGAGGATCCGCCCGGCGAGCGTGTTGAGGCCGCGGTTGCCCACCACCAGCAGGTCGGCCGACGTGTCGTGCACGACCTTGCGCAGCGCGTGCACCGGCTCACCGTTCACGGCAATGGTCTGGATGTCCTTCGCCCCGGCCTTCGCGGCGCGGTCGCGCGCGCTCTGCAACGTGTCCTCCGCCGGCGCTGACCCGACGACCTGGTAGGCCTCGTCGCCGAGCTCATCCTGCGCCTGCTCCACGTCGTGCTTGCTGGCGGGGTAGTACGCGCACACCACGACCAGCTTCGCCTCGGCATCCGCGGCCACCCCCGCCGCCCGATCCACCGCGGCGAACGACGAGTCCGACCCGTCCGTCCCCACCACCACGGTCCGATAGACAGCCATCCGAAACCTCCCGGCGATCTCGAATCGGGGCGCCACTGCCCCTCTTGTCGGGGGAAGGTTACTCGCCAGTTGCTTGCTTCGCTGTGTTGCCTGGCTGTGTTGTCTGCCCCGGCTCCGCCGGGGCGTGCGAGATCGCCTTTGAGCCGGTGTGGGGATCGAGCGGTCGGATCGGCCTGGTGGCCGATCGCACCGCTCGATCCCCACACCGGCGCGATCTCGCGTTGTGGTTGCGGCGAGGGCGTGGTGGTTCGGTCTGAACGCTGGCGTGATTTCGCGTTGTGGTTGCGTTGAGGGCCGGGTGGTTCGGTCCGAACGCTGGCGCGATCTCGGGCCGTGGTTGCCTACTGGACCCAGTGGCTCGATCTGTTGCTTCGGGTGCGTGCCGGCCCGAGGTGAGTGGTGGGGCGGCACGGCGCGCGGTGCCGGCGCGGTCGAGGCGCGGGGGCGGAGGTGTCGGCAGGCGCGATTGCGCTTGGCCGGGACAGCGGGCAACCCGGGTCGTGGACCCGGGCTGCCTGACGCCGTTCGTGGGCTGGACCCGGGCGTCAGTCGCCGGTGGGCTTGCCGGCCGGGCGGGACGAGGACTGGGCCTTGGGCTTGGGGACGTCGCTCGTGCGCAGGCGGACCGTCTTCTCGACGTCGCCTTCGGCCGAACCCGAACCCGAAGCAGCGGGAGCGGCAGCCGGGACCGGGGTCTTCGGCTCGATGGAAGCCCTGATGTCCGCCGGCACCACCGTGTCGGTCTCGCCGAGCACGTGGTGGGCCTCCGCCAGCACCGTGCGCGCCTGGCGTATTTGTTCGGCCAGGCTGGTCCGGACGTTGCGCAGCGCCTCGACGCGCTCGTTGGCCTGTGTGATGCGGCGGTTCGACTCGTCGGTGGCCGTGCGGACGCGGCGGCGGGCCTCGTCGGCGGCTTCGGCGAGGCGGGCGTTGGCCTCGGTGATCGAGTCCTGCTTGCGCTTGTTCGCGTCGGCGACGGATTCGCGTTGACGGCGCTCGATGTCGGCGCGGGCCGCTGTTTCTTCTTCCAGCACCTTGGCGCGAATGGCGGCGGCGTCCTCGGCGGCTTCGCGCACGCGACGCTCGGCTTCGGCCTTCGACGCGGCCTCCTGCTCGGCCAGCACGCGCATCGCCTCGGTGCGGCGGGCGGCCATGGCGATCTCGAAGTCCTCTTCGACCTGCGTGCGGCGGGCCTCGGACTCCGCGTCGAGCTTGTTGCGCTCGGCCTCGGCCTTGTCGGTGATCGACTTCGCTTCGGCGCGGGCGTCTTCGAGGACCTTGCGGTGCTCGGCTTCCATCTCCTTGCGGCGCAGGTCGAGTTCGGTGAGCAACTGCTCGTACCGCGCGCGCATGGCGCTGGCGTCGGTCTCCGCCTTGGCGCGGATGTGGCCGGCCTCGGCCTCGGCGCGCGCCCGGGTGTCGGCGGACTCGTCCTGCGCCAGGCGCAGCATCCGCTGCAAGCGCTCGGACAGGCCCTCGACGCTCGTCGGCGGCTGCGCCAGCCGGTCGACCTGCCCGCGCAGGTCGGCGATCTCACCGCGCGCGATCTCCAGCTGCCGGGCCAGATCACCCGCCTGGGCGATGGCGGCGTCGCGGTCGCCGGTGAGCATCTTCAGGTCGGCGTCGAGCCGTTCCAGATGTTCGTCGACCTGCGCTCGGCTGTACCCGCGCTTCGCCACGTCGAAGCCGGCTCCCAGCGGCACAAGCTCCCGTTCCTCGCCAAGGCTCATGGTCCTACCGTAGCCGCTACGGGGTCACGGACGGGTGAGCACCCACGGTGTCCGGACGAGCCTGCGCCGAGCGGCGGAACACAGTAGCCCGATGGCCGAAAACCCCGCCGGAACCGGTTGTGCGCAACTGTGACCGACAGATCTTGACCGGCCGGCCAATCAAGGCGCATGCTCGAAGCAGGGAAACTTCCTGAACAGCAGGTTCTCTGCGGAGGTGAGCACGAATGAGTGAAGTCTCGACGCGCGCTTGGACTCGGCCCCACGACTGGGCCGAGGTCGTCATCGGTGTTGTCGCCGCTCTTTCACCCCTTTGGCTGAGCACGGACACGATGACGATGTGGACGATGGTGATCCTCGGTGCGCTGATCGCCATCGACGGCCTGGTGTCGCTCGCGGCGCCCGGCGTCGTCTACGGCGAGGGCATCCAGATCGTCCTCGGGGTGTTGCTGTTCATCGCGCCGTGGGTGATGGGGTACACCGAGTTCAACGGGGCGTCCTGGACGTCCTGGGTCGCCGGTGCGCTCACGATCATCGCCGGCGCCGCCGCGATGCCGATGGCGACCGCCGCCCATCGGACGGCGATGCCGCACTGAAGGAGCTGACATGACGGATGACTCGGCGAAGGAGCGGATCCTTTGCGCGGCCGAAGCGCTCTTCGCCGAGTCCGGCTTCGACGCCACCCCGACGTCCCGCATCGCGGAGCGCGCCGGGGTGCCGAAGGGTCTCGTCCACTACTACTTCCGCCGCAAACCCGACCTGCTGGCGGCGCTGGTCGCGCGGCTGCCCGACGAGAACATCGAGCCCGCCGCGGTGGTGGTGCCCGGTGACCTCGCCGGGTCGCTGCGGCGGCTCGTCTCGGAGCTCGACCGCCGCTTCACCGGCTCGCTCGGCTTGTCTCACGTGCTGTGGCGCGAAGCGGACACCCACTACGTGGTTCGGGACGCGCTCGGAGAACGCTTCCAGCACCTCGTGCGCCTGGTCCGCTCGGTGATCGTGGGCGCCACGGGCGGGCGCCTCGCCGTCGCCGACCTCGACAGCGCCTCGGGCCTGCTCGCCCGCGCGGTGAGCCACCGTCACGCCACGGCCCGCCACTCCGGCGACGACCGCCCCGCCGAGTTCGACGGCGAGCTCACCTTCCTGGCCAACGCGCTGTCGGCCAAGGCGCGGGAGCCCGAGAACCGAGAGCTCTAGCTGTGTTCGGGCACCTCGGTGACGCGACGATACGGCTGTGATGATCTTGAGCTGGGTGAGGACCTCGAGTTTCGGTGTTGGCCGTTGCGGCGTAGGACACTGAGCGGTTCCAGGTCCCGCACACCGCGGCGTCGCGCTGGCCCGAGCGTTACCGCACGAGCGGGGCGGCGGGGGAGGACCGACCGCGCCCGTCGGCCGCGCCGCAGCCCGAACCCAGGCTCCCGACCTCATCGAGAGCCAGGCCGACGCGTTGCGGCGCGAGCACAAGATCGGGCCGGCCGGCCATGCGCACCGAGGTCGCGATCCCGACCGCACATGCGGTGCCACGCCGTCACGGCAATCCGTCCTTGGCCGCCTGTGACCGCGCCACCGGTGAACCCGGACGCCGCTGTGAACGAGCCCGACTTGGCGAACTCGTCCACGTCGAGGTGGAGGCTCGGGCGTCTTCCCGACGACGGCGGGCAACGGACCCGCGGACGCCGAGGGCGCCGCAACCGCGGCCGGATGGTGACGCGTTCCTGCACCCCGCTCTTCAGGATCGTTCTCGCCTGGCCTGCACCGAGATCCGTTCCAACGAGACCGCAGCCACCTGCGCCGCCTTCGTCCGTCGCGCTCGCTCCTGGTTCACCAGCGTGGGCAATCCCATCGAACGAGAGCTCACCGACACGGCCTGGGTGCACCGCAAAACCACCTGGCAGACCACCTGCACCGACTTGGGCATTCAGCGCCGCGACACCTGGCGACCGCAGGCCAACGGAAAACCAGAGCCCCCTAGTGCGCGGCCGGCTCCACCAGCTCCACGAGCACGCCGCCGGCGTCCTTGGGGTGCACGAAGTTCACGCGGCTGTCGGAGGTACCGCGCTTGGCGCCGTCGTACAGCAGCCGCAGGCCCTGCTCGCGCAGCGCGGCCGCGGCGGCGTCCACATCGGACACCCGGAAGGCCAGCTGCTGCAGGCCGGGCCCGTTGCGGCCGAGGAACTTCGCGATCGTCGAGTCGTCGCGCAGCGGCGCGAGGAGCTGGATCATCGTCTCGGTGCCCGCGGTGCCGGGCGCACGCAGCATCGCTTCGCGGACTCCCTGCTCCTCGTTCACCTCCTCGTGCGCGACCTCCAGGCCGAAGTGCTCCTTGTGGAAGGCGATCGCCTCGTCGAGGTCGGGTACCGCGATCCCGACGTGGTCGATCGCGGTCACGAACGGGGTGAGCACGGCTGGCATGGACTCAGTGTTCATGGAGGCAGGATAAGGGCCACCACCCTGGTGAAGCCCCCTGAAAACCCACGTGCGCCCCCTCACACTGGCTCCATCAAGAAGCCGCGGGCCCAGGTACAGTCATGAGACGGTAGGTGTTCAGAATTCTTGGGAGGACGACGTGTCCGGTTCCGTGATCCTGGGTGCGGCCCGTACCCCCATCGGGCGGCTGCTCGGCTCGCTGAAGGACTTCACCGGGGCGCAGCTCGGCGGCATCGCGATCAAGGCCGCGCTGGAGCAGGCCGGGGTTTCGCCCTCCGAGGTCGAGTACACGATCATGGGTCAGGTCCTCACCGCGGGAGCCGGCCAGATTCCGGCCCGCCAGGCCGCCGTGGCCGCGGGCATCTCGATGGACGTGCCGGCGCTCACGATCAACAAGGTGTGCCTCTCGGGCCTCGACGCCATCGCGCTCGCCGACCAGCTCATCCGCGCCGGCGAGTTCGACCTCGTCGTGGCCGGCGGCCAGGAGTCGATGACGCAGGCTCCGCACCTGCTGCCGAAGTCCCGCGGCGGCTTCAAGTACGGCGACGTGACGATGCTCGACCACATGGCCTACGACGGCCTCTTCTGCGCCTTCGACCAGGTCGCCATGGGTGCCTCGACGGAGAAGCACAACGCCCGCTACGGCGTCACGCGTGAGCAGCAGGACGAGTTCTCCGCGCGCTCCCACCAGCGCGCCGCCGCCGCCATCGAGGCCGGCTTCTTCCGCGAGGAGATCGCGCCCGTCACCATCCCCCAGCGCAAGGGCGACCCGATTGTCTTCTCCACCGACGAGGGCGTCCGCGCCGACACCACCGTCGACGGCCTCGCCAAGCTGCGCCCCGCCTTCGCCTCCGACGGCACCATCACCGCCGGCTCGTCCTCGCAGATCTCCGACGGCGCCGCGGCCGTGATCGTCGCCAGCCCCGAGAAGGCCGCCCAGCTGGGCCTCACGCCACTGGCCGAGATCGGCGCCCACGGCGTCGTCGCCGGCCCCGACGCGTCGCTGCACGAGCAGCCGTCCAACGCCATCCGCAAGGCCCTGGCGAAGGCCAAGCTCGACGTCGGCGACCTCGACCTGGTGGAGATCAACGAGGCGTTCGCCGCGGTCGGCGTGGTGGCCAGCGAAAAGCTCGGCCTGGACCCGTCGAAGGTCAACGTCAACGGCGGCGCCATCGCCCTGGGCCACCCGATCGGCGCCTCGGGCGCCCGGCTGGCGGTGCACCTGATCCACGAGCTGCGCCGTCGCGGTGGTGGCCTCGGTGCCGCGGCCCTTTGCGGCGGTGGCGGTCAGGGTGACGCGCTGCTGCTGCGCGTTCCGGCGGCGAAGTAGTTCTTGGATCGGCGAAAGGCCGGGCAGCCTCCACGGCTGCCGGCCTTTCTCGCTCACCCGGGTCAGGCGTGCTGTGCCGTTTCGAACAACGGCTTCGTCACCGCGGTGCTGAACTGCGGCCCCACCAGGTACCGCGCGCACCCCGCATCGCGCTCGCACGGCTTGCCCGCGGCGTCGAAGAAGCCCGCTTCCGTGTTGTCGCCGACGACCGTGCCGAGGCCGGTCTTCGGGTTGAAGTCGCGCAGGCGCGGGCCGCCGCTGGAGCCGCCGCCCATGACGCACGCCGTGCCCCACTGGTTCGGCGAGTCGGGGAAGTCCGGGGTGCCCGGCCACTCGCGCGTCGGGCCCGTGCAGAACGCCAGGCGCGCGCCCGTGTATTCGGGCAGGCCTTCGCGCGTGGGATCGGCTGAGGCGCGTGGGTAGCCGAACTGGTAGACGTCAGCGCTGCCCGGCCGATCGAAGCCGATCTTCTGCGCCGCGCCCACCTTGTCCTGCACGGAAACGCCGTCCGTGCCGTGGTTGAGGACAACGAAAGCCTGGTCGAAGGTGTCGAACTTCTGCGCGTCGATCTGGTCGTTCGCGAGCCACCTGCGGTCCGCCACGCCGAAGCGGCCGACGAACTTCCCGTACGGCGCCTGCCCGTCGTGGTAGCCCGGGATGAACATCGAGTGCGCGTCCACTGGTTGTTCTCGGCGAGGAGGTCGGTGTTGTTCACGCAGTGCGCGGCCGTGACGACGGTGCTGCGGTTCGCGCTGTCCACCACGGTGGCCGTACAGCTGGAATCTTCGCCGTGGTCGGTGAAGAAGAGCCGGCCGACGGTCTTGGACACGGCGTTGCTGGTGGTCCACGGCGCGCCGTCCGGGCCGCCAGTCGGCGGGTTGTCCGACGAGGGCTGAGTGAGCGCGTTCATCCGTTCCGGGGTCCAGTAGTCGAGCACGGCCTGCCGGTCGGCCGCGGACACGGCCAGGGGCTGCACGACCGGTCCGGTCGCGGCCGACGCGACCGCGGGCAGCGCGGTCGCCACCGCGGCGGCGGTCACGACGCTGAGGAAGAGGCGAGTGATCATGACCGGGGACGCTAGGGAACGGTTGTCAGGAGCCGGTCAGCGTTTCGTGAGCGCCCGACTTTCGCCGGGCGCCGAATGGTCCGGACCGTTCGTATACTGCCCTCCTCACTGGGAGGGTTACCGCATGAAGAGGCTCCTCGTCACCACCCTGGCCATCGGTGCGCTGTGCGCCGCGTTCACCCCGGCGGCGCACGCAACGCAAGCCGCTGCGCCCAGCACCACCCACGGCGCCTGCCAGTACACCGAAACGCCGGACGAGCCCGCCGCCCGTCCCGTCGCCCGTCCCGTGCCCCTGCCGCCCGACCCGCAGCACACCCCCGACCGCGGCAAGGTCGACGTCCCCGTGATCACCAACCAGGGGCTGCTGCCGCTGAAGCTCGACCGCGGCGAAGCCCCGTGCGCGGTGCAGAGCTTCCTGCACCTGGCCCGCCACGGCTTCTTCAACAACACGACCTGCCACCGCCTCACCGCGTACCCGACGCTGCAGGTCCTGCAGTGCGGCGACCCGACGGCCACTGGCGAAGGCGGCCCGGGCTACCGCTTCCGCGACGAACTGCCCACCGACCTGCCGCCCTCGACCACCAACCCGTCGGGTCCGGGCCGGATCTACGCCCGTGGCCTGGTCGCCATGGCCAACGCCGGCCCGGACACCAACGGCAGCCAGTTCTTCCTCGTCTACGGCGACTCCACCCTGCGGCCCGACTACACCGTGTTCGGCACCGTCGGCCCCCTCGGCCTGCGCACCCTCGACCGCGTCGCCGCCGGGGGCATCGAGCCGACCGAGGACGGCCCCACGGTCGACGGAACGCCGGTGCGCAAGACCGACCTGGAGCTGGTGCTGCCGCTCGGGTTGTAAGTCCCCCAGCACAAAAGCGGGCCGGGACTGAACAGTCCCGGCCCGCTCTTACGGGGCAACTCAGTGCTTCACAGCCTTCTCCGCACCCACACCCGTGAGGGCGCGGACCTCCATCTCCGCGTACTTCTTCTTGTTGTGTTCCTTCGACAACACCGTCCCGAGCCAGCCGAGCAGGAATGCGGCCGGGATGGACACCAGGCCCGGGTTGTCGAGCGGGAACCAGTGGAAGTCCACGCCCTGGAGCATCGACGGGCTCTTGCCCGTCTTCACGTCGATCGGCTTGCCGGACACCGCCGGTGAGAAGACGATCAGGACGATCGAGATGATCAGGCCGCCGTAGATGCTCCACAGTGCACCCTGCGTGTTGAACCGCTTCCAGAACAGCGAGTACAGGATCGTCGGCAGGTTGGCCGAGGCCGCGACGGCGAAGGCGAGCGCCACGAGGAACGCCACGTTCTGCCCGTTGGCCAGGATGCCACCGGCGATCGCGACAGCCCCGATCACGACGGCGGTCATCCGGGCGACGCGTACTTCCGAACCGGGTTGCGGCTTGCCCTTCTTCACCACGCTCGCGTACACATCGTGGGCGAAGGACGCCGACGCGGTGATCGTCAGGCCGGCCACCACAGCGAGGATCGTCGCGAACGCGATCGCCGAGACCAGGCCCAGCAGCACCGGGCCACCGAGGTAGAGGGCCAGCAGCGGCGCCGCCGAGTTCACGCCGCCGGGCGCGGCCTTGATGTCGTCGGGCCCGACCAGTGCACCGGCACCATAGCCCAGCACCAGCGTGAACAGGTAGAACACGCCGATCAGCACGATCGCCCAGACCACCGAACGGCGGGCGTCGCGGGCCGTGGGCACGGTGTAGAAGCGCATCAGCACGTGGGGCAGGCCCGCCGTGCCGAGCACCAGCGCGATGCCGAGCGAGAAGAAGTCCAGTTTGGACGTTCCCGTGGCGCCGTACTGCTTGCCCGGCCCGAGCAGCGTCTCGCCGGCCGCGCCCGCCTTGTCGACGGCACCCTGCAGCAGCGACGAGAAGTTGAAGCCGTACTTGGCGAGCACCCACAGCGTCATCACGAGCGCGCCGATGATGAGCAGCGCCGCCTTGATGATCTGCACCCACGTGGTGCCCTTCATGCCGCCGATGAGCACGTAGGCGATCATGATCACGCCGACGATGGCGATGACCACCGACTGCGCGGTCTTGCCCTCGATGCCCAGCAACAGGGCGACCAGGCCACCGGCGCCCGTCATCTGCGCCAGCAGGTAGAAGAACGACACGATCAGCGTCGAGATCGCCGCCGCGGCGCGCACCGGGCGCTGCTTCATGCGGAACGCCAGCACGTCGCCCATCGTGAACCGGCCGGTGTTGCGCAGTAGTTCCGCGACCAGCAGCAGTGCGACGAGCCAGGCCACGAGGAAGCCGATCGAGTAGAGGAACCCGTCGTAGCCGTAGATCGCGATGGCGCCCGCGATGCCGAGGAACGAAGCGGCCGACAGGTAGTCACCGCTGATCGCGATGCCGTTCTGCGGGCCGGAGAACGCGCGTCCGGCGGCGTAGTAGTCGGACGCCGTCTTGGTGTTGCGGCTCGCGCGGAACACGATCACGAGCGTGATCGCCACGAACACCGCGAAGATGATGATGTTCAGCGTCGGGTTGCTGCCTTCGACGCCTGCGGCGAGGGTGTTCATTCGGACTCCTTCGCGGCCGGGCTCTCGATGTCTTCGCGGATCCGCTGGGACAGCGGGTCGAGCCTCCGGTTGGCGTAGCGCACGTACAGCCACGTGATGAGGAACGTCGACACGAACTGCAGCAGGCCGAACAGCAGGCCAACCGTGAAGTTGCCGGCGATCTTCGTGCTCATGAAGCCGTGTGCGTAATCCGCCAACAGCACGTACAGCAGGTACCAGATGAGGAACAGCGCGGTCATCGGGAAGACGAAGCTGCGCAGGCGGTGGCGTAGCTGCCTGAACTCAGCGCTCTCCTGGACTTGCTCCCAGGTGTCCGGCGAGCCGTCGGACACGCCGGAGTCGGTGGGACTCATGGTCACTCCCTCGCGACGCTGCGGATTGTGGTCCGCGCCACACTAGGGAGCCCGGCGCTGGGGTGGAAGCGTCAGCGGTTCAAACGCCGGGCGACACGACGAACGGTCGACGAACGGTAAGCGGGTGCGGACGAATGGGGCGGCTCCGGGCCGGGTGCTCGCTCGTCGAGGTGCAGGCGGAGCATCGCCGCGCCGGCCCAGGACGGCGGGCGGCCGCGCAGGGAGACGGCCACCATGACGCCGAACGCGAGTGGTACCGACCAGGGTGCCGGTTGTGACACCAAGATCGCCACCCAGCCGTCGAGCCGAGGCCCGGCCAGGGCGAACAGGATCGAGCCGGACGACGCGACGAGCCCTGTGACCACGCCGCTGATCGCGCCCGCGGCCGTGAGGCGCGGCCACCAGATGCCGAGCACGAGCAGCGGGCAGAACGTCGACGCGGCCACGGTGAAGCCCCACGTCACGAGCACCCCGGCGTCGAGCTGCGCCGAAGGCAGCGAGAGCACCACCATCGCCGCGGCGGCGAACACCACGGTCACGCGCAGGCGGCGCAGGCCGCCGGGCATGAGGTCGTAGGCGATGGCGCCCGACATCACCAGCAGCAGGCCCAGCGACGTCGCCAGGAACGCCGCGAACGCGCCCGCGGTGAGCAGCGCCGTGAACAGCTCGCCGGCCCAGCCGGTGTCCACTTGCGCCGGCAGCGCGACGACGACCGTGTCCGTGTCGCCGGAAAGGTAGATCTCCGGCACCAGCACGCGGCCGAGCACGCCGTAGACGCCGGGGAACAGGTAGAACACGCCGAGCAGCGCCACGGTGATCGCGGCGGTCCGGCGGGCGGCGCGGCCGTCCGGGCTGGTGTGGAAGCGCATCAGGATGTGGGGCAGGCCCATGGTCCCGAGCATCGTCGCGATGAGCACGGCCCACGTGCCGAGCAGCGGATAACCCTTGTCGAGGTCCAGCAGCGGCCGCTGCCAGTCTGGACCACCGAGCGCGGCGCCGTCGCTGACGTCGGGCACGGGCGCGTTGGTGGCGAAGACCAGGCGCTCTCCACTGTGGACGGTCAGTTCGCCCGGCGGGAGCGTGCGCGGCCCGGTCGCGGTGACGATCGTGGTGGGCTCGCGCAGGACCACGGTCACGTCGTGCTCGAAGTCCACCGGCGTCTCGTGCGTGAAGCGGGTGAACTCGACGGGGGTGAGCGCCGCGTCGCGGTCGGCGTCGCTCACGTGCAGCACGAGCCACAGCGCGGGCACGAGGAACAGCAGCAGCTTCAGGAAGAACTGGAACGCCTGCACGTACGTCGCCGCGCGCATGCCGCCCAGCGCGAGGGTGACGCTCACGGCCGTGCCCGCGATGACCACGCCGACCCAGTACGGCGTTCCGCCCACGGCCGTGAGCACCAGCCCGGCCGTGCGGAACTGGGGCACGACGTAGATCGTGCCGATCACCAGGACCACAACTGCCGCGATCCGCCGAAGCGCCGGCGAGGCCAAGCGCGCTTCGGCGAAGTCCGGCACCGTCAGCGCCCCGGACCGCCGCATCGGCGCCGCGACGAGCACGAGCATCGCGATGTACCCCGCCGTGAACCCGACCGGGTACCACAGCGCGCCGACCCCGTCCTTCACCACAAGCCCCGCCACTCCGAGGAACGACGCGGCCGACAGGTACTCCCCCGATACCGCCGCGGAGTTCACGAACGGCGAGATCCGCCGCGACGCCACCAGGAAGTCCGACGTAGTGCGCATCGCGGCCACCCCGCGCACGCCGATGAGCAGCGTGATGAGCACGACGGGCGTCACCGCCAGCACGAGGTCCATCTACCGCTCCTCGGCTTTCTCCGCGCGCCGCAGCTGCCACCGCGCCAGCGCGGCCATCACGGGGTAGGGGAGCAGCGCGATCATCAGCCAGGACAACGGAATGCCCCACACCCGCACCGCGTCCAGCCCTGGTGCCACGGCGAACACCACGGGCAGCCCGAGCACGAGCACGAACATGGCGACCAGCGCGGGGATGCCGCGTCTGCGTTGCGCCCGGTAGAGGACGGCGGCGCGTTCGGCGTCGGACGCCCTCAGCCGCGGCATCCGCCACCGCCCGCGCGCCTGCCTGCGGGAGCGGGCGAGGCGCGTCTGCGGGCTCGTCACGGCGACCCGCCGGACCCGGCTCACGGCGCCCTCCCCAAGACCGCGCTCACCAGGACGATCCCAGCTGCCCCTGCTGCGCCGCTTCCAGCAACCGGTCTCGCAGCTCCCGCGCGTGCCGCCGGCTCACCGGCACGTCGCCGACGGGTGTGTGCGCCAGCAACCCACCCGTGGTGTCGCTGCGCAGTTCCAGCACGGCGGATACCGACAGCAGATAACCGCGGTGCACGCGGGTGAAGCCGGTCCCTTCCCAGTACTCCTCGAGCCGCGAGATCGGCATGCGCACGAGGTGCACCCCGCCGCGAGTGTGGAGGCGGACGTAGTCGCCGTGGGCCTCCACGAACAACACGTCGTCGCGGCGGACGTACCGGGTGCGCCCGCCCGCGTCGACCGGGAGGGCGGCCATCGCGTCGGGCACCGCGCGCTGGGCCTGCGAAGGCGCCATGCGCACGACCTTCGCCAACGCCGCAGCCAGCCGTTCCGTCCGCACCGGTTTGAGCAGGTAGTCCACGGCGCCGATGCCATACGCCGCCACGGCGTGGCCGTCGTGCGCGGTCACGAACACGATCACCGGCGGCTCCGACAGGCGAGCCAGCAGCGTCGCCAGCTCCAGCCCGTCGAGGCCCGGCATGGAGATGTCGAGGAACACCGCGTCGAAGTGGTCCGCCTGCAACAGCTTCAGCGCCCGCAGCGCGTCACCCGCGCCCACGACCTCGCCGACCTCCGGTGCCTCGCGCAGCATCCGGCACAGCTCGTCCAGCGCCGGCGCCAGGTCGTCGACTGCCAGAACCCGCAGCCCGCTCACGGCAGCACCCCCGGCTGGAACCGCGGCACCCGCACGACCACGCGCGTGCCGGCACCCACTTCCGTCTCCACGGTCAGCCCGTACCAGGCGCCGTAGACGTTGCGCAGCCGTCTGTCCACATTGGCCAGCCCGAGACCGCTGCCCTCGGCCACCCGGCCGGCGAGGATGTCGGTGGCCAGTTTCGGGTCCATGCCGACCCCGTCGTCCTCCACGCTGATCACGCAGTCGTTCCCTTCCGCCTGCCCGTGGACCTGCACGAGGCCGGTGGTCGCGCGCGGCTCGATGCCGTGGCGGATGGCGTTCTCCACCAGCGGCTCCAGTACCAGGTACGGCACGGCCACCGCCAGCACCTCCGGCGCCACGCGCACCTGCACCTTCAGCCGCTCGCCCAGCACCGCGCGCTGCAGCGCCAGGTACGTCTCCACCGCGCGGAACTCTTCGGCCACCAGGGTGTACTCGCCGTGCCGCGCCAGGCTGTAGCGCGTGTAGTCGGCGAAGTCGAGCATCAGGTCCCGCGCCCGGTCCGGCTCCGAGCGCACGAGCGAGGCGATCACAGTCAGCGCGTTGTACACGAAATGCGGCGACATCTCCGCCCGCAACGCCCGCAGCTCGGCCTGTGCCGCCTGGTCCGCCGACGCCTCGAGCCGGCCGCGTTCCAGCGCCTGCACCACGACGTCGGCCGCCTGCCGCACCACCTCCGAACCTCGCGCGCCGACCACGAGCAACGCGCCGGCCAGCTCGTCGTGGACGTGCAGCGGCACCGCGGCCACCCCGTCGGCGGAAGCGGGCTCCTCGCTGTGCAGCACCTCGTCGAGCACGTGGGCCACGGTGGCGTCCGGCCCCGGCCGGCCCGACCACAGCAGCGAGCCCGACAGGTCCGTGAGCCCCAGCCCGGCCACGCCGAACAGCCGCCGCAGCCCGTGGGCCGCGCGCCGCGCGTGGGTGCCGGCCAGGCCGTCGATGAGGTCGTCGGTGATCTTGCGCGCCGCGGCGAGCACCGGCACCGGGTCGGCGCGCGCGGCGGAGCGCCACGGCAGCCGGACACCCTCGGTCATCGGCGGCCTCCCCTCGGCGACGGAGTCTGGGGGAGTCGATCCTATCCCTGAACGCGGCGAAGGGGACTTTCCGTGCGGGAAAGTCCCCTTCGCAGCCGAACGCCTGGAACTCGGCAGCTCTGCTTGTAGATCTACTGTGAGTTCGCGTCCATGTCGTCTTTGGGGATGGGGTGGGGCTGCGCGGTGAGGGTCCGCGTCACGGGCTTGCCCTCCAGCGTCGCCACGGCCTGCTGCCCGCCCTGCGTCCCGATTGCGGCCGGGTCCTGCGCGATGAGGGCCTGGTACTCGCCCTTCTTCAGGCCGTCCACTTCGGACGAATTCGCGTCGAAGCCGACCAGGTCGGACGATCTTGCCCACGTTGCGCAGGCCGGTCGCCGGGCCCTCACCGGTGTTGAGGTTCATACGAAGATGCCGATGAGGTGCGGCGTCGAGGCCGGCGCCGCGGTGACCTCGGACGCCGCCTGGTCCGGCTCGTCTGCGTGAACTGGATTTCGGCCGGCTTGGGGTTCGGGTGGTTCTTCAGTCGTCCTTGAAGCCGTTTCGCGTGCGCCGCCCTGTCGAGCAACCCCAGCTTGCCGAGAACGCCGTTGCGGTGGATTTCGCGGCCCAGGAACAGACTCGCCGCCGGGTCGAGCTCCGGTGCGACGGCCAGGTCCTGGTACACGGTCTCGATCCCGAGCCGCCACGCGGCCACGGGGCGTCGAGCCGCACTTCGGAGCGTCGAGCAGGATCCTGCCGGACGTCGGCTGCGGGCGCCGGAAAGGTACTTCACGAGCGTCGACTTGCCGGCACCGTTGTCGCCGATCAGGGCCGTGACCTGACCCCGCGCGGGCCTGGAAGGAGGCGCCACGCAGCGCTCCCGCCGAGCCGTAGTGCTTCGTGAGGTCGACCGCGTCCAGCAGGATTTCGCTACGGGCCTACCTCTTCTCGGGTGCGGGCGGGCGGCAGCGGATCGCGGTCAGCGACCCCGACGCCTCGACCTGCCCGGCGTCGAACGGCACCACGTAGGTCTCGCCCTTGGCCAGTGCGAACTCGCCGCCGTGTTCCGTGCGCAGCGTGCCGGAGCCCGCCAGCACCACGAGCACCGAGAACGACGGGTCGAGCGCCAGCGAGCCGCCGGTCAACTGCACGCGGTCGGCGCGGAAGAACTCGTCGGAGCCTGCCGCGAGCAGGTCGACCGAGGTGTCCTTGTCGTCGGCGGTGTGCGTCACGATCGTGGTGAGCCGTTGGGCGTCCCATCCGGACGTGTCGAGCGCGTCGAGCGCGGTGTCGAACCCGAGGCCGAGGTGACCTTTCTCCGGCGAGGCCAGGAAGTCGCGCCACTCGATCGTCAGCGAGAAGTCGGTGGGCTGCTGCAACTCCACCACGAACACGCCTTCGCCGATCGCGTGCGGCAGGCCCGCCGGGATGTACACGGTGTCGCCGGCCTGCACTGGCACGCTGTTGAGCGCGCCCAGCATGCTCGGCGCGTCCTGCTCCCGCGTCCACTCGGACACGGTCGCCTTGGTCACCGTCTCCTTGAACCCCGGATACACCCGCGGGTCGTCGCCGTAGGTGCCGATCACGATCCACGCCTCGGCCTTGCCGAAGTGCGAGTCGAAGTGCTGCTTCGCGAACGCGTTGCTCGGGTGGAAGTGCACCGGCAGCCGCTGCCCCGCGTCGAGCAGTTTAACCAGCAGGCCGGTGGAGTCACCGAGCGTGGCCACGTGCGCGGCACCCAGCCACGCCTCGGCGTTCTCGCGCACGGCGTCGCGCAGCCAGACGCCGCTGGGGAGCTTCGTGAGGCCGTTGGTGTCCTGGCCGAACATCGTGGTGACGGAGCCGACCCAGTCCTCCGGACCGAACTTCGAGTCCGTACCGGTGGCACCGCGCAGCGCGGCGATCGCGTCGCCACCGCGGTAGAACTGCGGCGGCTGGTTGGCCGGGAGCCGGATCGGTTCGAGGTGCGTGCTCACGGGGCGACCTCACCGGAACCACGGGCTACGAGATGCACGGGCAGGACTACCTTTCTGGGTGCGGACTGATCCCCCTGGATCCGCGCGAACAGCAGCTCTGCCGCCGCGTGTCCCAGGGCGCTGACGTCGTGGGCGACCACCGTCACCGGCGGGTCCAGCAGGTCCGCCAGCTCGAAGTCGTCGAAGCTCACCATTGCCGGCCGGTGCTCGGCGTGGGCCAGAGCACGCAGCAGGTGCACGGCCACGCGGTTGTTGCCCGCGATCACCGCCGTCGCGGCCGACGGACCCGTCAGCAGCGTCGCCACGGCGTGGGCGATCGTCTCGGGCGTCGGCGTGCGCATCACCACGAGGCTCTCGTCGTAGGAGACACCGTTGCGCACGCAGCCTTCGCGGAAGCCGCGCAGACGCTCGGCCGCGGTGAAGATGTCGGGGCTGTCACCGAGGAACGCGATCCGGCGGTGCCCGTGCCGCACCAGGTGCGTGACCGCGTCGATGGTGCCGCCGAGGTTGTCGACGAGCACGGTGTCGGCCACGATGTCGCCGGCCGGGCGGTCGAGGAACACCACCGGCGTGCCCGCGCGCATCTCCGGCACGAGGTATCCGTGCTGCATGCCCGCCGGGACCACGAGGATCCCGTCGACCCGGCGCGCGCAGAATTCCAGCGCCAGCTCGCGTTCACGGTCGGAGTTCTCCTCCGACGAGCCGGTGAGCACGTGGCGGCCGAACGACGTGGCGATGCGCTCCACCGCGCGGTTGAGCTCGGAGTAGAACGGGTTGCCGACGTCTTCGACGATGAGGCCGATCGTGCCCGTGGTCGAGCCGCGACGCAGGTTGCGCGCGCCGAGGTTGCGGCGGAACCCGAGCTGCTCGATGGCGGCCACCACGCGCTCGGCGGTGTCGGGGTGCACCGCGGGCTCGTCGTTGACCACCCGGGATACGGTCTTGATGCTGACGCCGGCCAGCCGGGCCACATCGCTCATCGTGGCCCGTCGGCTCGCCGGGCGGGGAAGCCCGTCCGCTTCCCGGCCATGAGGAGACAACGTTGTCATAATGGCGCAGATTGCACACCAAAGGCCGGGTCGCTGTCAATGCCCGCTTCGCGCCGAATGGGATTCAGCCTGCGAAAGTTGTGAGGCAGATGGCTGATCACCGTGTCTTGAACCAGACAGGTTCCCACGCCTGCCTTGACGTTTTCGTGAGGGATTGCCCAAGGTTGCCCGCATCGACGGTGTGCGCGACAAGGTTGTCATCCCACTCCTCCGCGGCCCTGACGGCCGAGTCGCGCCGACGACTGGAGAGGCGATGGCGATGGCGCGAGCGCGCTGGAGAGCCGGACTGATCTTCCTGACCACGGCGGTGGTGGCGGCGGTCGCGCCGGCCACCGCGGCTGTGGCCGCGAAAGCCCCGGACACTGATTTCGCGAAGTGGGTGAACCCCTTCGTCGGCACGCGGCCGGGCGGTGAGGACCACGGCACGGGTGGCGGTGCCGGCAACACGTTCCCGGGCGTGGTGGCGCCGTTCGGGATGGTGCAGTGGAGCCCGGACACGGTGAAGTCGCAACCGGGCGGCTACTTCTACGACGACAACGCCCTCGCGGGCTTCAGCCTCACGCACCTCTCGGGTGCCGGCTGCTCGACCTACGAGGACATCCCCTTCATCCCGTACGTCGGCGAGGTCAGCACCTCGCCCGCGACGGACCCGGGCCACTACACGTCGAAATTCAGCCACGACAACGAGCACGCCACGGCGGGCGAGTACGACGTCACCCTCGACAGCGGCGCGAAGGTCGAGCTGAGCGCGACTCAGCGCACCGGCTCCGCGCGCCTGACCTACCCCGCCGGCGCGTCCTCGACGCTGCTGGTCAACACGTCCGGCTCGGTCAACGGCACCGACGACGCGTCGATCACCATCGGCAAGGACACCATCAGCGGCTGGGCGACCAGCGGCCGCTTCTGCGGCGCGCAGAACACCTACCGCGTGTACTTCTCGGCCAAGTTCGACACCCCGTTCGCCTCGATCGGCACGTGGAAGAACGGCGCGGTGACGCCCGGCAAGACGTCGGAGACCGGCGGGGCCCGCGCGAAGGTGGCGCAGCCGAACGGCGTGAACGCCTCGATCGCGCGCCCGGCCAGGGCCAAGACGCAGGACACCACCGTGAGCGGCCCCGGCAGCGGCGGCTACGTGACGTTCGCGAACCTCAACGGCGCGCAGGTCAACGTGCAGGTCGGCCTGTCGTTCGTGTCCGTGGACGGCGCGAAGGCGAACCTGAAGGCCGAGAACAACGGCAAGAAGTCCTTCGACCAGATCGCGGCCGGCACGCGCAAGGCGTGGAACGACGAGCTCGGCAAGGTCGCCGTCAGCGGCGGCTCCGACGCGGACATGACCACGTTCTACACCTCGCTGTACCACTCGCTGATCCAGCCGAACGTGTTCTCCGACGTGGACGGTTCCTACCCCGGCTTCGACGGCCGGATCCACAAGGCGGACAAGGGCCACGCCATGTACACCAACTTCTCCGGCTGGGACATCTACCGCTCGGAGATCCCCCTGCTCGCCACGATCGACCCGGCCCGGACGTCGGACATCGTGCGCTCGATGATGGCCTACGCCGAGCAGGGCGGCTCGTGGGACCGCTGGACCGTGGCCAACGACTACACCGGCGTGATGAACGGCGACCCGTACCACATCATCGTCTCCAGCGCGTACGCCTTCGGCGCGCGTGACTTCGACGCCCAGAAGGCGTTGCTGCTGATGATCAAGGGTGCCACGCAGCCCACCCAGGGCTACACCGAGCGGCCGGGCCTCGCCGACTACCTGCGCCTCGGTTACGTGCCCGGAGCCGGCGCGGACACGCTCGAGTACACCAGCGCCGACTTCGCGATCGCGCAGTTCGCGAAGCGCCTCGGCGACAGCGCCACCTACACCACGTTCATGAAACGCGCGCAGAACTGGCAGAACCTTTTCAACCCGGGCACCGGCCACCTGCAGCCGCGCAACGCCGACGGCTCCTTCGCCGGCACGTACGACCCGGCCAGCTCGCAGGGTTGGGTCGAGGGCAACGGCGCGCAGTACGAGTGGATGGTGCCCTACGACCTCGGCGGCGTCGTCTCCGCGTTCGGTGGCGACACGGCGACCCAGTCGCGGCTGGACACCTTCTTCACGCAGCTGAACGCGGGCACGCAGGAGCCGTTCGCCTTCATGGGCAACGAACCGAACTCCAACGCGCCCTACGCCTACTCGTACGCGGGCGCCCCGGCCAAGACCCAGGCCATCGTGCACCGATCGATGGACGAGCTCTACAACCCGCGTCCCGAGGGCCTGATCGGCAACGACGACCTCGGCCAGATGTCGGCCTGGTACGTGTGGTCCGCGCTGGGCGTCTACCCGGAGATCCCGGGCCGCGCCGAGGTGCTGCTGTCCACGCCGCGCTTCGAGCACGCCGTGCTCACGACCGGCGCGGGCAAGAAGATCACGATCAACGCACCGGGCGCCGGTGACTACGTCGGCTCGTTGAAGGTCAACGGTGGCGACGCCGCGAAGGCATGGCTGCCCGAGGCCCTGATCTCGACCGGCGGCACGCTCGACTTCACCCGCTCCGCCACGGCCACCCAGTGGGGCGCCGCGGCGGCCGACGCCCCGCCGTCGTTCCGCGAGCAGGAGAAGCCGAGTCTCGCGTTCGCGAACCCGGCCCGAGTGGTCACCCCGGCGGGCTCGGCCGCGACGGCGAGCGTCGGCGTGCAGGACCTGTCCGGCACCGCGAAGACGTGGACCTACACCGCGGGCAGCGCCGACGGCATCACGCTGTCGCCGGCGTCGGGCTCGGTCGCCGTGCCCGCCAACGGCAAGGCACAGGCCACGGTCAACGTCACCGTGCCCGCGGGCACCGCCGACGGCGCCCGCCGCATCCCGGTCACGTTCTCCGCGCCGGGGCTGGCGAGCACCGAGGCCGTGCTCACGGTGCTCGTGGCGCAGCCGGGCAGCTGGCTGGCCACAGTGGACAACGCCGGCATCTCGCCCGACTCCGACTCGACGAAGGCCAACTTCGACGGCGGTGGCTGGAGCTACTCGGCCGACGCGCTGGCCGCGGCCGGCGCCAAGCCGGGCGGCACGGTGACAAGCGACGGGCTGAACTTCACCTGGCCCTCGTTCCCGGCGGGCGACCCCGACAACGTCGTGGCAGGAGGCCAGAAGGTGACCGTGACCGGCTCGGGCCGGCTCGCGCTGCTCGGCGCCGGCTCGAACGGCAACGCGCAGGGCACGCTCACGATCACCTACACCGACGGCACCACGTCCACCGCCACGGTCGGCGTGTCCGACTGGACGCTCGGTGGCGGCGGTGCGCAGCCGGCGTTCGGCAACCGGATCGTGCTGTCCACGCCGTACCGCAACGCGTCGGGCACCGACCCGCAGCAGATTCGCACGATGGTGTTCGGCACCGCGCCGATCACCCTCGACGCAGGAAAGACGGTGGCGAGCGTGACGTTGCCGTCGAACGTCAGCGGTGGCGCCATGCACATCTTCGCCATCGCCGTCGGCTGATCTTCGCCAGTCCGTGGTCCGTGGAGCGCTCCTCACCCGAGGAGCGCTCCACGGACCCGATTCCGGAGGGACCTCGATGAGGAGCAGAACACTGGCGGGCGCGGTCGCGCTCGCCGTCGTGGCGGCCGGCCTCACGCCGGTGACCGCCTCGGCCGGACCGGCCGACGCGCTGGAGTCCGTGAACACGTTCATCGGCACGCAGGACGAGGGCAACACGTTCCCCGGCGCTTCAGTGCCGTTCGGCATGACGCAGGTCAGTCCGCAAACGACCCACTACGCCGGGTACCTCTACACCGACACCGCGATCCGCGGCTTCGGCCACTTCTTCCTCTCCGGCGCGGGCTGCTGGGAGCAGGGCGGCCTGGTGTCCACGCTGCCGACCACGGGCGACGTCGGTCCGGGCGCGGCCTTCGACACGACCAAGCCCACCACGTTCGACAACGCCAATTACGCCGCGCCCTACACCCACGACGGCGAGGTCGGCAAACCCGGCTACTACAAGGTGCACCTCACGGGCTACGGCGGCGTCGACGTGGAGACCACGGCCTCGACCCGCAGCGGTGTCGAGCGCTACACGTTCGACAAGTCCGGTCCCGCCAACGTCTTCGTGAACGTCGGGCAGGCCAACGCCAAGGAACCCGTGACCGCCAGCAGCGTGCGGATCGTCGACGACCACACGATCTCCGGCACCGTCGAATCGCAGGCCTTCTGCGGCGGCAAGGCCTACACGACGTATTTCACGACCAAGTTCGACAAGCCGTTCTCCGGTTACGGCACCTGGTCGCCGACGGGTGGCACGCCCGGCAGCAGGTCCTCGGAAGGCGGTGCGGGCCTGCGTGGCGCGTGGCTGACCTTCCCGAAGGGCGACCAGATCACGGCCACCACGTCGATCTCCCAGGTGGACGCCCACGGCGCCGACGTGAACCTCGCCGCCTCGCGGGTGCGCCCGTTCGACGCCGTGAAGGCCGACGCGCAGCGCACCTGGCGCCAGGAACTGTCGAGTGTGGACATCACCGGCGGCACGCCCGACGAGCGCACCGTGTTCTACACGTCGCTCTACCACGCGTTCCTGCAGCCGCTCACCGCGAACGACGCCGATGGCCGCTACTACGGCTTCGACAAGAAGATCCACCGCGCGATCGGCTGGACGTACTACGACTTCTTCTCGCTGTGGGACACCTACCGCAGCCAGAACCAGCTCCTCGCACTGCTCAAGCCCGACCGGGCGCGCGACATCGCGAAGAGCATCCTCGCGATCCACGAGCAGGGCGGCTGGCTGCCGCGCTGGGCGTATGCGAGCCAGGAGACGAACACGATGACCGGCGACCCGGTCACGCCGTTTCTGGTCGACCTGTGGCGCTTCGGCGCGCTGAAGGGCGATGAAGTCGAGGCGTATGAGGCGCTGCTGCAGAACTCGCAGCAGATCCCGCCGGCGTCCTCGCCGTTCCAGGGCCGTTCGGGCAACGCGAGCTACCAGGCCGACGGCTTCGTGCAGTACGACCCGAACTTCCCGAAGAAGGGCCAGGACACCGACCCGAACCACGGCGCTTCGGCGACGCTCGAGTACGCGCTCGGTGACTGCTCGCTGTCGGCCATGGCCGCGGCGCTGGGCAAGAAGCAGGACGCGGCCGCGCTGGCCGCGAAGGGGCGCACGTACCAGACGCTGTGGGACCCGACCGTGACCGACCGCGGCTTCACCGGCTTCTTCCGCCCGAAGGTCGCCGGCGGCGACTGGTTCACGCCGGCGGGCCAGCCGTACAGCCCGCAGAGCCAGGACGGCTTCCACGAGGGCACCGCCTGGCAGTACCAGTGGCTCGTGCAGCAGGACGTGCCCGGCCTGGTGAAGGAGATGGGCGGCGCCGACAACGCCCACAAGCGCCTCGACGACTTCTTCGCCTACGACGACCTCGTGAAGGACCCGGCGAAGACCGTCCGGGAGGAGTGGGTCGTGGGGCCGTACTCCTACTACAACCAGTTCCGCTACAACCCCAACAACGAACCCGACCTGCACTCGCCGTGGATGTACACGCTCACCGGCCAGCCGTGGAAGACCTCCGCGGTGGTGCGCGCGGCCCACACGCTGTTCACGAACGCCCCGAACGGCGTCACGGGCAACGACGACCTCGGCACCATGTCGGCGTGGTACGTCTTCAGCGCGCTCGGCCTCTACCCGGCCGTACCCGGTACCGGGAACTTCGTGCTGAACGCGCCGCAATTCGCCAAGTCGGTGCTGCACCTGCAGAACGGGCGTTCGGTGACGATCAAGGCGCCGGGCGCCGACGGGGCGAAGCTCCAGTACATCCGCGGCCTGAAGGTGGGCGACGGGCGGCAGGCGCGGCCATCCGACAAGTCCTACGTGAGCGTCGAGCAGCTGCGGCGCGGGACCACACTGGACTTCACGCTGACCGCCGATGCCGCGCAGGCCACGTGGGCAACATCACCTTCGTCGGCACCGCCGTCACCTTGTGCCGGTTAGTGTCCGATTGAGAACTATCCGTGAGGGCTCTTTCCCGGAATGCGAGGCCGGGAAGGGGCCTTCACGGTTTTCCGGGCATTTCCCCGCCGTTTCCCACGGTGGTCCAGACCATATCTGGCGGGGGTCGTGAGGATAGTCACGGGCCCCGGTGTTTCGGTGAGGGTCATCACGCCTCACACTGGTGTCATACGCGTCCGACAGTGCTGTTGACGTCAAGCGGGTAGTCCCCCTTGGACAGTGCGCCGGACGCGTTTTTGTGTGTGCAGGCAGCACGCACCCGTGTGACGCACAGGAGGAAGTCGTGTCCAGCAAGGCCGCTCTCGTGTTCCGCGTGGCCGCAGTCGCCGAAGCCCTGTCCTGGGCCGCGTTGCTGATCGGGATGTTTCTCAAGTACGTCGTGCACTCCTCCGGTGAGGGCGGCGTGCCCGTCATCGGCATGGTCCACGGCGTGATCTTCGTGCTCTACGTCGTGGTCTCCCTGTCCGTCGCCAAGCCGCTCGGCTGGCGCCCGAAGACCCTGGTGCTCGCGCTGCTGTCCAGCATCCCGCCGCTGTTCACCTGGATCTTCGAGAAGTGGGCCCTGCGCAACGGCCGCCTCGACGGCCCGCAGCGCCTCACCCACGGCGGGGTCGGCCTGTTCGAGTCCCGCGTGCCGGAGACCGTGAACGCCTGAGTTCCCCGCTTTCGACGGGCCCGGACGACTCGTGTCGTGCGGGCCCGTTTCGCGTTTGCCCGGCTCGCGCGGTTTCGGCGTTATTCGGTGAAGTCGCCCGACGAGCGGCGGACCTTGGTGAGCAGGTCGGTGAGCTGCTCGACCTGCCGCTCGGTGAGCCCCGTGAGTCCGAAGTCGATGCCCGTCACCGCGGCCGTCGCGGCTTCGCGGCGCGCACGGCCGTCGTCGGTGATCTCGACCAGCGTGGTGCGGCGGTCGGTGGGGTGCGGCACGCGCTTCACGAGCCCGTCGCGCTCGAGGCGGTCCACTATGTTGGTGACACTGGTGGGGTGCAACTGCAGCCGTTCACCCATCACCCGCATCGGCAGCCGCGAGTTGCGGGCGAAGGTGAGCAGCACGAGCGCCTCGTAGCGCGCGAACGTGAGGCCGTGTGGCTTGAGCGAGCCGTCGACCGCCGACTGGATGATCTGTTGCACCCGCATCAGACCGGTGACCGCGGCCATGGTTCCGGCGGGACCGATCCGGTCCTCCCAGAGCTCGGCCGCACGGGCGATCGGGTCGAACGGCAGCGGTCGGTTCATGACAAACGAAGTTATCAGCGGGTACCCGGAAGACGGCGATCGCCCTGCTCGGGCCGCCTTTGTTTTCCCCTGACGAAAGGATCCCGACATGATCGTCGCGTTCAGCGTGAGCCCCTCCGGCGGCGACCCGGACGCCGGCGTGAGCGAGGCCGTCTCCCGCGCCGTGAAGGTCGTCCGCGACAGCGGGCTGCCGAATTCCACCAACGCGATGTTCACGAACGTCGAGGGCGAGTGGGACGAGGTGATGGCCGTCGTGAAGCAGGCCGTGCAAGCCGCGGGGCAGGGCTCGGCGCGCGTCGGCCTCGTCCTCAAGGCCGACATCCGCCCGGGCTACGACACGGGCCAGCTCACCGCGAAGGTCGATCGCGTGGAAGCGCACCTGCGCGAGGACTGAGCGCCTACGGCAGCGGCGGGGTGAACGCCACGGTCCACCGGCCTTCCTCCCTGGTCACCGCCAGGGAGTAGGTGAACCGCGACCCGTGGGTCACCCCGCTGACCACCGCGCGCGTCGGGGAGTGGTCGTCGGGGACGAGCCGCACGGCTATGTCGCGCACGTCCTCTTCGCCGAGCACGGCCACGTAGTCGTCGGCGAAGTCGGAGGCGCCCGAGCCCGGGTAGTCGAGCAGACCTTCGAGCGCGCCGGAGTCGCGGGCGACGAGGGCGCTGCGCAGCGAGTCACGCAGGGCGACGGGCGAGGGGGCGCCCGGGTCCGGCTGGTTCGCGATGAGCACCGTGATCGCCACGACCCACGCCACGCCCACCCCGACGGCCACCGCCACGGTGGCGTTGCGCCGGCTCAACATCACGGCCTCCCTGATCCATCCGCCGTGAGCATGCACGAGCCGGGCGCTCCTGCCAATCGCGACGCGGGCGCGCCACCCGGGCACCGGCGGTGAAATGTCCCCCCGCTCCGTGCCAGGATGGAGGGCGTGACACACCCACGCGGATCTGCAGCGAACTCAGCGGCCATGTCCGCCGCACTGTCCGGCGCGGTCGACCTGTCCGCGCTCAAGGCCCGGGCCGAAGCGTCCCGGAGCCAGCCCCCCGCGCCGCCCGCGGGTGCGGCGCCGGCCGGAGGCGGCGCGCCGCCGTCGGACGTCATCATGGATGTGACGGAAGCCACATTCCAGACCGACGTCGTCGAGCGCTCGCTCAACCAGCTGGTGCTCGTGGACCTGTGGGCCGACTGGTGCGGCCCGTGCAAGCAGCTCAGCCCCGTGCTGGAGCGCCTCGCCACCGAAGCGGCCGGTGCGTGGGTGCTCGCCCGCGTCGACGTCGACGCCAACCCTCGCATCGCGCAGCTGTTCGGTGCCCAGTCGATCCCGACCGTCGTCGCGATCGGCGGCGGCCAGCCCGTGGACGCGTTCTCCGGCGCCCTGCCGGAGCCCGAGATCCGCAAGTGGCTGAACGCGCTGCTCGACGCCCTACGCGACAAGCTCCCCGGCATCCGTGCCGCCGAGGAGGTCCGCGGCCCGATCGAGGAGCCCGAGGACCCGCGCTTCACCGAGGCCGAGGAAGCCTTCGAGCGGGGCGACTTCGCTGCCGCGCAGGCCGCCTACGAGCGCATCCTCGACGCCGAGCCCGCCAATGAGCTGGCCAAGAACGCCCTGGCCCAGGTCAAGTTCACCGCCCGCGCCGAAGCGGCCGACCCGGATGCCCGCACCAAGGCCGACGCCGACCCGTCGAACCTCGACGCCCAGCTTGCGGCCGCAGACCTGGAGATCGCGGAGCAGGACGTGGACGCCGCGTTCACCCGCCTGATCGACGCCGTCCGCCGCACCGCCGGAGACGACCGCAACCGCGTCCGCGAACACCTGGTCGCGCTGTTCGACCTCTTCGACCCGGCCGACGAGCGCGTGATGAAGGCCCGCCGCGACCTGGCGAGCGCCCTGTTCTGAGCCGTTCCACCACGAAGGCCCCCGATCCACGATCGGGGGCTTTCGTCGGGTTCTGACCCGCCAGGCGCGTTTCCAGCAGGCCGGGAAACTCCGTTCACGCTGATTTCCAGCCTGCGTGGAAAACCCGCCTCCGGATGCTCAGCCGTACTGCTTCGAGCAGACCGCGGAACCCTCGAGGTACCCCCGTCGCAGCGACTCGACCCGGTCGAAACCGCTGTCCGGCCGCTTGCCGTTCACGTCCGCCGACACCAGGCCCTCCGGACGCAGCAGGTCCGCGATCGCCTCGTCGAGGTCGCCGGCGGACAGGCGCAGCGAGCCGGGCCGGTTCGTGAACGCCGCCCAAGCCCCCACCAGACACGAAGTCCGCAGCCCGGCGTTCGGGTTGTCCAGCGACGCCCCCACGCCCTTCTGGATCCCCGTCGCGTAGCGCGACGCCACCTCCGCGAACGCTGCGAAGTCGCCCAGCCCCGTGCTCTGCTGCCCGGACGCCTCGGCTTCCTCGTCCACCGGCTGCGCCAGCGCCGTGAGCCGCGAAACGTCGATGTTCACCGTGTTGTCCGCGGGGCAGTAGGACGCGGGCGGGGTCGACGGCCCCCCCGGGCAGCTGCCGCCGCCCGGCACGATCGTCGGCGCCTTCACCCCCGCGCCACCGAACGCCGCATCGAGGCTCGCCTTCAGCAGCGTCAGCGTCTGCTCGGAGATCTTCGCGTCGCCCTTGCCGGTGTCCAAGCTGTCGAACGGCCGCTCCGTGAGCCGCGCCTGCACGTTCTGCGCGTTCATGCCCGCGCACTCCTTCGGGCCCTTCTCGAACCCGGACTGGAACGCGAACGTCCGGTCGAAGGCCGTGCCGTGCGCCTGCCGGTCGGTGGCGCCGGTGCCGGCCTGGTCGCGGATGAAAAACAGCGCGGCCATGATCTGGTCCAGGCCCTCGGCCGTGGACACCTGGTAGTACTTGCTCTTGCCCTCGGCGACCCAGCGGAAGTAACTGCCTGCGAAGCAGTCGGCCTGCTGCTCCTTCACCACGCTCGGCGTGCTCTTCGTGATGCCGGCCTTCGGCCCGAGCCGGTACTGGATCGCGTGGCCGAACTCGTGCGCCAGCACGGTGACCACCGACATCGGCCCGAAGCGCTGGCGCAGCATCGGCAGCAGCACGCCGCGGTCCCACGCCACCGAGTCGTCGGCCGAGCAGTAGAAGGCGTTGACGAGCTTCTTCACGCTGCCGCACGCCGTCTGCTCCGTGTCGGTGCGCGAGTCGTAGGACAGCAGCGACGTCACGGGCTTGAAATCCTGCCCGAAGTCGGTCGGCAGCGCCTCGCCCCAGTAGGCCTCGACGTCGGCGATCGCGGCGGTGGCCAGCTGGTCGTCCTGGCCGCCCTCGGCATTCTTCACGTTCAGGCCCGGCTTCGGCGCGCCGCGCTTCAGGCCGCTGTCGAAGTGGGTCACGGGCAGGCCCGCGACGTTGCCGGCCCCGGGCGTCACCGGCCCGGCCGAGCTGTCACCGCACGCCGCCGCGCCCAGCGCCGCCACCACCGCGAGCACCAGCAGCGCTCCCCCTCGCCTCATCACGCCCGGGACCCTACTAAGCGGGTGTGCCCGATGTGAGCGTTATCCCCGAACGGGCCATGCGCGCACCGCCCCCGGGCCCGATATGGTCGCTGACCATGCGTGCTGTCCGCCGGTTCACCGTCCGAGCCAGCCTGCCGGAATCGCTCGCGGGCCTTGGCGCGCTCGCGACGAATCTGCGCTGGACGTGGCACCCACCGACCCGCGACCTGTTCGCGTCGATGGACGCCGAGCTCTTCAACGCCATCCGCGACCCGTTGCGGATGCTCACCGCGCTGCCACCGGAGCGGCTCGAAGAGCTGGCCGTGGACGAGGACTTCCTGCGCCGCACCCACGAAGCCGCGGCGGGGCTGGAGCAGTACCTCACCGAACCGCGCTGGTACCAGCGGCGCACCGACGAGGGCCTGCCCGCGGCCGTCGCGTACTTCTCGATGGAGTTCGGCGTCACCGAGGCCTTGCCGAACTACTCGGGCGGCCTGGGCGTGCTCGCGGGTGACCACCTGAAGGCGGCTTCGGACCTCGGCGTGCCGATGGTCGGTGTGGGGTTGCTCTACCGGTCGGGCTACTTCCGCCAGAGCCTGTCGCTCGACGGGTGGCAGGTCGAGCACTACCCGGTGATCGACCCCAACGCGTTCCCGCTGGAGCTGGTGACCGACGGCGGGCAGGCGGTGCTCGTCGAGGTCGCCATGCCCGGCGGGCGCACGCTGCACGCGCAGATCTGGCGCGCTCGCGTGGGCCGCATCCCGTTGCTGCTGCTCGACACCGACATCGAGGCCAACGACGAGAACCTGCGCCCCGTCACCGACCGGCTGTACGGCGGCGACGCCGACCACCGCATCCGCCAGGAGATCCTCGCCGGCATCGGCGGCTTCCGGGCCGTGCGGAAGTTCTGCGAGCTCACCGGCCACCCGCAGCCGAACGTCTTCCACACCAACGAGGGCCACGCCGGGTTCCTCGGCCTCGAGCGCGCCCGCGAGATCATCCAGGCCGACCGCCTCGGCTTCGACGAGGCGCTCCCGGCCGTGCGCGCGGGCACGGTGTTCACCACCCACACGCCGGTGAGCGCCGGCATCGACCGGTTCCCCGTCGACCTCGTGCAGCGCTACTTCTCCGACGGCCGGCTGGTGCCCGACATCGACGTGCGCCGCGTGCTGCAGCTCGGCGCGGAGGACAACCCCGGCTTGTTCAACATGGCCCACATGGGACTGCGGCTCGCCCAGCGCGCCAACGGCGTCTCCGAGCTGCACGGCCGCGTCACCCGCCGCATGTTCTCCCGCCTGTGGCCCGGCTTCGACGACGACGAGGTGCCGGTTTCGTCCATCACCAACGGCGTGCACGGGCCCACGTGGGTCGCGCGCGAGCTGAGCGCGCTGCTGGGCGGCAACCACGACGAGTTCGGCCACGAGGGCCGCACGCCGAGCAGCTCGCTGCGTGACGGCGTCACCGACCAGCAGCTGTGGCAGCTGCGCCGCGAGCTGCGGGAGAAGCTCGTGGCCGAGGTGCGCCGGCGTGTGCGGGCGGCGTGGATGCAGCGTGGCGCTTCGGCGCTGGAGCTGGGCTGGACCGACGGGGTCTTCGACCCCGATGTGCTGACCGTCGGCTTCGCCCGCCGCGTGCCCACGTACAAGCGCCTCACGCTCATGCTGCGCGACCCCGACCGCCTGCGCGCTCTGCTGCTGGACGAGAAGCGCCCGATCCAGATCGTGATCGGCGGCAAGTCGCACCCCGCCGATGAGAACGGCAAGCAGCTCATCCAGCAGATCGTGCGGTTCGTGGACGACCCCGCCGTGCGCCACCGGATCGTCTTCCTGCCCGACTACGACATGTCCATGGCCCGCTACCTCTACCGCGGCTGCGACGTGTGGCTCAACAACCCCGTGCGACCGCTGGAGGCGTGCGGCACGTCGGGCATGAAGTCGGCGCTCAACGGCGGCCTGAACCTCTCCATCCGCGACGGCTGGTGGGACGAGTGCTACGACGGCTCCAACGGCTGGGCCATCCCCACCGCCGACGGCGTCACCGACCCGCTGCGCCGCGACGACCTCGAGGCCGCCGCGCTCTACGACTTGCTCGGCCAGCAGATCGCGCCGCTCTACTACGACACGGATTCCTCGGGCGTCCCCTCCGGCTGGCTGTCCATGGTCTGGCACACCTTGGAGACGCTCGGCCCGCGGGTGCAGGCGTCGCGCATGGTCCGCGAGTACGTGGACTCCGGCTACCTGCCCGCGTCGCGCATGGTCGCCGCCGCCATCGGCGACGGGTACGCCGGCGCGCTGTCGCTGGCCGACTACCGCACCAAGCTCGAGGTGTCGTGGCCCCGCGTGCGGATCTTCGACTCGGAGCTGCTCTACGACCACTCCGCCCGGCTTGTCGTCGGCACCGAGGTCACCGTTCGCGCCCGCATCGACCTCGCCGGCCTCGACCCGTCCGAAGTGGACATCCAGGTTGTCGTCGGGCAGGTCGGCGAGGGCGACGAGCTCACCGACACGGTCACGGTCCCCATGCGCGGCGACGGCATCGGCGCGTTCTCCGCCTCACTGCGCCTGCCCCGTGCCGGCTCGGTGGGCTACACGGTGCGGGTGCTGCCGAAACACCCGCTGCTGGCGAGCCCGGCGGAGCTGGCCCGCGTGGTCCTCGCCTGACGGTGGCGGACATCGAGGTCCGCCCGGCGCGTCCCGCCGAGTTCGAGGCCGTCGCCCGGTTGCGGTGGCGGTGGGTGGCGGAGCGGGACGGCCTGCCCGACGAGGAGCGGGCCGCGTTCGTGCGCGAGTTCGCGGCGTGGGCGCGGGACAACGCGGCCACGCACCGGTGCCTGGTCCTGGTGCGTGCAGGCGCCGTGGTCGGGATGGCGTTCCTCGCGATCACGGCGCGGGTGCCGACTCCACTCGCGTTCTCGCGGGCCTCGGGCGACGTGCAGTGCGTGTACGTGGTGCCGGAGGCCCGCGACGGCGGGCTGGGTGGGCTGCTGATCGACGCGACCCTGCGCCTGGCCGCGGAACTCGGCTTGGAGCGCGTCACCGTGCATTCGTCGGAGCGAGCCGTGCCGGCCTACGAACGGCACGGCTTCGCGGTGTCACCACTGCTGTTGCAGACCAGGCCGGAGCCGACCGGAACCGCCGTCACGGCACCGCCGGGGACCCACCCTCCACCACAGGCAACCCCTCTGCCGCCCACGCCCGGAACCCACCCGCGAGATCCGTAGCGTTCTTCAACCCCAACCGCTGCAGATCCGCCGCGGCCAGGCTCGACGAGTAGCCCTCGTTGCACACGACGATCGCTGTCGTGGCGGTGGTCACACCCGGCAGCCGCCACTCGCTGTCCGGGGCGAGCCGCCACTCCAGGTGGATCCGCTCGACGACCACGGCGCCGGGGATCTCGCCCTCGGCGGCGCGGTTGGCGTGCGGCCGGATGTCCACGATCAGCGCGCCTTCGGCCTGCAGTGCGGCCGCGCGAGCCGGCCGAACCCGGTCCAGGGAGGACCGGGCGCCGGCGAGGAAGTCGTCGATCGAGCTCATCGGCCGAGTATGACCGGCAGCGGCGGGATTTCGCCGGGCACGTCGGCCAGCGTCGCGAATTCGCGCGTGGGCACCAGCGGCGGCGAGTACGCGTGGACGCTCGCGGCCGGCTCGTCACCGAGGCCGGTGACCTGGTGCGCGCGTCCGGCGCCGAAGCCGAGGCCCTCGCCCGCCTTGTGCGTGCGGCGCCGGATCGGGCCGCCGGGATAGCGGTATTTCTCGCCCAGCTCGCCGTGCAGCACGGTGAACGAGCCGGCCGCGCCGCCGTGGTCGTGGGGCTTCGTCTGCTGGCCGGGCAGCCACGACAGCAGCCACAGCTCCAGCCCGTCGGTGAGCGCGAGCCGCGCCCACCAGCGGCTCTCCTCGTCGAAGCGCAACACCTCGCGCAGGCTGGAGGCGAGTTCGGTGGTCACGGTCTTGGTGAGGTCGGCCAGCTCACGCGGCGTCCACAGCAGGCGTTCGGGCTGCAGCAGCCGCGCCAGCAGGGGATCGGTCAGACGGGGGTGGATCTCGAAGTCGGGACGGGTGATCGACGTGGTCAACGCGGGTGCTCCTCAAGCAGTCGTGACGGCTGGCAAAACGGCGCAGCGCGGCACGAAACCCGCGGTTCAGCAGGCGCGCCGCGCTCGCGTACACCCGCACGAGGCCACGAGGAGCAGGTCGATCGTGCGCCGGCGCCAGAACGAGCCCCGGGCTGCGGGGACGGCGGCGGACGCGGACCTGGACACGGCACCGATCGTGCCACAGCCCGCGGTTTGTACGCTGCTTCGTCCCATCCGCTGGACGCCGTCGCGGGGTCACACGCGCGTGGGTGCGTTGTCAACCCCGGGCGGGTGCGGACGCGCGCGCGTGGACGGCCACAATGGGCTCGTGAGCGAGCCGATCCTGCCCAGCGACCTAAACGACCTCGTGGTGCGGATGTCCGGTGTCGGCGTCCGCCGCAGCGGAAACGACCTTCTCGCGGACCTCGACTGGAGCGTCGAACTCGACGAACGGTGGGTCGTGCTCGGGCCCAACGGCGCGGGCAAGACGACCCTGCTGCGGCTGGCCGCCGCGGAACTGCACCCCACGGCCGGCACCGTCGACCTGCTCGGCGACCGCATCGGCCGCGTGAACATCTTCGACCTGCGCCCCCGCATCGGGTTCACCTCCGCCGCCATCGCCCAGCGCATCCCCGGCGACGAGCGCGTGGAAGACGTGGTGGTGAGCGCCGGCTACGCCGTGATGGGCCGCTGGCGCGAGGCCTACGACAGCCTCGACCTCAACCGCGCCGCCGAGCTGCTGGGCACGCTCGGCATCGCGCACATGGCGAAGCGCACGTTCGGCACGCTGTCGGAAGGCGAGCGCAAGCGCGTGCTGATCGCGCGTTCGCTGATGACCGACCCGGAGCTGCTGCTGCTCGACGAGCCGGCGGCGGGTCTGGACCTGGGCGGGCGCGAGGACCTCGTGGCGCGGCTGTCCGACCTCGCGATGGACCCGGACGCGCCGGCCATGGTCCTCGTCACCCACCACGTCGAGGAGATCCCGCCGGGCTTCACCCACGCGTTGCTGCTGCGCGACGGGCACGCCGTGGTCTCGGGCCTGATGGACGACGTGATCACGAGTGAGAACCTGTCGAAGACCTTCGATCAGGACCTGGTGCTGCAGCGTTCGGGCGAGCGGTTCTTCGCCCGGCGCCGGTAAGTTCGGGCGTACCGGCCGGTAGCCTGCCGGCATCCGTCAACGAGGAGGAAGTCGCGTGGGAGAGTTCGTAAACCTCGAGGTCGAGAACGGCGTCGGCACGATCCGCCTGAACCGGCCGCCGGTCAACGCGATCAACAACCAGCTGCAGACCGAGCTGGCTGAGGCCGCGCGCGAGGCTTCGAACCGTGAAGACGTGCGTGCGGTGATCCTCTACGGCGGCGAGAAGACCTTCGCCGGCGGCGCGGACATCAAGGAGATGGCCGACCGCACCTACCCGCAGATCTCGAAGTTCGGGGCCGAGCTCACCGCGGCGTGCTCGCTCGTCGCGGCCATCCCGAAGCCGGTCGTCGCCGCCATCACCGGCTACGCCCTCGGCGGCGGCCTGGAGCTGGCGCTCACCGCCGACTGGCGCGTGGCGGGCGACAACGTGAAGGTCGGCCAGCCGGAGATCCAGCTCGGCATCATCCCGGGCGCCGGCGGTACGCAGCGGCTTTCGCGCCTGATCGGCCCGAGCAAGGCCAAGGACCTCATCTACACCGGCCGGTTCGTCAAGGCCGACGAAGCGCTGAAGCTCGGCATCGTCGACGAGGTCGTCGCGCCGGACGACGTCTACGCCGCCGCGCACAAGTGGGCCGCGCAGTTCGTGAACGGCCCGGCCGTGGCGCTCAAGGCCGCGAAGACCGCCATCGACTCGGGCCTCGACGTCGACCTGGCCACCGGCCTGAAGATCGAGACGCAGCTGTTCACGGCGCTGTGGGCCACCGAGGACCAGAAGAACGGCATGAAGTCCTTCGTCGAGAACGGCCCCGGCAAGGCCACTTTCGAGGGGAAGTGACGGCTGTGACCGACCCGGCCCCGAACCCGCACGCCACGGCCGACGAGGTCAAGGCGGCCTACGACGACCCGAAGCTCGCCAACGTGCTCTACCACGACTGGGAAGCCGGGACGTACGACGAGAAGTGGTCGATCTCGTACGACGAGCGCTGCATCTCCTACGCCACCGACGTGTTCAACGCGGTCGCGGGTGAAGACGGCCAGCCCTACACCCACGCGATGGAGCTGGGCAGCGGCACCGGGTTCTTCCTGCTGAACCTCATGCAGGGCGGCGTCGCGAAGAAGGGTTCGGTCACGGACCTCTCGCCGGGCATGGTGCAGGTGGCGCTGCGCAACGCGGAGAAGCTGGGCCTCGACGTCGACGGCCGAGTGGCCGACGCGGAGCGGATCCCTTACGAGGACAACACCTTCGACCTCGTGGTGGGGCACGCCGTGCTGCACCACATCCCGGACGTGCGCCAGGCGTTCGGCGAGGTGCTGCGCGTGCTGAAGCCCGGTGGGCGGTTCGTCTTCGCGGGTGAGCCGACCAAGGTCGGCGACTTCTACGCGCGCAAGCTGGGCCAGATCACCTGGTACCTCACCACGCGGGTCACGAAGCTGCCCGCGTTGAACGGCTGGCGGCGCCCGCAGTCCGAACTGGACGAATCGTCGCGTGCGGCGGCCTTGGAAGCCGTGGTGGACATCCACACCTTCGACCCGTCGGAGCTCGAGGGGATGGCGCGGGGCGCCGGTGCGCAGGACGTGCGCGCGGTGACCGACGAGTTCTCGGCCGCATTGGCCGGGTGGCCGATCCGGACGTTCGAGGCCGCGGTGCCTCAGGAGAAGCTCACGGTGCGGTGGCGCCTGTTCGCCTACCACTTGTGGCTGCGGTTGTCCGCTTTGGACAAGAAGGTGCTTTCGAAGGTGCTGCCGCGCGAGCTCTTCTACAACGTGATGATCACCGGGACCAAGCGGCCTTCCTGAGTTGGCCTACGGTTTCTCGCTCGACGACGTCGCCTTCCTGTGTTCCGCCGCGGGACGGGCGGCGCTCGCCGACTGCGCGGCCCTGCCGCTGACGGACGCCTCCCGCATCACCGACGTCGCCGCGGCGCGGCGCTCGGTAGGGGAGCGGTTCGCCGCGGCGGTGCTGGAAACGGTGGTGCTGCGGCAGAAGGCGACTCTGAAGCTCGCGGACGCCGACTCGTGGCTGCTCACCGGCGACGCTCTGCAACAGGCGAGCGCGACGGCGGTGGCGCGGCACCGGGCTTCCCGGTTGGCCGGCCGCGCTGTGCACGACGTGACGTGTTCCGTCGGCGCCGACTTGGTCGAGCTGGCGCGGGTCGCGTCGCGGGCGCTGGGGTCCGATGTGGACCGCGTGCGGCTGGAGATGGCGCGGCACAATGCCTCCGCCGCTTCGGTTTCGGTCGGCGTGGTGCAGGCCGACGCTCTGCGCCCCGTCAGCCGGGAGACGGTCGTGGTCGCCGACCCGGCCCGTCGCGACTCGGCCGGGCGACGCACGTGGAAACCGGCGGACTTCCTGCCGCCGCTGGACGAGCTCGTCGACGCTTATACCGGACGCGCCTTGTCGGTGAAGTGCGCACCGGGCCTCGATTTCGCCATCGCACCGTGGGCCGAGGAAGTGGAGCTGGTCTCCCTCGACGGTCAGGTTCGCGAAGCCTGTCTCTGGCGTGGCTTGGAGACCGGCGTCTCCCGGCGCGCCACGGTGTTGCGTTCGGACGGTACCCAGTGGACGGTCACCGACACCGAACCGGACGACCTGCCTGGTTCGCCGCCGGGGGAGTGGCTGATCGACCCGGACGGCGCCGTCGTCCGCGCCGGGCTCGTCCGCCACTACGCGGCGCGCCACGGCCTGTGGCAACTGGACGAACGCATCGCCTACCTCACGGGTGACACCCCGCCGCCGGGCGTCCGCGCCTTCCGCGTGCTGGGACACGGCCCGTACAGCGAGAAAGCCCTGCGCGCCACACTGAAACGCCACGACGTCGGCCGCCTGGAAATTCTCGTCCGCGGTCTGGACATCGACCCGGACGCCTTGCGTCGCCGTCTGAAACCGCGCGGTAGCGCTGAGTCCACTGTGGTGCTCACGCGCATCGGCCGGTCGCCGGTGGCCTTCGTCTGCCGCGCTGAACGCATCCCTTCGGAGGGTTCTCCGGACGCTTCTGTTGGCGTAGATTTCGGGCGCACTTAACCGGAAGTTCACCCAGACATCGGAGGGGTCGCCGTGTCCCGTTTTCCCGCCCTGCTCAAGCTCGCCGCCGCCGCGGCGATCGGCGCCACCGTCGCGGGTGGTGCGACCGCGCTGGCCGGCTCCGACGACGTGACCGCCGCTCACGGCCGGGAGCCGGCGAACATCGGCCAGGTCAAGAACGACGTGAAGGCCTACTACGGCGACTACCTCGACGCGTCGGGCAAGCACCACTACTCCGACTCGAGCCGGTTCGTCACCGACACCAAACGCGTCGTGGCCGACGCGAAGCGCTACCTCACGCAGAAGCTCGGCAAGGTGAAGGACCCGGCGATCGTGCTCGACGTCGACGACACGTCCGAGGTCACCTACGGCTGGGAGGCCGACAACGACTTCGGGTTCGACCCGGTCAAGCAGCAGCAGGCGATCGACAACGGCACGTTCGTGGCCAACAAGCCCGTGCTGGAACTGGCGAACTGGGCCGCCCAGCGTGGCGTGAAGATCTACTTTCTGACGGGCCGCAGCACCCCGCAGGGCCCGCAGTCGCTGAAGAACCTGGCCAACGAGGGCTACCCGGCCCCGGCGGACGCGTTCTTCAAGCCGGCCGGCACGGCGCCGGACTACCTGCCGTGCGGCCTGACCTGCACTACGATCCAGTACAAGTCGGGCACCCGCGCCCACATTCAGGCGACGGGTGCCCACATCGTGCTGAACCTCGGGGACCAGTTCAGCGACCTCGAGGGCGGCTACGCAGAGCACCCGGTGAAGCTGCCGAACCCGATGTACTACCTGCCCTGACGGCGTAACCCGGCCTGGACGTCCTCCGTGGACACCCAGGCCGGGCCTCCGGTCAGCCGTTGTAGCCGGAGAAGGCCTTCGATAACTCGTAGGGCTGCTGGGAAACGTTGGTGCAGCGGTAAAGTGCGCCGTTGCAAGCGTTCGAGTCGCGGCCGGCTTCCTCTTCGCCCCTTGGTCGCCCGCGCCCTGGTAGTAGTCCATGGCCATGACGTTGACCAGGTCCAAGTCCACGCCCGCGGCCTTGGCGGCGTTGACGACACCGAGACCGTTGCTGTCGAGCCCGTTGGGCAGCACCGGCAGCGTCAGCGAGATCTTCAGGCCGGGGTTGTTGTTCTGCACCGTCTTGAGCGCCTGCGACCGCCGCTGGATCGACGCCGTGTCCGCGACCGCCGCAGCCTCGATGTCGATGTCGATGTACTTGAGGCCGTACGCCTTCGCCACCGCGTCATACTCGCCGCGAGCGACGACACACTGCTGCACGCCTGCGCCAGTTCGATCCCCGACGCACCCCCGAAGGACACCTTCACATCACCCCCGCCCGACCGGATCTTCGCGATTTCACTCGCCTGCCACGCCGACCGCGGGTCGTACGCGTTGAACCAGCTGGCCCTGCATCCGGCGCCCGTCACGAACCCGAGCGTGAACCCCTTCACCCCACCCTTCGACGACATCGTCGAGAGCACGGGCGTCGGCCACGCCCCCATATCCACATACGGCGCCACCGGCACCGGCGACCCGGCCGCCGCGGGCGCCGGCGCAGTTCCCGTACTTCGCCCGCGAGCTCCGCCTCGCCCGGCGGCATGTGCCAGCCGACTCTGCGCCTGCTCGGCTTCCCGATCGGCAGGACAAAGGAAAGATCTTGGGAACCGAATCCTTAAGGAGAGCTGGATAATGTCACTCGGTGCCGCGCTCCTCCAGGTACTGCTTCCCGACCATCTTCGGTACCCGGCAGAGCCACCCTTCGACGAGCGCCTCTTCGAGCGTCGGCAGATCGATCTCGGCCAGCCGTACGAGCACGGCCGGGTAGCCGTCGAAGTGCGGCGTGGTGAAGAAAACGCCCGGCTCGTCCGCCAGCAACGCCTCCTTCGCCCCAGCATCCGGAACCCGAACCGCCAGCACGTCACCCTCCGGCGCCGCGTCCCCGAGCGCGTCCAAGTCGGTCTTGCGCAAGGGTCGCTCCCATGCGTACGCCTTGCCCTTCACGCCCCACGACCGCGTATCCCTCTTGACGACGAGCTCCGTCCCCGGCAGCTGCGCCCCCAGTCGCGCCACGTCTTCCCAAGTCGCCATGTCGCCCAGGCTAACCCGGCCGCCCCCACGCGGCGCCGCTTTTTCGCTCGCCCACCAGCCATTCGCCACTCAATGGTGAACGTGGTCGCCACCGAACGGCGAACAGCGCGACCCGTCGCCACTGAACGGCGACAACCGACATCCACCGGTGAGAGTCCCGGCCGGACACCCGTCGCCACCGACCGGCAATCGGTACCCGGCCCAGGGATTCACCGCTTCCGCGCCACCAGCACGGTGTCGCGAATGGACACTTCGTGCCCGTCGATCTCGTGCGCCCGCTCCCGTGCGTCGGTGACCACGGACTCCCACGACTCGTCCAGCGTCGCAGCCACGTCCTCCGCCAGGAAGAACATGTCCGGCACGTTCGGCCGGTGCGCAGCGCCCTCCACGTCCGTCGGGTGGTGGCCGACGATGAGCAACGTCCCGCCCGGAGCCACCGCGTCCGCGAGCCGCGCGAAGATCGGGACGCGCTGGGCGGTCGGCAGGTGCAGGAAGTGCGACGTGACGAGGTCGTACTTCTCGTCCGGCACCCAGGTCGTGAGGTCGGTCGTCAGCCACCGGATCCGGTCGCCCACGCCCAGCTCGGCCGCCTGCGCCGCACCCCGGTCGAGGGCGGTGGCCGCGAAGTCCGCCGCCGTCACGCGCCAGCCGTTCTGCGCGAGCCACACCGCGTCGCCGCCTTCGCCGGAGCCGGCGTCGAGCGCGCTGCCGGGGCGCAGGTCGGCGGCCTCCGTCACGAGCTGCGCGTTGGGCCGCCCGCTCCAGATCGCGGGCTTCGACCGGTACCGCTCGTCCCAGGAATCCTGGTCGAACGGGACGTCTTCGTGCTGCTCAGCCATCGTCACACCCCGTGCTTCGTCGAGCCGCCGACCAGCGCGGCGACCTGTCGTTCCAGTTCGTGCGCGAAAGGCTCCCGCGCCCGTCGTACGTCCTCGGCCACGAGATCGCCGTTGATCACCGCGCCGGCAGTCAGCCCGGCCGCCGCGGACACGACAACTTGCGACTTCATGTCGGTCACGTTCCCGGCCACCCAGACCCCGGGCACCGAGGTGGCGCCGTTCGCGTCGGCCGGCACCGAACTGCCGATCACGTGCCCGTCGACCTCGAGCTCCACCGGCTCCAGCCCCAGGGACACGAGCACGTCGGCCCGCGCCGTGAACCGCGGCGCGACCACCACAGCCTCTCGGGCGACGACTTCTCCCGAGCGCAGCACGACGCCGGTGAGCTCGTCTCCCTCCACGCGCAGCGCCGCCACCTCGCCGTCGACGACCCGGATCCCGCGCGCGGTCAGCTGCGCCAGCTGCTCCTCGTCGAAGGCAGCCGTGTGCCGGAAAACGACGACGTCGTCCGACAGCTGCCGCCACATCAGCGCCTGGTGGACGGCCATCGGGTTCGTCGCCAGCACGCCGATCGCCTGGTCGCGTGCCTCCCAGCCGTGGCAGTACGGGCAGTGCAGCACGTCGCGGCCCCACCGCTCGGCGACGCCCGGGACGTCCGGCAGCTCGTCGACGAGCCCCGTCGCCACCAGGAGGCGACGCGCTCGCGTGGTCCTCCCATCGGCGAGGGTCACGACGAACCCACCGCCGTCCAGTGCGACGGCCGAGGTCACCGCGCCGTCCACGATCTCGCCCCCGTAGCCGATGACCTCTTCGCGCCCGGCCGCCAACAGCTCGCCGGGCGGTGTGCTCTCGCGGGCGAGGTAGTTGTGCACGTGGCCGGCCGGAGCGTTGCGCGGCTCGCCGGCGTCCACCACCAATACGGAACGCCGTGAGCGCGCAAGCGCAACCGCGCCGCTGAGGCCCGCGGCACCGCCGCCAACCACCACGACGTCGTAGTTCTCTTTCACCTGATCCTCCTGTAGTTCGATCCTCCCTTCGGACTATCCGGAGATCTCGCCGACTTGACAAATGAATTTGCCGAAGTAGCAAATAGAGGCATGGACGGTGAACTTCAGGACGTCGACGGCGTCCTCGAATCGGTGGGCCCGCGGCTACGCGCGCTCCGCCAGCAGAACAACGCCACGCTCGCCCAGCTGTCGGAGACCACCGGCATCTCGGTGAGCACGCTCTCGCGCCTCGAATCAGGTCAGCGCAAGCCGACGCTGGAGCTCCTGCTCGCCCTCGCGCGCGCCCATCAGGTGCCGCTCGACGAGCTGGTCGGCACCGCGCCGACCAGCGACCCGCGACTGCACGCGAACTCCTTCGTGCGCCACGGCATCACGTTCTTCCCGCTCACGCGCCGGCCCGGCGGGCTGCGCGCGTACAAGCAGATCTTCCCGCCGCACTGGCCGGACACGGACCCCGATCCGCGCGTGCACGAGGGGTACGAATGGGCCTACGTCCTTTCCGGACAGTTGCGGCTCATCCTCGGCGAGCACGACGTGATCCTCAAGCCGGGTGAAGTCGTGGAGTTCGACACGCACGTTCCGCATTGGTTCGGCAACCCCGGCGACGTGCCCTGCGAGGTTCTCGCCCTTTTCGGGCCACAGGGGGAGCGGTTCCACGTCCGCGCCCGCCCGGCGTCCACTTGACGCATGCCCATATGGGAATATGATAGTCGGCGTGGCACGAGCAGCGACAACGACCGACGTGTTCAACGCCGTGGCCGAACCGCGGCGACGGGAGATCCTCGATGTGCTCGCCGGTGGCGAGTACCCCGTCAACGACCTCGTCCGGCTGCTCGGCATGGGGCAGCCGCAGGTGTCGAAACACCTGCGCGTGCTGCGCGAAGTGGGCGCGGTCGACGTCCGGGACGAAGGACGTCAGCGCTTGTACCGGCTCAACGGCCGCGCCCTGAAACCGATCCACGACTGGGTACGCCAGTTCGAGCGCTCCGGGGAGGAGCGGTTCGAGCTGCTGGACTCCGTGCTGGAGGAACTCGAACGCACCGACGACCGATCCACGGGCGAGGAGAGCGACCATGACCGAGACGACAACGGGCACGGCGAAGGTGACGCTGCCGGCCGATGACCAGATCCTGATCACCCGCGAGTTCGCCGCCCCACGGCACCTCGTCTACCGCGCGTGGACCACGCCTGAGCTGGTCAAACGCTTTTGGGCGGGCCGCCGCGGCACGATGCGGTCCGTTGAGATCGACCTGCGCGTCGGCGGCCGGTGGCGCTACGTCCTCGACGCCAACGGTGGTTTCGAGGTCGCGTTCCACGGCGAGTACCGCGAGATCGTCCCCAACGAACGCATCGTCAGCAGCGAGGTCTACGAAACCCCCGGCGCGTCCGACGAGGACGCCGCCCTCACCACCACGACCTTCGCCGGCTCCGGCGACCGCACCAGCCTGTCGATCCTCGTGGAGACGGGCAGCCGCGAAGTCCGTGACGCCATCATCGATTCCGGTATGGAGGGTGGCATGCAGGAGCAGATGGACCTCCTGGACGAGCTGGCCGCCTCACTGGCCTGACTCGCGGATCCGTTCTGCGGCACCACATTCTGCCCGGCGGCGATTCCGGTGGCGCGACGGGACCCGCCGTGCCGAAGGCTGGCATGACAGGACCCGCCGCGCCGATCGCGTTCGTGCCGGCTCGGTCTGGGCCGTCGGCCGCACCACGATCTCGTTCACGTCCACCGCCGCCGGCTGGCTCACGGCGTAGGCGATGGCGTCCGCAACGGCCGAAGCCGGGATGCCCAGCTGCTCGCTCGCCGCGCGCGCCGCCACCTGCGTCTCTGGATCCCCGCCCTGATCGGCGAGCTCGGAGTGCGTGAAGCCCGGACTGACGATGGTGACGCGGAGATTCGTGTTCTCTTGGCGCAGTCCCTCAGAACGGGCCCTTACCCCGAAATTCGTCGCGCAGTACACGGCCGCCGTCGGGTCCACGCGCAGGCCGGACGTCGACGCGACGTTCACGATGTGACCCCCGGTTTCGCCCATCAACGGCAACACCGCGGCGATCCCGTGCAGCGTGCCGCGCAGGTTCACGTCGATCATCCGGTTCCAGTCGTCGACGCGAAGCTTGTCCAGAGTGGACAGCTGCATCACGCCGGCGTTGTTCCCGAGCACGTCCACCCGGCCGTGGCGCTTGTGCGCGGCCGTCACGTACGCCCGCACGCTCTCCAGGCCGGTCACGTCGAGGTGCCGGAAGTCGGCATCGCCGCCGTTCGCGCGGATCTTCTCCGTGAGCGCCGCGAGGCGGTCGATGCGGCGGGCGCCCCAGGACGACGTGGTGACCGTCGGCGGCCAAGCGCAGCGCGGTGGCCTCTCCGATGCCGCTGCTCGCGCCCGTGATCAGCGCGATCTTGCCGTTCATGCGTACTCCTCGTGAGGTCTGCGCGGTCGTGGGGACCGTCGTGACCTCGAGGGTGCCCGCGGCGAACCGCGTCCGGAAGGACGCCGTTGCCTAGGAGTGGCACACCCTGGCGGGGCTCACCGCGGTTGGTCGGCCACCGCGTGCAACGACCCCAGCAACGCCAGCGCGTCGGCACTCGCCCTGTTCGGTTCCGCGATGCCCACCAGTAGGTACTGGCCGGACGCGTCGCGCACGTCGAACATCCGGTAGTCCAGCACGATCCGGCCGACGGCGGGGTGCTGGAACGTCTTGCGCGTCCCGGCGAACCCCTTCACGCCGTGATTTCGCCACACAGAACGGCGAATTCCTCGTTCGTGGCCAGTAGCTCGTCCACGAGCTCGCCGACCTCCTCGCGGTCGTAGCCGCTCGCGAGCCGCAACGCGTCGACGGCGCCGGCCACGATGTCGTTCCACTCCACGAACAGCTCGCCCGCCGCCGGGTCGTGGAACAGCGTGCGCACCATGTTCGCCGGCTTGCCGACGGGGGACAACAGCGCGTCGGCGAGTGCGTTGGTCGCCAGCAGGTCGAGGCGCCGGTTGGTGACGTACGCGACCGCGCTGGGGAAGGTTTCCATGAGCCGCAGGAGTTCGGGGGAGACGTCGTCGCGCCGGTGCTCCGGCACCCGCGGCACGAGGCCGGCGAGGCGGTAGGTGTGCCAGACACCATCGGTGTTCAGGCGCAGCGCGCGCCCGACCGCGTCCAGCACCGGCCCGGACGGGTTGCGTTCGCGCCCCTGCTCGAGGCGCGCGTAGTAGTCCGCACTGACGCCCGCCAGCACCGCGACCGCCTCGCGCCGCAGCCCGCTCACCCTCCTCGGGCGATGACTGGTGACGCCCGCGTCCCCGGCGCCAGCCGGGCCCGCCGCGCGCGCAGGAACTCTCCCAGCTCGTTGCCACTCACGTCACCACGGTACCGGGGGCTCCGGTTTCCCGGCGGTGCTGTCCACGCGGTATCACCGAACGCAGATCAGGTTTTCGGGCCTCGTGGACAACCCCATGGCGAACGGGAAGCCGACGTCACCGGCAAGTGGCCGGTGCCTCGCCGAAGGCCGTTGCCGGAAATCGGCGACACCGAGGTCAGCGCCGATTTCCGGCCCATGGTCATCGCCGGATCCGGCCTCAGGAGGCCAGCTTCAGGTGCTGCCCCAGCACGTCGGCTTCCGCGCGCAGCCGCTCCGCGGCCTCGGTCCGGTCGAGCCGCTCGTACTCGTCCGCGGCGGTCGTGCGCTCCAGTACCTCGTTCTCGACGATCGCGCGCACATCGGCTTCCGTCAGCACACGACGCTCGGCCTCCGCGGCGCCGACGCCCAGCGCCGCACCCACGACGTGTTCCGTCCCGGTCGTCGTGGACGGCTGATCGACCGGCACGGCCTCGGCGTTGTCGATCGCCGCCAGTGCCGAGCGCAGGGCGGTGGTGGCGACGCGGTCGCGGTTCTTGAGTGCCGAATTCAGGCCGGCACGAAGGCTGGCGCGCATGGGCCGAATTCCATCCGGGAGCAGGAACGAAGGAATCCGACGCTAGCAGCCGAACGCCACCTCAAGCGCGCCATTTCCGCGACTTCACCCCGCGCGCAGGCCCGAAAAGGGGAACGTCCCGCCACCCGAAATCGTCACCGATCCGGTGAACACGTCGCCGTCCACCGTGCCCACCACGCCGATGTCGAATCGTGCCGGATCGGTCACCACGGCGGTGAACTCCAGGCGATGACCGTCGACACTGCCCGACACGATGGGGACCGTCACGCCCAGCTGAGTGTCCACGATGGACCCGCTCACGCCGTTGGCCAAGGTTTCGAGGCTCAGCACCAGCTCCTTGCTCCCCGCCGGGTGGGTGAAGGTGATGTGCCACGTCCCGTCGACGGCGGTTTCTCCGCTGAACGGCAACGCGCCGGCCACGACCGGTCCCACGACGGGGGCCGCCACCACGCGCTCGCCCAGCACTGGCTGGCCTGCCTTCGCCTCGACCCCCGCGGAGTTCAGGAAACCCGCCATCATCCGGTAGTAGCCGACGAGGAACAGCACCTCGAGGATCGTCTCCTCATCGAGCGTCGCCGCGAGCGCCGCCCACGTTTCGTCCGAGACGAACGCCGCGGCGCACAACTCGTCGGCCGCCCGCAGCACCGCGTCGTCCTCGGGTGACCACACCGCGGCCGGGTCCGACAGTGCGTTGATCTCGTCTGCCGTCGCGCCGGCGCCGAGCGCAGCGGGCACGTGGTTGGCCCACTCGTACGGCGCCTCACACCGCAGCGCGACCCGCAAGATCGCCAGCTCGCGGACACGCGGGTGCAGCTTGCCTTGAGACAGCAGGTGTTCGCCGAGACCCGACGAAGCCTTCATCAACGACGGGTTCCGCGCGAGCACCCGGATCACCTCGTCGGCGCCGAGTTTTGCGAGCTTCTGGTCGTCTGGCGCCATTTCCTCCAACGGAAGCGGCGCGATCCGGGGATGGGTCGCATGAGGCATGACAGGTTCCTCCCAAAGTCATCGATGCCGCTCGAGCCCGGCGAGCGCCTTGCGCGCGTCCTCGGCGCTGAGCATCGGGTGCGAATAGAGGTCGATCAGGGCGCGCGCGAGCAGCACATCGCCCTCGGGGCTGAACACGTCGACGCCCATCGCGCGCGACACGTGCTCGTGCAGCACCGTGATCGACAGCGCCATCGCGGTGCTCACCGCCGCCCGCACCTCGGGCGCGACGTCCGGCGCGTCCGTCCGCGTCCGATCGATGTCGGCGAGCCACTGCGCCCCCAAGCGCACCATCTCGTCGAACAACGACGCGGCGCCGCCGTCCACCAGCGCCCGCGCGAGGTACGCGTGGTACGGCCCGACGGCGATCCGCGCGGCGGCCACGTGGTTGCCGCCCGCACCCGCAAGCGCCTGGTCGTTGAGTCGGTGGATCAGCTTCACCAAGTGCGCGTCGCACGCCTCGCGCAGCGCCTGTTTGGACCCGAAGTGGTGCCGTACCAGGCCCGACGAGACGCCCGCCGCCTCCGCGATGCCACGGATCGTCGCGCCCTCGAACCCGTGCTCCCCGAAGAGCTGCATCGCCGCGTCGCGGATTCGCGCGCGCGCCGTCAGGTCGTCGAGTTCAGCCACAGCATCCTCCTCACTACACGAACGTGCAGCTGACTATACGTGTGTGTAGCCGGAGCAGATGATCGCACGGTGCGAGAGTGCGCACCTGGCTGAGACAGCACCAGGCCTGCCGGGCCGTCCCCGCGCGCTGGTCGCGTGACGACATCGTCGAAGGGGCCGGCTTGACCGTCACCACCGATTGCGTCGACCCGCTGACCATGCGCCCGGTCGCCCGCGAGTTCGGCTGTTCCCCGATGGCCCTCTACCGGCACGTCCGCCGCAAGGACGAGCTCTTCCGGCAACCCCGGCCCGGGCAGCGTGGCGGCGACGTGGTCGATCAGAAGTCGCAGGACCGTCAGGCCGTCGGCCGCCCCGCACCCGCGTAGTCGTCGCCGGGCTTGCGGTACGGGTGCACCTGCACGGCCTGGCCCGTCTGCGGGGCGTCGATCATCTGCTGGTTGCCGATGTAGAGACCGACGTGGTGGATCTTCGTGGTGGGTTCACCGTAGAAGATCAGGTCGCCCAGCTGGGGCTCACTCACGTGGGGGACGCTGTGGAACTGCGTGTCCGCCGTGCGCATGAGCTTCACGCCCGCGCTGCCGTACGCAGCCGTTGTCAGGCCGGAGCAGTCGAACCCCGGATCGGGGTCGCCGCTGCCGTTGCCGCCCCAGACGTAGGGGAGACCGATCTGGTCGATCGCGAAGTCGACCGCGCTCAGCACCGCGGGGTTCGGCGCCTGGCTGCTCTGCCCGACGGTGCCGTAGACGTTCACCGTCGCCAGGATCCGGTGCAGTGAAACGGGCGCGCCCTGCAGCGACGAAACGGCGTTCCACCAGTCCGTCGCCAGATCGCGGCCACCGGCGCACAGCGCGCGTCCCGCGGTGAGGGCGGCGTCGTCGATGTTCTGCGGATCGGGCTTGCCGCCCGACGCGCTGCGCTGCCACTTCGACCACACCGCCGGCGCCAACTGCATCGGCCCGGACGCGTTGGGCGTCGACACGACGCGGCTGTAGAAGTCGCGGACCTCGACGGTGCCGAGCGGCTTGGCCAGCACGCCGTTGGTGCCGACGTGGTCGCCCTGCGCCCGCCCGTGGTCGCTCGCGACCTTGCCGATGGCCGCGAGCGTCACCCACGACAGGTGGCACGCGGGTTGCTCCTTGGTGAGCGTGACGGTCGCCTCCGCGTACCCAGTCATCGCCCGAAGCGGGATGTCCAGCCACTGACTCGTCTTCGAAGCCCACGCGTCGAATTCACTGGGCTGCGGCACGTTCGGCTGCGTTGTCGGCACCGCCACACTCGACGCGACCACCGACGGCACCGGCGCTTGCGCTGACGACGGCGACTCCGCGGCCGTCGTCGCCGGCTGCTGCGACCCCGGCGCGGACTGCACGGCCACCACCAGCGCCGCGACGGCCACGACGACCGCCGCGACCACCACAACCGCCCGTCCCCGCCGCGACTTCCGCTTCCCGACCTGGGGCTTCTCACCGTCGCCACCCAGCGGCGACAGGTGCTCGGTCATCGCCGCGGAGAACGGTGGCAGCGGCTCGACCGGAGCCGAAAACTCACGCCGGACCTGGCCATCGCCATGGACCGGCGACGCTCCCCAACCGGCCTCCTCGCCCGCGAACGGCGAGGCGTCGGCGCTCTCGTCGCCCCCCGTCGGCGACGTCCCTGCGAGCTCTCCGCTCTTACCGTCCGACGCCGCGATGGTCTCGTCGCCGTCCAACGGCGAGGCCTCGCGGTCAGCCCGAGCGTCGCCATCGACCGACGAAACCTCGGCGGCCTGACCGCCATCCAACGGCGAGGCTTCGGCGTTCGCCGGGCCCTCGCCGTCCAGAGGCGACGGCACGGTGGCCGCCGAACCGTCGCCTCTGGACGGCGACGGCACGGTGGTCTGGTCGTCGCCACCGACCGGCGACTCGGCGCCGGCCGGGTCGCCGCCTTCAGCCGGCGAACGCCCGCTGACCTGGTCGTCGCCACTCAGAGGCGACATCGTGTTCTCGTCGTCGCCCTCCAGCGGCGACGGCTGCGCACCCTCCGACGACCGGGCCATCACCGACCTCCGGCAAGTCTCGAAAGCACGAACTCCCGCAGCCCGTCGAGGTCGGTGTCGACCGCGACCTCGATCGGCCGTCCCGTCGGATCGATCGGCACCGCGCGGCGATCGACGAGCGTCATGCCGCGCGCCGGCCCCGCGGTCACGTCGATGTCCACCGGATAGGTCTCCGTCTGGAGAATCCCGGGGCTGATCGCCTCCGCCACGGCCACCGCGTCGTGCATCACGATGCCGTCGAAGCCCAGCACCTGCCGGTAGTGGGCGAGGTAGTCGGGCGTCAGCCCTTCCAGCGCCTGGCCCAGCGGCCCCGACGCGGCGAGCTTCGACAGCCACGCGCTGTCCACGGCGCAACGGTGCGTGAGATCGAGGGGGACCATCACACACGGCACGTCGTCTTCGGCGATCACGCGGTGCGCGGCCTCCGGGTCGGCCCAGACGTTGAACTCGGCGACGGCCGTGCTGTTGCCGCGCGCGACGCCGCCGCCCATCAGCACGATGCGCGAGATCTTCGACTTGATGCCGGGGTGCGCGGCGAGCAGCGCGGCGATGTTGGTGAGTGGTCCGATCGGCGCGATCGTCACCGGTTCGTCGGACGCGTCCAGCAGCGAGACCATCAGCCCCACGGCGTCCAGCGACTCCAGCGGCCGCGTCGCCTCCGGCAACGTCCCCGCGCGGCCCGAGAGCCCGTCGTTGCCGTGGACGTGGCTCGAACCGCGTTTGTTCAGGTGCACCAACGGCCGCGAAGCCCCGGCGGCGACCGGCACGTCGGGGCGGTCGCACAGCTGGAGCAGGCGCCGGGCGTTGGCCGTGGTGCTGGTCAGCGGCACGTTGCCGAAGACCGTGGTCACCCCCAGCAGCTCGACGTCGGCGGAAACCGCCGCCAGCGCGATCGCGAAAGCATCGTCGACACCGGGGTCGGTGTCGATGATCAGCTTGCTCCCCATCCGTGCTCCCCTTGCCTGTGGCGGGCCTCCCCGCACAGGTTACGGTCAACGGCATGACGTCGATGTGGGGTGCGCCCGCGTTGTCCCGCGTGCGCGCTTGGCGGCGGGCCCGGCGCGACCCGCACCAGGCGAAGTTCCTGACGCGCGACTCGCTGCGTTGGGTTTTGCGCAATCGGGCGTACACGCCGTGGTACCTCGTGCGGTACTTCCGCCTGCTCAAGTTCCGGCTCGCCAACCCGCACATCATTCTGCGCGGCATGGTGTTCCTCGGGAAGGGCGTGGAAATCCACTGCCGTCCCGGTTACGGCCGGCTCGAGATCGGCCGCTGGGTCCACATCGGTGACGGAAACGCGATCCGCTGCCACGAGGGGTCCCTTCGCATCGGCGACAAGTCCGTGTTCGGGCGGCAGAACGTGATCAACTGCTATCTCGACATCGAGCTGGGCGCCGCCACCCTCGTCGCCGACTGGGTGTACATCTGCGACTTCGACCACGTGACGGCCGACATCCACGTGCCCATCAAGGACCAGGGCATCGTGAAGTCGCCGGTGCGCATCGGTCCGGACACCTGGCTCGGCACGAAGGTCAGTGTCCTCAAGGGAACACGCGTCGGCCGCGGCTGCGTGCTCGGCGCGCACGCCGTGGTGCGCGGCGACATCCCGGAGTACTCCATCGCGGTGGGCTCGCCCGCGCGCGTGGTGCGCAACCGCCAGGACGACTACGCCGCCGACGCCGCCCGCCGCGAAGCCGTCGCCGACATGGCGCGCAAGGCGAACAAGGCCCTGCAGAAGACGCTCGGCGAAGGCTGAAGGTTTCGCCGTTCAGCGGCGACAACCTGGTTGTCGCCGCCGAACGGCAGCAACCCAGCCGTCGCCGCAGACGCAGCAATGGCCGTTCGCCGCTGAACGGCAACCCGTGGCCATCCAGCGGCGAAACCCGTCACTCCTCGAACGACATCTCCGGCGGCGGCCGGCGGAACCCGCGCGTCAGCACGACGAGGTACACGATCCCGATCCCCAGCCACACCAGGCCGAAGGTCAGGGCGAGCCCGTCGAGGTTCACCAGCAGCCACAGGTCGACCAACGCGCCGATCACCGGAGCGACCAGCCACGTCAGCACGTTGCGCTCAGTCGTGTGCCGCGTGCGGATCCACGTCGCGATCACGCTCACGTTGACCATCGTGAAGGCCGTGAACGCGCCGAAGTTGATGAACGACGTCGACGTGGTCACGTCCAGCGCCAGCGCGATCAACCCGACGACGCCCGTCAGCACGATCGCGAACGCCGGCGTGTTCAGCTTCGGCTGCAACCGGCCGAAGACCCGCGGCAGCACTCCGTCGCGGCCCATCGCGAACATCAGCCGCGACGCGCTGGCCTGCGCGGCGATGCCCGACGCGAACTGCGCCACCACCAGCCCCGACAGGAAGAACGCCCCGAACAGTGAGCCACCGATGTGGCGCGCGATCTCGAACGCGGCCGACGACTCGTCGTCGAAGACGAAACCGGGGTGCACGAGCTGGGTGACGTACGCGAGCACGATGAACACGCCGCCACCGACGAGAGCGGTCAGCAGGATCGCGCGTGGGATCGTCCGCTTCGGCTCCACGGCTTCCTCGGGCAGCGTCGTCACGGCGTCGAAGCCCAGGAACGAGTACGTGGCCACCGCGGCGCCGCCCGAGATCGTGCCGAACGTGCTGCCCAGGTGGAAGAACGGGTCACCGCTCGCCACTGAGTGGCCGTCGGCGAGCACCTGCTTGAGCGAGAGAACGACGAAGAACACGATCACCAGCACCTGGAAGGCCATGAGAACGAAGTTGGCCTTCTCGGCGATCTTGAGGCCCAGCACGTTGAGCAGGGTCGTCAGCACGATGAACGCGATCAGCCACAGCCAGCTCGGCACGTCCGGGAACTGCGCCGACAGGTACGCGCCGCCGATCAACCAGATCACCATCGGCAGGAAGAAGTAGTCGAGCAGCACCGCCCAGCCGACGAGGAAGCCGAGCCGCGAGTCGATGGCCTTGCGCACGTAGGTGTAAGCGGAGCCGGCGACGGGGTGCGTCGCGGCCATCTTGCCGTAGCTCGCGGCGGTGAAGAGCATCGCGACCAGCGCGACGACGTACGCCGACGGCGCCGTGCCCGCAGTCGTCGTCGCCACGACGCCGAACGTGCCCAGCACGATCAGCGGCGCCATGTATGCGAGTCCGAAAAGGACGACGCCGGGCAGCCCGAGCCGTCGTTCGAGCTTGGCTCCGGGGGTCACCTTCGTGGTGCTCATCGGCCTCCTTCTCCTCGCGGACGCCACCGGTCCGGCTCGATGCGGCCCCCGTACAGGGGGAGTTCCAGCGGTTCGTCACCCGGCGTGAACTGGTCCCACATCCGGTTGACGCCGGCGGTCCCTTCGCGACGGACGCGAGCCACCTCGTCCAGGTCGACCGTGCTCGCGAGCACGCCGGACGCGGCGCCCGGCAGCTCGCCGAGCACGGTGCCCTCGGGGTCGACCAGGACGCTGTCTCCTACCCCGACGGGCGCGGCCGTATTCACGCTCGCCACGAAAACCTGGTTGGTGATCGCGTTGGCTCGAGCGAGCACGAGTTCCTGGGCGCGGTCCGGAGTGGTGGTCTGCACCGGGTTGAGCACGAGCTCGGCGCCGAGCCACGCGAGGTGACGCGTGACCTCGGGGAACCAGGCGTCGTAGCAGATCGAGAAGCCGATTCGCCCCTCATCGGCGAGATCGGCGACGACGAACCGGTCACCCGGGTCATAAGGCTCATACGGCCGCCACGGGAACACCTTGCGATAGCTGCCGGCCAGCTCGCCTTCGGGGGAGAAGACGAGGGCGGTGTTGAACAGCTCGCCGTTGTCGCCGCGTTCGCAGACGCTGCCCGGCGAAAGCCACACGCCGAGGTCGCCTGCCAGCTGGGCCAGTTCACGGGTTCGTGGGCCGTCGAGGGGCTGTGCGGCGGCGTTGAGCTGCTCGGTGCGTTCCTCAACGGTCCCTTCGACCCCGCAGAGGTGCAGCTCGGGAAAGGCGACGAGGCGGGTTCCGGGGTGCTCGGCCAGTACGGTCCCGACCTGGTTCGCGAACGCCGCGACGGAGTCGGTGTACGGCCGCGGCGGCAGCTGTGCCAGCGCGATCGGCAGGGGGCGGGGCATGCGCCGAAAAATAGTCCATCTTGCTCACTTAAACAATAGTGTTCACTTTGAGGTGTTTTGTTGGGTATGGTCTCCGCATGGCTGCCGACCTGGGTTCGCCGGCGCTGACGGGCATCCGGCGCCTGTCCGCGCTCGACACCGTGCGAGCCCGCATCGCCCTCGCGATCGAGCTCGGCTTGCTGGGCCCGGGGGAGCGATTGCCGCCCAACGGCGAAATCGCTCGTGCGCTGGGCGTCGGCGACATCACCGTACGGCGGGCGCTCGTGTCGCTGTGCGAAGACGGCGTACTGGTGCGCCGCCGCGGACGCAACGGCGGCACGCACGTGGCGCCCGACGCGCCGGCGGGCCGGGTCGGTGCGGTGAACGCGTACCGCGAGTCGTCGGACGAGGTCCACGACCTGATCGACCACCGGCTCGTGATCGAGGCGGGGCTCGTCCAGCTCGTCGCCACGCGGCGAACCAACGAGGACGTCGAACGGCTGCGGGACCTCGTCCGCCGCATGGCCGACGCCGCCGGGTGGGCCGAGTTCCACGAGCTCGACGCCGAGTTCCACCTCGCCGTGGCCGCCTCGGGTGCACCGACGGCGGCGGTGAGGCAGTACGAGCTCGTGCTGCGAGAGCTGTACCGGTTCTACCTGCCGTACCGGATGTCGGCGCTGCGAGCGTCCAACCGGGAGCACGAGGTGCTCGTCCACGCCATCGCCACCCGCAACCCCGACGAGGCGGCGATCATCACCCGCGCCCACGTCGGGGAGTTGCACCGGACGATGTTCGTCGGCCTGCCGGACGTGTCAGTTCCTGACGCGCGACAGTCCACTACACACTGATCTCGGCTCATCGGTGACGCACATCAGCCGATCGGCTGATCCGGGTCGTCACGCGCGGGCCCGATGATCATCAGCATGCCGAAGTTCCGTTTACTCGTCCCGGTTGTCGCGGCCGTCGCGATGGTCCCCCTCGTGCCGGCGCTCGCGTCCGCACAAGGATTGGACTGGAAACCCTGCGTGTCCATCGCGAAGGGCTGGGACACCGACGACCAGCGCACCGAATGCGCGCTGGTGACCGTGCCGCTCGACTACTCCGACCCCGGTGGCCGCACGATCGACATCGCCGTCAGCCGAATCCGCGCGACGGGTACGCGTACGGGCGCGATCGTGTTCAACCCCGGTGGCCCCGGTCAGTCCGGTATGAAGATGCCGCTCACCATGTCGGAGAGCAAGGCGTCCGGCCTGCTGGAGCACCACGATCTCATCGGCTTCGACCCGCGCGGCGTCGACTACAGCGCGAGCCTCCAGTGCGACGAGGACGACGCCAGGCCCGACCCGTCGTTGTCCGAAAAGGACCAGGCGCGGTTTCTCGCCGACCGCAAGGCCGCGGCCAACGCGGCGTGCTTCGCGAAGGACCCCGCGCTGGTGAAGTCGTTCACCACGCCCAACGTCGCCCGCGACGTCGACCGCATCCGCGAGGCGCTGGGCGAGCAGAAGATCGGTTACTATGGTGTCTCCTGGGGCACGGCCCTCGGCGCCGAGTACCGCACGCTCTTCGACAGCCACGTCGACAAGATGCTGCTCGACTCCGTGATGCCGCCCGAGCTGAGCGTCACGACGATGGACGACGACCAGGCCGCCGCGGGGGAGAACACCTTCCGGGAGTTCGCCGCGTGGGTCGCGCGCTACGACTCCGTCTACCGCTTCGGCGGCATCGAGCCCCAGGTCGAGAAGGCTTTGCTCGACCTGCGCGCCGAGCTCGCGGCGCACCCGCGCACCGGCCCTGACGGTTCGCCGCTCAACGGCGAAACGGTCAACCAGTTCTTCGCCTACCCGCGCCGCCAGTGGGTGGAGGCCGCCGGCCAGCTCGCCGCCATCCGCGACGGCGGCGCTCCGCCGGTACAGCCCGGTGCCCCGGCCTCGCCGAAAACCGGCTTCGGCTGGGACACTGAACGGACCGGTGGCAACTTCTTCCAGCAGAACGCCCTGCTCTGCAACGAATCACCCAGTCCCCGCGACTTCGACACCGTCTGGCAGCACCGCGTCGACCGCATCAAGGCCAACCCGGTCGTGGGTTCGTTCGGCATCTACGAGCAGATGTGCGTCGGCTGGCCCGTGCCCGCGACTCAGTGGCAGTTCAGCGCCGGCAAGAGTCCGCTGCAGCTCGTCGGCCACGCCTTCGAGCCGGTCACACCCATCGGCTGGGCCCTCGCCATGCAGCGGCGAATCGGCGGCTCGCTCATGACCGTCGAGGACGATGCCCACGGCTCCCTCTCCGGCCTGCCGTGCGCTGCCGCGGCGGTGACGTTCTTCGACACCGGCCAGCCGACCACGCAGTCCTGCCCCAGCGAGCCGATCCCGGCACCGCAGGCGTAGACCGCAGAACGGCGAAACCCCGTGACGCCGCGGGTAACTCACCTCGTGAGCGAGATCCTGCGGCGTCACGTGGCCGCGTTCAACAACCGCGACCTCACCGCTCTGCTCGCGGGTTTTACCGACGACGCCGTCTGGATCACGGGCACGACGGTTGCCCGTGGCCGCGCCGAGCTGGCCGATCTTTTCGAAAGCGCCATGACCCAGCTCCTGCCGACGCTGACCATCGAAGAGATCCTGATCGACGGCGCCCGCGTGGCCGCTCAGCTGACCGAGCGGCTCACCCACGGCGGCGAGGAGCGTACGGTCCCGATCGCCGGCTTCTACCACCTTCGCAACGGTCGCATCGCCTCCGCCAAGATCTATCGCGAGGGCAGCGCAGAACTCGGTTGAACCCCGTTGCCGTTCAGTGGCGAATGCTCCTGACCAGGAGAACGTCAGAGCAAGAAGTGGAACAGCGGGCTCCCCGGCTCCACCTGCTCGACCTGCAGCGGGCTCGCCTCCAGCCGCTTGAGCAGGCTGGGCAGCTCGGCCGGCCGCGGGATCTCGATGCCGATCAGCGCCGGCCCGAGCTCGCGGTTGTTGCGCTTCACGTACTCGAAGCGCGTGACGTCGTCCTCCGGTCCGAGGATCTCGTCGAGGAAGCGCCGCAGCGCGCCCGGCTCCTGCGGGAAGCTGACGAGAAAGTAGTGCTTCAGCCCTTCGTGCATCAGCGAGCGCTCGAGGATTTCGCTGTAGCGGCTGACGTCGTTGTTGCCGCCCGAGACGATGCAGACCACCGTCTGCTCGGGTTCGACGAGAACCGTGGTCCCGAGTGCGGCCGATGCCAGCGCGCCCGCGGGTTCGGCGATCACGCCGTCGGCCTGGTACATCGCCAGCATCTCCGTGCACACGGCGCCCTCGGGCACGGAGGTGAGCTCGGCGCCGCTGTCGCGCACGAGTGGGTAGGTCACGCCGCCGGCTTCACGGACCGCGGCGCCGTCCACGAACGAGTCCACCGCGTCGATCCGCACCGGCTCGCCGGCCTCCAGCGCCGCGGCCATGCACATCGCGCCGGCCGGCTCGACGCCCACGACGCGGATCTCCGGGTGCCGCTCGTGCACCCACGTCGCGATGCCGGCCAGCAGGCCGCCGCCACCGACGGGGACCACGAGCACGTCCGGCACGAAGCCGAGCTGCTCCACGACCTCCAGCGCGACCGTGCCCTGGCCGGCGACGGTGCGGGGGTCGTCGAACGCGGGCACGAGCGTCGCGCCGGTGCGCTGGGCGTCGTCGTTGGCTGCGGCGAACGCGTCTTCGTACGTTTCGCCGACCACGATCACCTCGATGTGCGCGCCACCCAGCGTCGCAATGCGCTCGCGCTTCTGCCGCGGCGTGGTGCCCGGCACGTACACGCGGCCATTCGCCCCCAACCGGCGACACGCGTACGCCACGCCCTGCGCGTGGTTGCCGGCGCTCGCGCACACGACGCCGCGCGAGCGCGTGGCCTCGTCGAGCTGCACGATGAAGTTGTAGGCGCCGCGGATCTTGTACGAGCGGACCGTCTGCTGATCCTCCCGCTTCAGCCACACCCGCGCGTCCACGCGGGACGACAGCCGGGCGTTCGGCTCGAGCGGCGTCCGGGTGACCACACCCGTGAGCCGCTCGGCGGCCTGTTCCACCATCTGGGCACTGACGGTATCGATCCGTTGCACGATCGTTGAATCTACTTCCCGCTCATCGTGACGTCCGAGGCGGTGCGGGCGGCAGCTTGCGGCCAGCCGTCACCGAGTGTGGTGCGAGCGGCCTGATTTGCGCGCTCATGAACGTTTCGGACGAGCGGTCCGGCCGGTCTCGGTCGTGTTCGCTGTCGCCTTCTTCATCGGCCGGAACCACGGTGTTGCCGGCCATGGGCGAGCAGCCACCGGCGTCCTGTGGCGTCGGCTTGCTCGCGGTCCCCTGGCGTTGGCGTATTCGGTGATGCGACCTTGGCTGGGCGGCCGTCGGGGCCGGATCACGCTCACCGTGCTCACTGTTGTCTTGCTGGTGCCCGGCTACGCGGCGGTGAGCGCCCTGGTCGACGCCCACGTCCTGCCGTTCATCGGTGTCCTCGACCTCATGCTCGGCGGGTTGTCACACATCGGCCTCGTACTCGCCTACCTGCTCCGCCGCCAACACCTATCTCCGCCTCCACAGCTCATGAACTCTTCGGCACCGCCGGGTACGGGACGAACGTGCTGGTGTTCTCGTCGACCGTCAGCGGCTTGCCGATCGCCGGGAACGCGCGTTGCGAGCAAGCCGGGCGTTCACAGACTTTGCAGCCCATCCCGATCGGCGTCGCCGCGGCGGGCTCGTCCAGGTCGAGGCCGGTGGAGTAGACGAGCCGTCCCGCGTGACGGAGTTCGCAGCCGAGACCGACAGTGAACGTCTTGCCCGGGCTGCCGAAGCCGCCGATGTTGCGCGAGACCGTGCGCGCGACCCAGAAGTAGCGTTTGCCGTCGGGCAGGGCGGCGATCTGTGTCAGGATTTTGCCAGGCGAAGCGAACGCCTCGTAGATGTTCCACAACGGACACGCGCCGCCCACGCGCGAGAAATGGAACCCCGCGGCCGACTGGCGTTTGGACATGTTCCCCGCCCGGTCCACGCGCACGAACGAGAACGGGATGCCCCGCTGCTTCGGCCGCTGGAGCGTCGAAAGCCGGTGGCACACCGTCTCGAAGCCGACGCCGAAGTGGTCGCACAGCCGCTCGATGTCGTAGCGGAACTTCTCCGCCGTGGCCAGAAAAGGGCCATACGGCAGGATCAGCGCGCCGGCGAAGTAGTTCGCCAGGCCGACGCGCGCGAGCGTCCGCGCGGCCGGTCCCGAGAACGCCCAGGAATCGGCCAACTCGGTGATCAGTTCGTCGTACTCCAGCAACGCGATCTGCGAAGCCATCCGGAACGCTTGTTGCCCCACACGCAAGCTCGGCGCGAGCCGCAACACGCGCGTCGCCGGCTCGTAGCGGTGCTGCTGACCTGCGGCTTCGTTCAACCCTTCACTTGTGACCTCCACGCCGTAGCGCTGCCAGAGGCGATCCTTCAACGACGTCAGCGCCGAGCCACGACGCAACGGGATCTCCGCAGCCATGCGTTCCGCTCGCTCGTCGAGTTCCGCGACGTAGTTCTCCCGCTCGTAGAAGAAGTCGCGCACCTCTTCGTGCGGCAATGGCGCCGCGGCGCTGCCGTGCAGGCCGAGGCCGTTTTCCGTGGTCAGCGCGACCGTGCTCTCCACGGCGTTGCGGTAGCTGCGGTGCAGCTTCACCAGCGCCTGGGCGATCGACGGCAGGTTGGAGGCCAGCTCGTTGAGCTCGCTCGTGGTCACCTCGACGCCAACGACCTCGTCGAGCAAAGCCTCTTTCACGTCCGCGACCAGGCGAGACGTGTCGTTGTTGGCGAAGAACTCCGTGTCGACGCCGAACGCCTGCGTGATCCGCAGCAGCACCGGCACTGTCAACGGCCGCGAGTTGTGCTCGATCTGATTCAGGTAGCTCGGTGAGATCTCGAGCACACGAGCGAGGTCGGCCTGGCTCATCGAACGGCTCTCTCGGAGATGCCGTAGCCGCGCCCCGGCGAAAGTTTTGTCCATCGCTCCTCCGATCGGCCGGAAGGTTTCCGCCCCTGAACGATTACGTGAACGATCAAGGCCGTGGATTTTCACCCAGCTTGCCAACCAATGATTCGCAAGCTTTGCAAGATGCTACGCATCCTTCACATAAATTGGCAAATTGGAGCTATAGACCGCCTATTCGTGCTCGTGTCAGGGTCGTAGGCAGGCAAGGCGAGCAATCGCAAACTTCGCAACACGGGAGAGTCCGATGACCGAGCAGGCCAAGCAGCTCGACCAGGCGGCGGCCGAGCTGGCCGAGCAGTGGAAGACCGACCCCCGCTGGGCGGGCGTCCAGCGGACCTACTCGGCCGCCGACGTGGTGAAGCTGCGTGGCTCCGTCATCGAAGAGCACACGCTCGCCCGTCGGGGTGCGGAGCGGCTGTGGGAGCTCCTGCACACCGAGGACTACGTCCACTCGCTGGGTGCGCTCACCGGCAACCAGGCCGTGCAGCAGGTCCGCGCGGGCCTCAAGGCGATCTACCTGTCCGGCTGGCAGGTCGCGGCCGACGCCAACCTGGCCGGCCAGACCTACCCGGACCAGAGCCTCTACCCGGCCAACTCTGTCCCGGCCGTCGTCCGGCGCATCAACAACGCGCTGGGTCGCGCCGACCAGATCAACTGGGCCGAGGGCAACACCGACATCGACTGGTTCGCGCCGATCGTCGCCGACGCCGAAGCCGGTTTCGGTGGCCCGCTGAACGCGTTCGAGCTGATGAAGGGCATGATCGCCGCCGGCGCCGCGGGCGTGCACTGGGAGGACCAGCTCGCGTCCGAGAAGAAGTGCGGCCACCTGGGCGGCAAGGTGCTGATCCCGACCAAGCAGCACGAGCGCACGCTCAACGCCGCCCGCCTCGCCGCGGACGTGCTGAACGTGCCGACCCTCGTCGTCGCCCGCACCGACGCGCAGGCCGCGACGCTGCTGACCAGCGACGTCGACGAGCGTGACCAGAAGTACCTGACCGGCGGTCGCACGGCCGAGGGCTTTTACGAGGTCAACAACGGCATCGAGCCCTGCATCGACCGCGGCCTGGCCTACGCGCAGTACGCCGACCTGCTGTGGATGGAGACGTCCACTCCGGACCTCGAGATCGCCCGCAAGTACGCCGAGGCGATCAAGGCCGAGTACCCGGACCAGATGCTGGCCTACAACTGCTCGCCGTCGTTCAACTGGAAGAAGCACCTCGACGACGACACCATCGCGCGGTTCCAGCGCGAGCTCGGCGCCATGGGCTACAAGTTCCAGTTCATCACCCTCGCCGGCTTCCACGCGTTGAACTACTCGATGTTCGACCTGGCCCACGGCTACGCCCGGGAAGGCATGACCGCCTACGTCGGCCTGCAGGAGCGCGAGTTCGCCTCCGAGGAGCGCGGCTACACCGCGACGAAGCACCAGCGCGAGGTCGGCACCGGTTTCTTCGACCTGGTGTCCACGGCCCTGAACCCGGAGAGCTCGACCACCGCGCTCAAGGGGTCGACCGAAGAAGACCAGTTCCACTGACGTTCTCCGCGGGCCGGCGACCCGGTCGCCGGCCCGCACCCCCTTCTTTCCCTTGCGGAGGTACGAGATGGCCGAGAAGCTGAACTACCGCATCGAAATCACCGGTCCCGCCGGTGACCGGTTCGCCGAGATCCTGACCCCGGCCGCGCTGGAGTTCGTGGCCAAGCTCGACAACGCCTTCGCCGGACGTCGTCGCGAGCTGCTCGACGAGCGCCGCCGCCGGCGCGAGCGCGTGCAGTCGGGGGAGGAGCAGCTGGACTTCCTGCCGGAGACGCGCCGCATCCGCGCTGACGACAGCTGGCACATCGCGCCGCCGGCGCCCGGTCTCGAGGACCGCCGTGTGGAGATCACCGGCCCGACCGATCGCAAGATGACCGTCAACGCCCTGAACTCCGGCGCGAAGGTCTGGCTCGCGGACTTCGAGGACGCGACTTCGCCGACGTGGCACAACATCGTCGACGGCCAGCTGAACCTGTTCGACGCCATCCGCCGCGACATCGACTTCACCACCGAGTCGGGCAAGCGCTACACGATCGGCGAGGACCCGGCGACGATCGTCGCTCGCCCGCGCGGCTGGCACCTGGTGGAGAAGCACATCCGCATCGACGGTCGCCCCCTGTCGGCGAGCCTGGTCGACTTCGGGCTGTACTTCTTCCACAACGCGCGCCAGCTGATCGCCCGCGGCAGCGGCCCGTACTTCTACCTGCCGAAGCTCGAGAACCACCTCGAGGCTCGCCTGTGGAACGACGTTTTCCTGTTCGCGCAGAACGAACTCGGCATCCCGCGCGGCACGGTCCGGGCGACCGTGCTGATCGAGACGATCACCGCGGCGTTCGAAATGGACGAGATCCTCTTCGAGCTGCGCGAGCACGCCGCCGGTCTCAACGCGGGCCGCTGGGACTACATCTTCAGCGTCATCAAGAACTTCTCCGAGCACGGCGCCGATTTCGTGCTGCCGGACCGCGCGCAGGTGACGATGACGGTCCCCTTCATGCGCGCCTACACCGAACTGCTGGTCCGCACGTGCCACCGCCGCGGCGCGCACGCGATCGGCGGCATGGCGGCGTTCATCCCGAGCAAGGATCCTGACGCCAACGCGACGGCGTTCGAGAAGGTCCGCCAGGACAAGGAACGCGAGGCGGGCGACGGGTTCGACGGCTCGTGGGTCGCGCACCCCGGCCTGGTCCCCGTCTGCCGTGAGGTCTTCGACAGCGTGCTCGGTGGCTGGCCCAACCAGTTGGGACGGCTGCGGGACGACGTCGACGTCTCGGCCGCGGACCTGCTCGACGTCGCTTCGGCCGGCGGCGAGGTGACGGAGGCCGGTGTTCGCGCCAACATCAACGTCGCCCTGCGCTACATCGACTCCTGGCTGCGCGGCACGGGCGCCGCCGCGATCCACAACCTCATGGAAGACGCCGCGACGGCCGAAATCGCGCGGTGCCAGGTGTGGCAGTGGATCCGCAACGGCACGAAGTTCGCCGACGGCACGGCGTTGACGCGTGAGCTCGCCGTGGAGTTCCTGGACACCGAGTTCGAATCGATCCGTGCCGACCTGCCCGCCGGCCACCGCCTCGACGACGCCCGGGCCATCTTCACCGAGACCGCCCTGGGCGAGAAGCTCCCGAGCTTCCTCACGACGAGCGCCTACGCCCGTCACCTGTGCGACGCGCGGTGATCCCGCTCCGGCCGCCCCTGACCTGACCGGGGGCGGCCGGTTTTCCCGCACCGCTTTTTGGGACGGTGCGGCGAGACGGGTCCGGTGGCGGAGGCTCCCCGCCGCCGGACCCGGGTTTTCGGCTGTTGCCGTCCAGCGGCTATGTGATGGCGTTTTTTGGTTTGTCGGCCGTGGGTGGAGATGGTCTGTCGCCGCTGAATGGCGACCGACTTTCGGCGTCGCCAGTTGGCCATCCCCCGCGGAGATTGCCGGTGAGGGTTTTGGCCGCGCCGGTACCGGGACAGCTCTCCGTTGAGTGGCGATTTGTCGACGAAGGCGCCGATTGCCGTTCAGCGGCCACGGTCTGACTGGCCGCTCATCGGCGAATTCAGGGCCGCCGTATCAGCGCCGCGCGGCCAGCAGCGTCGCCGCGGCCGCACGGGCCGTGCCGGCCTCGCCGGGGTCGCCCTTGATCGCGGCGAGCACCGTAGCGCCCTCCATCAGGGAGAAGAGCTGGTTGGCGAGGTCGTCGTCGGCGACGAGCCGGCGCAAGTACGCGCGCACTTCGTCCTTGTGGTTGTGGATGGCCGCGGCCACACCGGGCGCGAGCGTCCCGAACTCGCCGAACGAGTTCACGAACGCGCAGCCCCGGAAGTCGGGCTCGCTGAACCACTTGTGCAGCCAGTCGAAAACGGCCAGCGGGTCGTCGCCCCGGGCGGCCACGAACTCGCGCAATGACCGGCGCCAGCGTTCGTCGCGCGTGTTCAGGTAGGCGGCCACAAGGTCGTCCTTGGAAGGGAACACCTGGTAGAGCCGCTTGAGCGAGACGCCGGAGCGGCTGCGCACGGCGTCCATGCCCACGGACTGCACGCCCTGGGCGTAGAACAGGTCTTCGGCGGCCTCGAGTAGCCGTTCGGTGGCTTCCGCGGTGTTCACGTGGTGTCCCTCTAGTGTGGAGAATCAACGTTCTCTATGCTAGCCGACACCAGGGAGAACGAACGTTCTCCCGCGATCCGCGCAGGAGCCCGCCATGACACCGCGCCCGCCGTTCCCGCCGTTCGACGAGGACACCGCACGCCAGAAAGTCCAGGCCGCCGAGGACGCCTGGAACACGTGCGACCCGGAGAAGGTCTCCCTCGCCTACACCGAGGACTCCGTGTGGCGAAACCGCGACCAGTACGTCGTGGGCCGCGCGGAGATCGTAAAGTTCCTGACACAGAAGTGGGAGCGCGAGCTCGACTACGCGCTGCGCAAGGAATTGTGGAGCTTCAGCGGCAACCACATCGGCGTGCGGTTCCAGTACGAGTCGCACAACACCGAGGGCCAGTGGTTCCGCAGCTACGGCAACGAGCTGTGGGAGTTCAGTGACGAAGGCCTCATGCGCCGCCGCGAGGCGAGCATCAACGACCGCCCGATCGCGGAAAGCGAACGCTGGATCTTCGGCAAGCGCCCGGAATCCGAGCACGGCAAGGAGTTCCCGATCTTCTGAGCCTCGGCCGTGAGCGAACGCGCGTGATTTCTCCCCGAACCACCGCCAGGATCCAGACATGAGCTTGGGATTCAGTGGAGAAGTCACGGAGTTCTACCACCGCTACCACCGCTACCGCCGCTACCGCCGCGGTTACCCGACGGCGGTGTTCGACGCGATCGCCGCCGAGTTCGCCCTGGCCGGGGACGATGTGGTCCTCGACCTCGGGTGCGGCACGGGACAGCTCGCGGTGCCGATGGCCGCGCGGGTCCGGGCGGTCGCGGGCATGGACCCCTCGCCCGACATGCTTTCGCGCGCCCGCCGCGCCGCGGCCGACGCCGGCGTGACCAACGCGTCGTGGCTCCTGGGTGGCGACACCGACGTCACCGCGCTGAATTCCCTGCTCCACGGTCTTGGCGCCGTCACCATCGGGCAAGCATTGCACTGGATGGACCACGCGACGCTGTTCCCCGCCGTGAAGCCGATGCTCCGGCAGGGCGGAGGCATCGCGGTGGTCACCAACGGCGTGCCGCTGTGGCTCCAGGACAGCGACTGGTCACGCGCGCTGCTCGACGTGCTGTCCGCCTGGTTCGGCCGGCCGCTCACCGCGGCCTGCGGAACGGACGGCGCCAGCCAGGACCGCTACCGCGCCGCGCTGGTCGGCGCCGGCTACGACGTCGGCCTCCGCACCGTCGACTACACCGGCGACCTCACCGCGGAAGAGATCATCGGCGGTGTCTACTCGGCCATGGGCGAGGACGAGTTGCCACCCAGTGGCGAACGGCCGGCTTTCGAGAACCGCATCCGTTCGGCGATCGAGCCTCACGCGCCGTTCCGCGAACCGGTGCGTGTGACGATCCTGACCGGTCGCGTGCCCTGAGTCCTATCGCCGCTGAGTCTTGTCGCCACTGAGTGGCAACACCAGGTCAGCGGCAGGTTTTGCTGGTCAGAGGCTGGTTTCGGCCGGACTCCCGAGCTCGGTCAACTCCGTGGTGACGGCGTCGAGGTGGATGGGGCGAAGGTCGTTGACGTCCATCCCGACGTTCAGCTGCCGGCCCCGCTTGCGCCACGCACTGTGGACGTGACCGTGCAGCAGCCACAGCCCCTCGTCGGGCAGGCGGTACTGCGACCCGCGGTCCTCGCCGACGTGGTCGCCTTCGTACGGGAAATGGCTGAGCAACACGTTCTGCCCGGCGATCCGGCGGCGCGCAAACGCTTGCACCGTGGCGAAATGCTCCAGCCACGCGCGTTGGTGCCGGTGGGCCTGGCGCAGCCCGGGCCACGGCTCGTCGTGGTTGCCGGTGATGAGGTGGATCTCGCCGTTCAGCTGCCGAAGCGTGTCGGCGAACCGTGCCAGCCGGCCCATGCCGACGTCACCCAGGTGCCACACCTGGTCGCCCGGCCGGACGGTGGCGTTCCACCTCTCGACCACGAACGCGTCGTGCTCGGGCGGCGTTTCGAACCCGCGCAAGCCCGCCACGAGCTGGTGGTCGAAGTGGGTGTCGGCGGTGAACCAGACGTCCATGATCGGGTTTCTCCTCGGTGTCGACGTCGGCCCATCGCCGGGGTGGCGACGCAGGCATACCTTGCGCTCCGAACCTCCCTCGCGCCAGGGATTTTCATCATTCGGCGGCGCTCGTCACTGTCCGTTGTGGATAGTGGGGTGAAGGTCCCCTTCATCCGTTCCGGAGGAGCCGCATCACGGTCGCGTCCGACACCTGGGTGAAGTCGGCGTACCAGCGCCCCACGGCGCTGAATCGCCTCGGCGCGGCGACGGCGACGAACTGGTCCACCTCGCCCTCGAACTCGGCGACGGCATCGGGCGCGCACACCGGCACGGCCAGCACCACGCGCCGCGCGTCGCGGAGGTCGCGGACGGCGGCCATCGCGGTCACGCCGGTTGCCAGTCCGTCGTCGATCACGAGCACGTCGTGGCCGGCCACCGCGACCTCCGGACGCCCGTCGCGATAGACCGCCAAACGGCGACGTGCCTCGGCCCGCTCTCGCGCACACGCCGGCTCCATCGCTTCCGGCGTGAGCCCGAAGGCGCGCAACGCCGGCGTCGAGTAGTAAGGCGGCCCCTCCGCTGTCACCGCGCCGACGCCGAACTCTCGCCGCCCGGGTGCCCCGATCTTCCGTGCGACCACGACGTCCAGCGGAGCCCCGAGCGCCCGGGCGACCTCGGCCGCCACCGGCACGCCCCCGCGCGGCAACCCGAGCACGACGGGCTCGACCCACGGCTGCCTGGCCAGGATTCGGCCGAGTTGCCGCCCGGCGTCGATTCGATCGAAGAACAACGTTCTCGTCACGGCCGCGCCACCAGCCAAGACGCGACCCCCGTGGCATGCGGATCGTTGAACATTTCATGAGCCGAAGAACGGCGAAACCCTGCCGCACAGCGCATCCCGACGACAGCCGGAACGAGCCCGGCCGCGTGGTCGACGAACGGAAATACCATGCGTTCCAGATTCCCGCGGCGAAGCCGGATGAACCGGTCACCCGCCGCGTTCAGGCAGGCCTACCTACTGCTTCCCCTATTGTTTCGCGCGCGGCGACGGACGGCGGCTTCGAGCACCAACGAATTTCCAGGGAGCCGTGATGACCAGCAGATCCAGAGCCGTCGTCGCTGCGGTGCTCGCTGTTTTCGCCCCTTGCTCTCACCGCTGCGCCTGCGGTTTCGGCGCGCGCGCAGGCCCACGCGCCCGCGTCCGGCCCTGCCAGTTCTGACGGCGGGCCACTCAGAGTTCGAACGCGTTGCCCGTCGCGATCTTCGGGCGTCCCAGCTCGATCGGCTCACCCATGCGCGCGCGCCGGTAGACGTCCGCGGTCGCCTCGGCGATGCGTCCCCAGTCGAAGTCCGCGGCGAGGCGCGACTGTGCCGCTCGTGCGCGCCGGGTCGCGGCGGCGGCGTCGCCGAGGACGGTCGTGACCGCCGCGGCCAGACCCGCGACGTCGCCCGGTTCGAACGCCAGGCCCGTTTCCCCGTCGACGACCACCTCGCCGAGGCCGCCCGCCGTGGACGCGACGAGCGGTGCCTTCGCGGCCGCGGCCTCCAGGGCGACGATCCCGAACGGTTCGTACCGGCTCGGCAGCACCACGGCGTCGGCCGCGGCCAGCAGCGCCCGCAGGTCACGGTCGGGCAGGTGCCCGACGAAGTCCACCGCGCGGCGAATCCGCAGCTTGCGCGCCTGAGCGACCAGCTCGTCATGGTGTCGCCCTTTACCGGCGACGACCACCCGCGTGCCCGGGAACCGGCGACGGATGCGGGGGAGCGCCGCCAGGAGGTCCTGTACGCCCTTCTCCCACTCCAGCCGGCCGAAGAACAGCAGGAACGGCGCTCCGTCGGGGCTGTGCCGTTCGCGCATCTTCGCCACCTCGGCGGCCGAGACGCGCCAACTGCGTTCTTCGATGCCGTTGTGGATCACGGCGACGTCGGCGGCCTCGATCTCGAACAGGTGCGCCACTTCCTCGCGCATCGCCTTCGAACAGGTGATCACGGCGTCCGCGCGGTTGGCCAGCCACCACTCGACGGAGTGCACCTGCTGGTTGAGGGGGTGCGAAAGCCAGCCGGAGTGCCGGCCGGCTTCGGTCGCGTGGACGGTGCCGACCAGCGGCACACGCGCGGCCTCGGCGATGGCGATCGCCGGATGCGTCACGAGCCAGTCGTGCGCGTGGACGACGTCGGGCTGCCACGTGCGCAGCAGGTCCTGCGCGGCGCGGATCATGGCGTGGCCCATGGCGAGCGTCCACGCGACGAGGTCACGCTCGAACGTCAGGTGCATCGGGTCCTCGGCCACGCGGATCAGCCGCACGCCCTCGATGTCGCGGTCGCTGCGCGGGTGCGTCGACGCGTCGGTGCCGGCCTCGTGGCGGCAGAGAACCACCACGTCGTGACCCTGCTGGACGAGGTGTCGGGCCAACGCGTGCACGTGCCGGGCGAGCCCGCCGATGACCACGGGCGGGTACTCCCACGACAGCATCAGCACGCGCATGGGCAGAGGTTACTCGCCAGTCGCTTCCGTCGGGCGGCCCGGCTGTCGCCGCCCTCGATCTCTGTCACCATCGGAGGTGATGACTTCCAGCCAGCCCGAGTGGCAGCGCGCGGATCCGCCCCTGACGACGCCGTGGACCGACTTCGTCAGCCCCTCCGACGTGCTTCCCGAGTACCCCAGACCACAGCTGAGGCGGCCGCGGTGGCTGAACCTGAACGGCGTCTGGGACTACGCGGGGTGGCCGGCTTCGCCCGAGGAACCGCGGCCCGTCGGCTACGGCGAGCGCATCTTGGTCCCCTTCGCGCCGGAATCGGCACTTTCCGGAATCAACCGGCATGACGAGGTCCTCTGGTACCGGCGGCTGTTCGAGATTCCCGACGACTGGCGTGGCGAACGCGTGCTGCTGCACTTCGGCGCGGTCGACCAGACGGCGAAGGTCTGGGTGAACAACCAGCTCGTGCTCACCCACGAGGGCGGCTACACGGCGTTCGAGGCGGACGTCACCGATGCGCTGCGTGCGTCCGGGCCGCAGGAGCTGACCGTTCGCGCCCAGGACCGCACCGACATCTCGCCGTTCCCCCTCGGCAAGCAGCGCAACGCGCCGGGCGGCATCTGCTACACGCCGGCGTCCGGGATCTGGCAGACGGTGTGGCTCGAGCCGGTGCCGGTCGACCGCGTCGAGGACCTGGAGATCACTCCGGACCTGGCCGGCTTCGCCGTGTTTCCCCAGGTCAAGGGTGGTGCTCAAGTCGAGCTGAGCGTTTCGCCACCCAGCGGCGACGAGATCGTCAGCGTCCGTGGGGCCGCCGGCACGAGGCTGCGGGCGGACGTCCCGGAGCCCCACTGGTGGACTCCCGACGATCCCTATCTGTACGACCTCACCGTGCGCCTGCTCGACCACCACGGCGACGTGCTCGACGAGGTCACCACCTACGGCGGACTGCGCACCGTCGAGCTCGTCCCGGACTCCGCCGGACGCCCCCGCATCGCCCTCAACGGCCGGATCACCTTCCTCCACGGCCCGCTCGACCAGGGTTATTGGCCCGACGGCGGCTACACCGCGCCGACCGACGACGCTCTGCGGTTCGACCTCGAAAAGACGAAAGAGCTTGGCTTCAACTTCGTCCGCAAGCACGTGAAGGTCGAGCCCGCGCGCTGGTACCACTGGGCCGACCGGTTGGGGCTGCTCGTCTGGCAGGACATGCCGTCGCTGGTGGTGTCGTTCGACGGGCCGCCAGGGCCGGCACCGGACCCGGTGCCCGAGGGCAAGGAACGCTTCGAGACCGAGCTGCGGGAAATGGTTCGGCAGCTGCGAAACGTGCCGTCGGTGATCGCGTGGGTGCCGTTCAACGAGGGCTGGGGCGAGTTCGACACGGCGCGGATCGCCGAGCTCGTGAAGGAGCTCGACCCGAGTCGCCTCGTCGTGGTGAACAGCGGTGTCAACTGCTGCTTCTCCCGCACGGACACCGGCGCCGGCGACGTCTACGACGACCACACGTACGTCGGTCCCGGCGAGCCGCGCGTGCAGGACCACCGCGCGCTCGTCGACGGCGAGTACGGCGGCCTCGGGCTCGTCCTCGACGACCACCGCTGGCCCGGCTCGCCCAACGCGTACGAGATGACCACTGATGCCGATCACCTCACGCGCCGTTACGCGGAGCTCAGCGCCCGGCTGGAGTCCCTCGTCGGCGAACTGGGCCTCTCCGGGGCGATCTACACCCAGACCACGGACGTCGAAAACGAGGTCAACGGCCTCCTCACCAACGACCGCCGCGTGACCAAACTGGACGCGGACGTCGCAGCGCCCCGCAACCGCGCGGTCATCGCCCGCGGCTCGTCCCCGTCCGTCGAAGCCGCGGAGGAACCACAAAACCCCAGATAGGGACGTTTCGCCACTGAACGGCGACACGAAAAGGGCGGGAACCCCAACGGACTCCCGCCCTTCGCCGGCCGTGAAAATCAGGCGGGCAGCGCGGCCTCGATCGCCTTCACCACGGTCTCGTCCTCGGGCTCGGTCCGCGGCCGGAACCGGCCCACGACCTCACCTTCGGAGTTGATGAGGAACTTCTCGAAGTTCCACTGCACGTCGCCGGCTTCGCCCTCGGCGTCGGCGGTCTGGGTGAGCGTGGCGTACAGGGGGTGACGGTCGTCGCCATTCACCTCGACCTTCTCGAACAGCGGGAAGGTGACGCCGTAGGTGGTGGAGCAGAACGTCTGGATCTCGTCGGCCGTCCCTGGCTCCTGGCCGGCGAACTGGTTGCACGGGAACCCGACGACGGAGAAGCCCTTGTCGCCGTAGCGTTCCTGCAGCCGCTCCAGACCGGTGTACTGCGGGGTCAGGCCGCACTTCGAGGCGACGTTGACCACCAGCAGCGCCTTGCCGCCGAGCGCGCCAAGGGTGGTGTCCTCACCCGAGAGCGTCTTCAGCGGGATGTCGCGAATGCTCATTCCTCCGTGTCCCTTTCACTTGTGTGGCAGTAGCTGTCGTGCGTCCAGCTGTCCGAACGGTCCGTCGGCGCGGCGGTAGGCCACCGCGCGCTCGTGCGCTCCGGTGCGGTCGCCGGCGCGCAGCAGCCCGGCGAGCTCGTCGAAACGCGAGGTGTGCACCCGGGCGCGCCGGCGTGCGTAGTCCGCGGCGGAGTCCTTGGTGACCATGAACGCCCAGTCACTCGACAACGCCAGCATCGCCTCCGCGACGGCCTGGTCGGCCACGGTGTCGCGAGCAGTCCCCCCGCGCTCGCCGAAGTGCCCGGAGACGAGGTCCAGCAAGCGTTTCTGCAACGCCGTGTTGTCCTGAACCATGTCGGCCACCTGCTCGCCGTCCCACACGCGCCAGTCCTTGCCCGAGCCCCACGAAGACGCCGGCAGATCGATCGGCGCCCCCACGTGGCCGGCTTCCAGCGCGCCCTTCAGCGTTGTCACGCGAACGCCCACCTCGGGCAACGCGCGCAGGACCCCCTCGAGCCACGCGGGACCCTCGTGCCACCAGTGCCCGAACAGCTCGGTGTCGTACGCCGCGACCACGAGCGACTCACGCCCGTGCTGCGCCCGCAGCGAACGCAGCCGCGCGACGACCGTGTCGACGAAGTCCTTCACGTGCGTACCGAGCACGTCGGCCGCGAGCGCCGGGTCGTACGGTGCCTTCTCGTGCGGCGGCACCTGCTTGCCGGTGACGCGCGACGCCTTCAGCCCCACTTCGTGTGCCCAGGTGTGGAAATCGCGGTACGCGGCGTGGCCGGGGTAGCCGGCTTTCGGCGACCAGACGCGGTACGTCACCTCGAGGTCGCGCCCGAAACACACCACGTCCGACGGGCCGACCGTGCGCGCCGCCGACGTGTCGCCGCGCAGCGACGGCCCGTCGACCAGAAAACGCTGCACGCCCGCGGCCGCGTAACCCCGCTCCATCCCCGGCTCGTAGCCGCATTCCGGTGCCCAGATGCCCTCCGGTCGCCGCCCGACGCGCAGCTGCGTGTCGGCCAGGCCTTCGCGCAGGGCGAACGCGCGGACATCCTCGTCAAGCAACGGCTGGAACGGGTGCGCGAGCGGTCCCCCCAGCAGCTCGATCGTGTCACTGTCCACAAGTGACCGCAGGATCGGTGAGAACCCGTGGCGCCAGCGTGTCTCCAGCTCCTCCGTCGCGCGCACGGCGGTCTGGTGCTCGGCTGCGGCCAGGTCGCGTAGGAGCGGGTCGCCGCCCCACAGCGTCGACGCGTGCTGTGCGCGCAGCTGCCAGTGGCCGAGCCAGTCGTGGCACGCGCGGATCGCGTACGGGTCGTCGAGCTGCGCCGCGAGCACGGGCGTCATGCCGAGCGTCAGGACGTCGCGTCGCCCCTCAGCGGCGAACCGCCGCAGCAGGTCGACGACCGGCAGGTACGAGTGCGCCCACGCCTGGTAGAGCCACTCCTCGCCGACGGGCCAGCTGCCGTGGTGCGGCAACCAGGGCAGGTGGCTGTGCAGGACGAGGCAAAAGGTGCCTTCCGAGGTCACGGGCGCACCGCCACCGCGACCAGATCGAGGCTCGCGTCCAGGTCCTCACCGCGGACGGAGAAGTCCTCCGACCCGATCGCCGCGACGTCGGCGAGCAACCTCGCCGGCCACACGGCCTGCCCGGGCAGCGAGCCCATCACCACCTCGAGTTGCGCGGCGATGATGGAGCCGCCGTACGCGCGTTCCAGCTCCTGCAGCCGTGCCCCGTGATGCAACCCGTGTAGCGATTGGACGGCGAACCCGGCCGCACGCAGCAGACCGTCCAATTCGGACGGTGCGAGCTCGCGCGTGTGGTACGGGTTCAGCGGCGCGTCGGAATCCGGTGTGAACGTGAGCCGGTTCGGCGTCGTGACCAGCAGCTTCCCGCCCGGCCGCAGCACGCGGAAGCATTCGGCGAGGAACCCGTCCTGGTCCCACAGGTGCTCGATCACCTGGAAGTTCGCGACCACGTCCACGGATTCGCCGCTCAACGGCAAATACGCGAGGTTCGCGCGCGCCACCGCGACGTCGGGGTACCGGCGCGCGACGTGTTCCGTGGTCGGCGCGTCGTAGTCGAGCGCCAGCACGCGCCGCGCCGTCTTCGCGATCAGCCCCGCGCCGTAACCCTCGCCGCAGCCCGCCTCCAGAACCGTCGCGCCGGCGCAGTGGGGGAGCAGGGCAACGTAGGCGGCTTCGTGGCGACGGAACCAGTAGTTCTCCTCGGGGATGCCGGGGACGGTCCGTTCGCCGGTGAGGTGCAGTGCCTCGGCCCGGGTGGCTGCGTTGGTCACCTGCGCGACCCTAGCGCGTGTCACGTTCCTGACCGCCGTCTCGTTCCAGACCCATGCAACGGACCCTCACGCGCGTACTGCTGGTGCTGCTCGGCGTCGTCACGGCGGCGACGGGACTGTGGCCGCTCCTGTCGCCCCTGGGCTTCTACCAGGACTTTCCCGGCTTCCGCCACGGCTGGGTGAGCATGGACGGAGCGTTCGACGAACACCTCATCCGCGACTTCGGCGCCCTCAACCTGGCGCTGGCGGCGATGCTGATCGGCGCCGCCGTGATCGGCACCACAGCCGTCGCACGGCTGGCGGCCGTGGCGGCGCTGCTGTTCGCCGTGCCGCACTTCGTCTACCACCTCGGGCACGTCGGCCACTTCGCGACGGTCGACTAAGTGATGATCCTGTCGACGCTCGCGCTGGGCGTGCTGGTGCCGCTGGTTGTGCTGTTCGTGCCGGGTCGGCGGCCAGTCAGGTCGGCGACACCGTGATGCTCAGCGCGCCCGGGCCGACATGCGCGCCGATCACCGTGCTCGCGTCGCCGACCACGACGTCCGTGATCCCGGGGATCCGGTCCCTCAGGCGTCGCACGACCTCGGTCTCGTCGGAGCCGAAGCGCGTCACGGCGATGTCCACGCGCTGGTCACCCGCGGCCTTCACCGCGAGGTCCACGAGTCGGTTCATGGCGCGTTTCGTGCCGGGAACACGTGCCAGCGGCGAAACCTCACCGTTACGGACAGTGAGCAGTGGCTTGATCGAGAACGCCGTGCCCACCAGCGACTGGGCGGCTCCGACGCGTCCCGTGCGCCGGAGGTACTCGAGCGTGTCCACGTAGATCAGCTCGGTGGCGGCGCGCACGCGGCGCTCGGCGGCTTCGAGCACGCGCGCGAGCTGACCTCCGGCGCCGGCGACGCGCGCGGCCGACACCGCTGCGTAACCGAGGCTCATGCTGGCCGTTCCGCTGTCGATGATGTGCACGGGGATCCGGACCTGCTGAGCCGCCTCGCGCGCCGCCTGCACGGTCTCCGAAAGGCGACCGGAGATGTGCAGACTGACGATGGCTGACGCGCCGCGCGCGGCGGCGTCCTGGTACGTCCAGAAGAACGCACCTGGGTCGGGCGGCGAGGTGGTGACGCTGTGGCCGGACTTCATGGAGGCGATGAGGTCATTGCGGTCGAACCGGTGTTCGTCGTCCGTCTGATCCCCGACGTGCAGCTGGACCTGCACCACGCCGATGCCCCAACGGGCGGCGAGTTTGTCGGGCAGGCACGAGGTCGAGTCCGTGACTACGGCGATGTGCGCGGGCATGGTGCGGGAGATTAACGCCTGTCGGCCTACTGCCAGTAGCCCACCGTTGGTCCGATCGGGCGAGCGGTGTGCTGGACGGGTTAACCGGCGGACTATCGGGACGATGGTCTCAAAAGATTGCTCATCCAGGTGAATGCCGTCACCTCGGCGGGTCTCCCCACCTGAATGGCCCTAATCTACCGGCCAGTAGAGCACTGTCCCGTGGCCGAGAGCCGGCCCGAACCGGGAGGTCGAAGAAGACCCATGACGAACATCGTTGTCCTGGTCAAGCAGGTACCGGACACCTACTCGGAGCGGAAGCTCTCCGGTGCCGACAACACGCTTGACCGCGAATCCGCAGACGCCGTGCTCGACGAGATCAACGAGAAGGCCGTCGAAGAGGCGCTGAAGATCAAGGAGGCGGGAGAGGGCGAGGTCACTGTGATCTCCGTCGGCCCCGACCGCGCCACCGACGCCATCCGCAAGGCGCTGTCCATGGGCGCCGACAAGGCCATCCACGTCTCCGACGAGGCGCTGCACGGCTCCGACGCCATCGCCACCGCCAAAGTGCTGGCCGCCGCGATCGGCAAGGTCGAGGGTTACGACCTGATCATCGCCGGCAACGAGGCGTCCGACGGCCGCGGCGCCGCCGTGCCGGCGATCGTCGCCGAGCTGCTCGGCCTGCCGCAGCTGACCTACGTGCGCCGGCTGACCGTCGAGGGCTCCAGCGTGAAGGCCGACCGCGAGACCGAGGACGGCATCACCCACCTCGAGGCGAACCTGCCCGCGCTCGTGAGCGTCGGCGAGAAGATCAACGAGCCGCGCTACCCGTCGTTCAAGGGCATCATGGCCGCGAAGAAGAAGCCGGTCGAGACGTTCACCGTCGCCGACCTCGGCATCGACGCGGGCGAGGTCGGTCTCGCCAACGCGTGGTCCACCGTGCTCGAGTCGTCCCCGAAGCCGCCGCGCACCGCTGGCGAGAAGGTGGAGGACGAGGGCGATGGCGGCACCAAGGTCGCCGAGTACCTGGTCGCGCAGAAGCTCATCTGAGACACGGTTTCGAGGAGGATCACAAAATATGGCTGAAGTACTCGTCCTCGTCGACCACGTCGACGGTGATGTCAAGAAGGTCACGCTCGAGCTGCTGACCGCCGCCCGCGCGCTGGGTGAGCCCTCGGCCGTCGTCGTGGGCCCCACGGGCACCGCGGCCAAGGCCAAGGAAGCGCTCGCCGGCCACGGCGCCGCGAAGATCTACGTCGCCGAGGGCGACGACGCCACGACCTACCTGGTGACCCCGAAGGTCGACGTGCTGACGAAGCTCGCGGAGCAGGCTTCGCCGGCCGCCGTGCTCGTCGCCGCCAGCGCCGAGGGCAAGGAGGTGGCCGCGCGCGTCGCCGTGCGACTGGGCTCCGGTCTGCTCTACGACGCGGTGGGCGTGAACGCCGACGGTTCGGTGGACCAGTCCATCTTCGGTGGCGCGTTCTCCGTGAAGTCCAAGGCTGCCAAGGGCGCGCCGGTGATCTCCGTGCGTCCGGGTGCCGTCGAGGCAGAGGCCGCCGACGGTGCTGCGGCCGAGGAGACTGTCGACATTCCGGCGCAGGACGCGGCGAAATCCGCGAAGGTGACCGGTATCGAGCCGGTCGTCGGTGGCGACCGTCCGGAGCTCACCGAGGCGTCGATCGTCGTGTCGGGTGGCCGTGGTGTTGGTTCGGCGGAGAAGTTCGACGTCGTCGAGAAGCTGGCCGACTCGCTCGGCGCCGCTGTCGGCGCTTCGCGTGCGGCCGTCGACTCCGGCTACTACCCGGCGCAGTTCCAGGTCGGCCAGACCGGCAAGACCGTGTCGCCGCAGCTGTACATCGCGCTCGGCATCTCCGGTGCGATCCAGCACCGCGCCGGCATGCAGACGTCGAAGACCATCATCGCCGTCAACAAGGACGCCGAGGCGCCCATCTTCGAGATCGCCGACTTCGGCATCGTGGGCGATCTGTTCAACGTCGCGCCGCAGCTGACGGAGGCCGTTGAGAAGCGCAAGGGCTGACGTTTTCCGCTTCGAAGGCCGCTGGGCGATGCACCGCTCCGCGGCCTTCGGCGTTTGTCGGACCCTGAGAAAAGCCTGAGAACCTGCAATTAACTCAACGTGCACTAATCGGTCATCGATTGGCACTCTCCGCGGTTTCCAGGTCGCAGGTACACAGTGTTCATGACGTCGTCTCAGCTCCTCGTCAGCACTGATCAGGCGGGTGTCGAGCTCCCGGCCGATGCGCCGAGGTACTCCCTGCTCGTGGCCCACGCGAACGAAGAAGTGCTCGCCGCGCAGAAGCTGCGGCACCAGGTTTTCGCCGAGGAGATGGGGGCCCACCTCAATTCCCTGAAAGCCGGACTCGACGTCGACTACTTCGACGAGTTCTGCGACCACCTCGTGGTGCGCGACGACAAGACCGGCGACATCGTCGGCTGCTACCGCATGTTGCCGCCGGAGCGGGCCTCGCAGGCCGGCAGCCTGTACTCCGACAGCGAATTCGACCTGACGGCCCTGTCCGGCTTGCGCTCGACGCTCGTCGAGACCGGCCGCTCCTGCGTACACCCGGACCACCGCAGCGGCGCGGTAGTCAGCCTGGTGTGGGCGGGAATCGCGCGGTACATGCTGCTTTCCGGTCACCGCTACCTCGCCGGCTGCGCGTCGGTGCCCCTCAGCGACGGCGGCAGCTACGCCGCGGGGGTCTGGGATGTGTTGCGCGCCAAGCACTACGCCGACGAGTCGCGCCGCGTTTCGCCCCTGCACCCGTGGGATTCCGACTCCGTCGTCCGTCCCGACCGAGCCATGCTGCCGCCGCTGATCAAGGGCTACGTGCGGCTCGGCGCCGAGGTGTGCGGCCCGCCGGCACTCGACGAGGACTTCGGCGTCGCCGACTTCTTCGTCCTGCTCGACCTGCACAAGATCGACGAGCGTTACCTCAAGTTCTTCCTCGGAGTGCAGGTATGAGCCACGCCTGGATGCCGGCGTCCCCCTGCGGCGACGGCTGCCTCACCGAAGGCGCCGCCACGGTTTCATTCGCGCGCCGCGTGCTGCGCTTCGCGTCGGCGATCGGCGTGGTCCTGGCGGCCCTGCTGACGGTGCCGCTGTTGTTGGGGCTGCGCGGCCGGGGCCGGGAACGCCTGGTTCGGGCCATTTTCCGTTCGGTGCTCCGCGCGTTCGGCGTGAAGCTGTTCGTCCGAGGCGGCGCCGACTTCCTCGCCGCCCCTGCCGGCCGCGGCGCGCTGGTGGTGAACAACCACATCTCGTGGCTGGACATCGTCGCCATCAACGCCCTTCGCCCCATGCGCGCCCTCGCCAAGGTCGAGATCGGCTCCTGGCCGGTCCTCGGCACCCTCGTCCGCCGCGGCGGCAGCATCTTCCTCGACCGCGAACGCCTCCGCACGCTGCCCGCCACCATGACCGAGCTCGCGGACGCGCTGCGTTCAGGCTCGCTCGTCAATGTCACCCCCGAAGGCACCACGTGGTGTGGCCTCGCTTCGGGCCGTTTCACCTCGGCGACGTTCCAGGCCGCCATCGACGGCGGCGTGCCGGTCCGGCCAATCGCCCTCCGCTACCGCCTCGCCGATGGCCGCGAGACCAGCATGCCGGCGTTCATCGGGCCGGAGTCCCTCATCGCCTCCCTGCGGCGAGTGGCCTCCCTGCGCGGCCTGGTCCTCGAGGCGCACGTCTGCCCGGAGATCGCTCCCGGTCGTGCGGAGGACCGCCGCTCGCTGGCTGCTCTGGCGGAGGCCTCGGTGCACTCGGTTCTCGGGACGGTCCGGATCCCGGCCCAGGGTCGCCGGCGGGTATCTCCGGCTCCCACTGCCAAGGCTTCCGTCGAGACGGCCGAGCCACACCCGGCCCACCGAGCTGGCTCTGTTGCTTGACCTGCAGGTTCTTGGGTGTCGCCGCTGAGCGGCGACACCCGCGAAGCGCTGCTCTGCTCCGAAGTGATACTCGCGTTGCTGTCGCCACTGGGTGTCGCCGCTGACTGGCGAAACCCGGCAAGCACGTTCGACCCGACCTCAGGTCCGTACTGGCCGCCGAACGCCGAACTCAGGTCGCCACTGACCGGCCTCGATAGTGCCGGCTGGTCGCCGTGCGCGTCGTCGCCACTGAGCGGCAAATTTCGTGCGCGGAGCCCCGGTCAGAGCCCCTCGGCAAACGGCATTTCCTGCTCTCGCCACTCAGTGGCAACGCCGGCGGGCGCCCCTCCAGCCAGCCTCCGGAGAAGACATCACCGATTGACCCGACACCGTCGCCTTTCAGCGGCAAACTCTCTGACCAGGCAATTGTGGCCAGAAATCGGCTTGATTATTCAAGACCTCCACACGATCAGGTGGAGCTCGTCTCGACCGAATCACTGCCCGGTTGAGACGGCCGTCCCCGTAGATCGTCAGGAAACGGCGATCGTGATCTTCCCTCCCGGATGCCCCGCCTGGCTCTCCTCCTGTGCGGCCGCGGCCTCCTCCAGCGGGTAGCTCCTGCCCTGTGCGATCTGCAGCCCGCGTCCCGCGTACTCGAGGATCTCCTCCAGTACCTCGGGCTTCTGGTCGTCCGCACCTCCGGCGGAGAACGGCAGTCCGAGCTCGAACGCGGCCCCGTCCGCGATGGTCACCACCCGCTCCTTCGACCCGCGCAGCTCCACAGACTCCGGCAGGACACCGTGACCCGACGCGTCGAACACCGCGTCCACCGGCCGGTCCGCCGCCGCACGGACGCGTTCCGGCCAGCCGTCGCCGTAGAGGACCGGGATGGCGCCGAGCGACTTCACGCCGTCGAGGCTGCGTTGCCCCGCCGTGCCGATGACAGTCGCCCCGAGCGCGACGGCCACCTGCGTGGCGAAGCGGCCGACGGTGCCACTCGCGCCGTGGATCAGCAGCAGGTCGCCGGCCTTGACGTCCAGCAGCCGAAGGACACGTAACGCCGTTTCGCCGGCCACGGGCAACGCCGCGGCGTCCTCCCACGACAGGTTCGCCGGCTTGCGGGCAATGGCCTTGGCCAGCGCGTACTCCGCGTACGCGCCGGTGGTCGACCACCCGAAGACCTCGTCGCCGACGGCCACCGTCGCGCCGTCGCCCACCGCGTCCACGACGCCGGAGAACTCGGCGCCCGGGATCTGCGGCCTTTTGGGCGCGGAGCCCTGGGCCATGGCGCCGCTGCGGACCTTCCAGTCGATGGGGTTCACGCCCGCGCGCCGCACGGCGACGCGGACCTGCCCGGGCCCGGGCTCGGGTAGTGGGACGTCGCTCAGCTGCAGGACGTCCGGGCCGCCGTACGCGGCGAAGGTGATGGCTCGCATGGTTCTTCGTACTCTCCTTCGATTCGGGACGGTCGTTCGTCCTGCTTCGAGTCAACTGTCCCGCGCCGCGATCCGAACCGCTCGGACGAGCAGCGTTCACTGTCCGGAAGAGCAGGACCGGTCCCTTTGTGCACGCCTACCGTGGACTCATGGACGCCTCCTGGACGAACCCGGCCCACGTGCTCGACGTCGCCGTGCGCGTCATCTCCGCGCCGCGGCCCGAGATGCTGCCGCGGTTCTCGCAGGAGCTCGCCGCCGTGCTGCCGCACCGCGCGGCCGCCATGCAGACGGGCGACTGCCCGCGCAGCCCGTTCAAAGTCACCGGCGACACGACCATCACCGGCGCCGTGACCAGCGCGGAGCTCGACCATCTCGCCGAACGTGCCGTTCCGGGTGAAGCCGTGGTCCTCGACGGTGTGCTCGCCGGCGCCGAACGTCGCCTGGTCCTGCTCGCCTCTCGTCCCGCCGTCGGCAACGGCGCGGTGATCGCCCTGGTACCGTCCGACGCCGAGCCGTCGGTCGAGGCATTGGGACTCGCAGCCCGGCTCTGGCACCTGACCAGCACCGACGCCGGTCAACGCGCCGTCGACCCGGGCCCCGAGGTCCTCGCCAGCAACCTCGCTGCCGCGGCCGCGCGCGCCCAAACCGTCACCGACCTCGGCCAGACACATGCGGCCACGCTCGTCGCGCTTCTGGCCGTCCTGCGCTCGGGCCGCCTCGGAGACGCGGCCGCGCGCCAGACCGCGACCGACCTGGCCGCTCGCGCGCTCCTCGACCTGCGCGCGGTGGCGGACCGTGACCAGGCGCTGTCCGCGGAGTCCGCTCGCGCCGCGTTCGGCGTGCTCGCCGACCAGCTTTCGCCAGTAGTCGGCCACGCCGAGGTCGCCGTCGACCTTGTCGCCCCCACCGACGACCGGCAGCTGCGCCAGGACATCGCCCACACCGCGCGCACGGTGACACGCGGCCTCGTCATCGCCGCCCTCGACCGCCCGGGTACGACCCGGATCCGCGCCTCCTGGCGCCTCGACCGCGCCGTCCTCCGCATCACCGTCCGCGACGACGCGCCGGACATCCCCGAGGTCGTCCTCGACCCCGGCCTGACCGAACGCATCACCCCGCTCGGCGGCAGTTGGGAGGTCGACGCCGTCGCGGGCTGGGGCGCGACGATCACCGCCGCGCTGCCGCTGGACACCGTCGAACCACCCGAGTTGCGTCCGCTTGACCGGCTCAACGCACGGGAGCTCGAAGTCCTGTCGGGCATTTCGCAGGGGCAGCGCAACCGCCAGATCGCTGCGCAATTGCAACTCAGCGAGCACACGGTGAAGTTCCACGTGCGCAACCTGCTCGAGAAGCTCGCGGTCAGCTCGCGCGGCGAGGCCGCCGCGCTCGCCCGCGACCTGAGGCTCGATCCGGTCGCGGTGCACCGGACCGCGTGAAATCGGCTTGACCTCCACAGAGCTGGAGGTTGCACGCTGGCGATCATGAGCGGAATCCTGCGACGCGCAGCTCCAGCCCCGAAGAAGCGTCCTGTGGAATCGCGAGCACCGGCTCACGACGATCGGTTTGTTGCTCGTGGTCACGTTGGTGGCCTTCGAAAGCATGGGCGTCGCCACCTCCATGCCCACGCTCGTCGCCGAGCTGCACGGCCTCGCGCTCTACTCGTGGCCGTTCACGACGTTCCTGATCGCGAGCGTTGTCGCCACCGTGCTGTCCGGCCGCATGGGCGACCGTCGCGGCCCGGCGCCCGCGCTCCTGGCCGGGCCGGCGTTGTTCGCTGCGGGCCTAGTGGTGGCCGGCACCACGACGTCCATGCCGATGCTCTTGGCCGGCCGCGCCTTGCCGGGTCTCGGCTCGGGATTCCTGCTGGTCGCGGTGTCCCTGCTCATCGCCCTGACATTCACCGACCGGGAACGTCCCGTCATCTACGCCGCGAACGCCGCCGCGTGGGTGCTGCCCGCGGTGATCGGCCCGTCGGTCGCCGGCCTGATCACCGTCGGCATCGGGTGGCGCTGGATGTTCCTCGGCCTGCTTCCGCTGGTTGCCATCGGTGTCGCGCTGCTGGTTGTCGTCGTCCGCGGCTTGCCCGACCACGTCCCGGCCGCGGAGGTGCGCCGCGCCGGCGTCATCCCGGCGGTCGTCGCTGCGCTCGGGGTCGCCGCCTTGACGTGGGCAGCTCAACACCCGTCGCCTCTCGCCCTCGTCTACGGCACGGCCGGTCTCGTGGCCCTCGGTTTGGCGCTGCGGAGGCTCCTCCCCACGGGCACCCTGACGTTCCGTCCTGGGCTGCCCACCGTCGTCGCCTCCCGCGCCCTGCTTTCCGGCGCCTATGCCGGGATGGAGGCCTACCTGCCCCTCACCATGAGTGCCGTCCACGGCTACGGCCCCGCCCTGGCCGGCTTGCCGTTGACGGTCACCGCCCTCGGCTGGTCGGCCGCCTCCGGGCTTCAGGGAAGGTTCCTCGACTGGTCTCGCGAGGCAACGCTCCGCATCGGCTTCGCCCTGGTCGCCGTGGCCTTGGTGGGCTTCGGCTTCGTCGCACAGCCCTGGTGCCCCGCATGGCTGGCCTTCGTGATCTGCGCCATCGGCGGCGCCGGCATGGGCATCGCCATGCCCGCGGTCTCCGTTCTCCTGCTCCGCTACTCCCCGGCAGGCGAACGCGGCTTCAACACCTCCGCCATGCAGCTCGCGGACTGGGTCGGCTCGGCCTGCTCATCGGCCTCGGCGGCGTCCTGATGGCCGTCGTCGCCTCGGCCGTCCACCCCTCGCCCGCGATGGCGATCCTGGCCGTCGCCCTCGTTCTGCTCGCTTTGCTGGGAGTTCGAGTGACCAGCCGATAGCCGCAGAAGGTGTGACAGGCCACTTCCGGGCCCAGGGCGGACTTCGTCACGGGCTGGAGCGGACTACCCTGATGTGGCGATGACGTATCTCGACCATGCGGCGACCACCCCGATGCTGCCCGAAGCCGTAGCGGCGATGACCGAGGCTTTGTCCACCGTGGGCAACGCCTCCGCGCTGCACTCTTCGGGACGTCGTGCACGCCGCGTGGTGGAGGAATCCCGCGAGATCATCGCTGAAGCCCTGGGCGCCAGGCCCTCCGAGGTGATCTTCACCGGCGGCGGCACGGAGAGTGACAACCTCGCGGTCAAGGGCATCTACTGGGCCCGCCAGAGCGCAGACGCCGCTCGCCGCCGCATCCTGTGCAGCGTCGTGGAACACCACGCCGTCCTCGACACCGTCGAATGGCTCGAGTCCCAGTGCGGTGCCGAAATCACTTGGCTCGAGGTCGACGACCAAGGTCGCGTCTCGCCGGCCACCCTGCGCGCAGCTATCGAGTCCTCGCCCGAGACAGTCGCGCTCGCAACGGTCATGTGGGCCAACAACGAGGTCGGCAGCATCAATCCGATCGCCGAGCTCGCCGCCATTTGCGCGGACCACGACATCCCGCTGCACACCGACGCCGTCCAGGCCGTCGGCGCTGTCCCGGTCGACTTCGCCGCCAGCGGCGCCGCCGCCCTCACCCTGACGGGCCACAAGCTCGGCGGCCCGTACGGCGTCGGCGCTCTCCTCCTCGGCCGCGACACCGAGTGCACCCCGGTTCTCCACGGCGGCGGCCAGGAACGCAGTGTCCGCTCCGGCACCCTCGACGTCCCGGCCATCGTCAGCTTCGCCACCGCCGTCCGCGTGGCGGTCGAGAGCCGCGCGGAATACGCGGCGCGCGTCGAGAAGCTCCGCGACGAGCTCATCGAGGCCGTCCAGCGCGAAATCCCCGACGCGATCCTCAACGGCGGACGCGGTGAGCGCCTGCCCGGGCACGCCCACTTCACCTTTCCCGGCTGTGCCGGCGACAGCCTGCTGATGCTGCTGGACGCCAAGGGAATCGAATGCTCCACCGGCTCGGCCTGCACTGCGGGTGTCGCCGAGCCGAGCCACGTGTTGCTGGCGATGGGCGCCGACGCCGCGGCCGCTCGCGGCTCCCTGCGCTTCTCTCTGGGCCACACTTCGACACTGGATGACGTGACTGCGCTCGCGCGGGAGATCGGCGGGGTCGTCGCCCGGGCGCGGCAGGCGGGACTTGCCGGCATGCGCAAGCAGACCCAGAAGCAAGAGGTGTAAGCGATGCGGGTACTGGCTGCAATGAGTGGAGGAGTCGACTCGGCCGTCGCCGCGGCGCGGGCCGTTGACGCCGGCCACGATGTCGTCGGCGTGCACCTGGCGCTGTCCGCGAAACCAGGCACGCTGCGGACGGGTTCGCGCGGCTGCTGCACAATCGAGGACTCGCATGACGCCCGCCGCGCAGCTGACATCCTCGGGATTCCCTTCTACGTTTGGGATTTCGCCGAGCGCTTCACCGAAGAGGTCGTCGAGACTTTCGTCGGCGAGTACGCGGTCGGCCGCACGCCAAACCCGTGCGTGACTTGCAACGAAAAGATCAAGTTCGAGGCGTTGCTGGAGAAGGCAATGGCGCTCGGCTTCGATGCCGTGGCTACCGGCCACTACGCGCGCCTCGCGACGGTTGACGGCGAGCTCGAGCTTCGCCGGAGCGCCGACGAAGGCAAGGACCAGTCATACGTGCTGGCCTCCCTTACGCCCGAGCAGCTCAGCCACGCGATGTTCCCGCTGGGCGATTCATGGAAGTCGGACGTCCGCGCCGAGGCGGAGCAGCGTGGCCTTTCGGTGGCCAACAAGCCGGACAGCCACGACATCTGCTTCATCCCCGACGGCGACACCAAGCAGTTCCTCGAGAACCGACTCGGGCAGCGACCGGGTCAGCTGGTCGACGCCGAGACCGGCGCCGTTCTCGGACAGCACACGGGCGTGCACGGCTTCACCGTCGGCCAGCGCAAGGGCCTCGGTATCGACGCGCCGGCAACCGACGGGCGACCCAGGTACGTGCTTTCACTCGAGCCTGTTTCGGGCACGGTGAAGGTCGGTTCGGCGACCGGCCTCGGCGTTGAGGCGATCGAGGCCGACCGGGCGATCTGGCCCAGCGGGCGCTCGCTCGAAGGTCCGACCGAATGCGTCGTGCAGGTCCGAGCGCACGGCGGCATCGCCGAAGCTGTCGCCGAGGCCGACGGCGAGCACGTCAGCGTCCAGCTGCGCGAGCCGCTCCGCGGCGTTGCTCCGGGTCAGGTCGTGGTCTTGTACCGGCCGGATGCCGGTGCCGGCGATCTCGTCCTTGGTAGCGCGAAGATTTCCAGCACGCGCTGACCTCGTCGCTCAGGCTCCCTTGCGCGTCTCCATGGGGTGCTCGACCTGCGGGCCGGGGTCGTGAAGCGGCGGCGGGATGCTCTCGACCTGTTGGCCGGTAGGCGTCATGATGACGAGCTTTCCGTCGTCCCGGACCTGATACTTCCAATCGGCGCGATTCTTGAGGCGCCGGTGGCGGATGCAGTAGCTCAGCGTTCCGTCAGTGTCGGTTGCCGACCCGGCCTTCGTCTGCGTCGGTTCGGTCAGGCAGTTGTGCGCCGGCCTCGGACAACCGGGCTGACGGCACTCGCGGTCCCGGACCCGCACGAACTCCTCGACGTCGATGCTCGGCCGATAACGGAACTTGCCAACCTCGATTACCTGCCCGGTGAGCGGGGCGGTGATGATCCGCCGCAGCGTCGTGTCGGGACCGGTCGCGATGCGCCGGGCGACCTCGGCCGGAACGTGCCCGTGCCCCGCCAGCTCAGCTGGGTCGTCGTTGAGCCCCAGGTAGGTCTGGAGGTCGACGTACAGATAGACCTCGGCCCGCTCGGCGACGCCACCCTTGTCCGTCAGCAGGAGGTCGAGCGCGACGTCCGCGCGCAGCTGGTCGAGCGTTCGCTTCTCGTCGCTTGTTTTGAGTGCCCGGGCGATTTTGTCGATACGGAGATAAGCGGCAGTGGCCTTCTCCGTGGGTGCATTGTCGATGGAAAGCTGCGAGATGCCCTCGGACTGGTGGTGCAGGACAGCCCGGCGTTCAGCGCGCCGTTGCGTGACGCGGTTCGCTGCTCCTTCGGGGTCCGTCTTCATCGCGGCGTACGCCGTGGCTTTGCGGATCTGCGTCGGGTTTTTGTCGGACAGGCGGTCTTCGAGCAGGGTGTCGACAATCCGGGCGTGATGATCGGACAGCCACACCGTGCCCTCGGTGACCTTCATGGCGCGATACAGGTCGACGAACCCGCTGTCCATAAGGCGAAAGGTCCGAGGGAGCCGGTTCGCCAGGGCCTCGGCCGCGGAAATCATAGCGCCGGCCCGGTTGTCCGTGAGGTGCAAGGTCAATGCCACTTCAGAGGCCAGTTCCCGGGCGTCCGATCTTCGTCTGCGCAACCCGGCGAGGCAGTGGAGTTGAAGCGCTTGAAGACGGGCGATCTGGTGACCCGCGTCCTTGGCCACCTGCATGAGCTGCGCTGTCTGCAAGCGCTCGAAAATTTCGAGGTTCGCTTGCATGGCACGAAGAAGGAAGTCGAGATCGGCGGTTTCGGGGGTGTTGTTGGAACCGTCGGCAGCTGCGGTCGCCGGCTTCGATTTGGTCATGGCGGCGACGATACGCATCAGTTGGTGCGTGGTCATCAAAACGGCACGAACGGGCCGTTCGCGCCCTTTTCTTGGCGTCACCCGGGATTCGTGGCAGCGTGGAGTCGTCGGGTGTTGCGGCGGGCAGGGGTACCTGTGCTGAATAGACAGTCGGGGAAGGGTCACAGGTGCAGCTTGAAACCGGTGTGGCTGGCCACGAAACCGAGTCGTTCGTAGAACCGGTGCGCTGCGGTCCGGGAGGTGTCGGAGGTGAGTTGCATCAAGGCGCAACCGCGCCGACGGCACTCGTCGACGGCCCATTGGACGAGGTCTCCACCGAGCTCGGCGCTTCGATGGTCACTGCGGACCCGCACCGCTTCGATCTGCCCGCGGAGGGCGCCCCGTCGAGCGAGGCCGGGGAGGATCGCCAGTTGCAGCGTCGCCACGGGTTCGTCGTTCGACGTGGCCACGACCAAAAGCTGTTGGGGGTCGGCGTCGATGGCCTCGAAAGCGCGCAGGTAGGGCTCAAGATCGTCGGCTGAGTCCCTGGTGGCGCCGAGTTGGTCGTCGACGAGCATGCGCACGATGGCTTCGACGTCGTCGCGGCGGGCTTTCCTCACGGTGATACCGGGCATGGTGATCAGTATTCCAGCCGGGTCGTTGTAGTTGAGTTCTCGCCGCTGGAGACCGATCAGTTCGTCCGGTAGTGGCGAACTCCGTCGATCTGCTCCACCGTCAGCTTGTTCTGCGACACCAGGAGGTCGAGGTGGGCGCCCGTTTCGAGGACGGCGAGCATCTGGTTGAACGCGTCCATTTCGGACAGTTTGCGGCCACGGCGGGTCCAGCCCAGCCGGCTGGCGGTTTCGAACGCGGTGCTGGCTCCGGCGTCGACCTGGGCGGCCATCGTCTCGAGGCGTTGGCGGTGGTGTTCGAGCAGCTCGTCGATGCGTTTGTGGACGCTGTCCGCAACCGGGCCGTGCGCCGGCAGCATGCGCTGGTCGGGCAAGCCGCGGACCAGGCGCAGTGAGTCGAGATAGTCGTTGAGCGGCAACTCGGCCGGCACCGGCTGGAAGCCGATCGACGGCGTGATGTGGGGGAGGACGTGGTCGCCCGAGAACAGCAGGCCTGCGGCGTCGTCGACGAAAACGACGTGGCCGGTGGTGTGGCCAGGGGTGTGGACCACTTCGAGCTCGCGGTTCGGCAGGACCTGGCGGCGGCCGGGAGTGAGCCACTCGTCCGGGTCCTCCCACAGATCGAGGTCGGTGCGGCGGGGGACGTCGGCGAACATTCGCCCCAGAGCGGCGATGACTTCTTCGGCGCCGGAGTGACGAAGGAGTTCGATCTGGGCGTGCATCGGGAGCTGGTCCGGGTCGGCGGTGACCTTCAGTGAAGGCTCCTCCAACTGGCCCAAGGAGATCTTGTTGCCGAATTCGCGCCGAAGAGCAACGGCCTGGGTGTAGTGGTCGCGGTGCACGTGGGTGACGAGGAACTCACGCACGTCACCGAGTTCGGCGCCGATGCCCTTGAGTGCCTCGGTCAAGAGCTGGCGCGCTTCGGTGAGGGCCCAGCCGGAGTCGACCAGGGCGAGGGTGGTGCCGTCGGTGACGGCGTAGACGTTCACTGCGCGGAGCGCGTCGTTCGGCAACGGCAACGGGATCCGGTAGACGCCGACGGCCACTTCGTAAACCCCGGGTTCTGTCCAGTTCCGGTTGCTGTCTTCGGGCAACGGCTCCACGGCGACCTCCGTCCAGGCAGGACTCCGGCGTCCCGGCCTTTCGCCTCACATTGGGCCGTTACCGGCGCGGTGTCCACCTGGGCGGCCTGAGACAACGGTCACGTGCTCAGGCGGTCTGGCGGGTGAGGGCCGTATCGATCGTGAGGGTTGTGGCGACGACCATGCTGGCCAGGGGTTCGGGCAGCTGGCGCGGGATTTCGACGAGGTAGGCGTCGCCGGCGATCGGCGAAGGCCCGGACGGCGGGCTGCTGACGCGGGCAACCACGGTGTCGGCGTGGTTCTTGATGGTTACGTCCCACGCTTGCCGGCCGGTGGCGGCGACGCGACCGACTGTGCGGCCGTCGACGACGAAGGCGAAGCGAGTCTCGTCCGGGGTGCGGGTGGGGACGATTTCGCCGATCGGGGTCTCGTCGGCGCGAGTGACGACGAAGCGCGTCCGCAGTTCCTTGGCCGGCCTCGCCACTTTCAGCACCGTGCTGTGGTTGGCGTCGCGGACTTCGAACTTGTGGGTGACGTACTGGTCGTATTTCGGCAACAGGCGCGCGGCCTTGTGCAGGAAGCCTTGGCTGACGTCGGCCACGCCGCCGACGCGGGTGCCATCGCGGTCGAAGACGCTGAACTCCTCGGTGGTCTCGACGACCTCGGCGCGTCGGCTGACGATGAGGACAGCTTCGGTGAACAGGGTCCCGCCGAAGGAGCGGCCCGGGTAGCGACGTTCAGGGATGCGCGGCTCGTCGTCCCACCGGCGCAGCCGGGTGGGACTCACCTCGTCGGGGCGCCGGCCCGGCGGTGGTGGCGAGGAGCTCGTCATGGCCATCCAGAGTATCGCTGTCTCCGCGAATTCGGTGCTGGCAAAGGGATATGCGGCGAATGTCCGGCTCGCTCGGGTGACCCGGCGAGGGCGGTGCGAGGCATTCGGGTGGGTTCGGAGAGAATTCGCCCGTGACTGAACGAGCTTGGCCCGACGGCGCGGCGACCGCGATCGGCTCGATGCCCGGGGCGGACCCGGCCGAGGCAGCTGCCGTCGTGTTCGGCGAGCTGCCCGACTTCCCGCACCTGCCGGAGTTGCCGGGGCGTGGGGTGGGGGCCGACATTCTTGGTCGCACCGCGGCGCTGCTCGTGGACCTGGCGGTGGAGGTGGTGCCGAGTGGATACCGCGTGGCGGGGCGGCCCGGGCACGATCACCGGCGGGGGCGGGACCTCCTGCAGTGGGACCTCGATGCCGTGCAGGAAGCGCGTGAAAAAGCCGGCGTCGTGCCGCCGGTGTTCAAGACGCAGGTGGCCGGGCCGTGGACGCTCGGCGCCGGCATCGAGCTGCCGCGTGGGCACCGCGTCCTTACCGATCGTGGTGCGTTGCGGGACTTCACGTCCTCGCTGCTGGATGGCCTCGCTCAGCACGTCGCGGAGCTGAAGGCGCGCATCGGGGCGCCGATCGTCGTGCAGATCGACGAGCCGTCCTTGCCAGCGGTCCTCGCCGGGAGTCTGTCGACGCCCTCGGGCTACGGGAACGTGTCGGCCGTGCCGGAGCCGGAGGCGCGCGAACTCTTGTCGACCATGATCGAGGGCGTGCGGGCGATCACGGACCAGCCCGTCGTCGTGCACTGTTGCGCGCCGAAGCCGCCGCTCGCGCTGCTCAGGGCGGCCGGCGCGGACGCCGTCGCGTTCGACGTCACGCTGCTCGGCAAGGCGTCGGCTGAGACGCTGGACGCGATCGGCGAAACGTGGGACAGCGGCACGTCGCTGTTCCTCGGCCTCGTCCCGGCGACGGACCCCGGCACGCGCCCGACGCTGAAGGACGTCGCCGACCCCGCGTTCAGGCTCGTGGACCGCCTCGGCTTCAACCGGTCGATCCTGGCCGAACGCGCCGTCCCGACGCCGACCTGCGGGATGGCCGGCGCCACGAACGAGTGGATGCGCCGCGCACTCGCCCTCACCCGCGACCTCGGCAAGGCCTTCGTGGAGCCGCCCGAGACGTGGTGAGCGCCCGGTAGCGTGTCGGGCAACGATCGACAACGGGGGATGTTCCATGGGCCTGTTCCGCCGCCGCACTGCCCGCGCCGACACCGACGCCAAAGCGACGCCGCCCGACCCGCGTACGCCGTGGCCGGCCCAGCCCGTGCCTTCCGACGTCGAGGCGGCCGCGGCGAGGTTCTGGGCCGGCTGGTTCGAGCTGCTCCCCGTGGTCAACGCGGCCTTGGGCGACCGCGAACCGCACCGCGTCGAGCACGATCTCTGCGTGCTGGTCGAGGCCTTGCACCCGCGGCTGCACTTCTCGCTCGAACGCGGCCGCCAGGCCATCTACGCCCTCGTGGTCACCGGTCAGGAAGACCCGGAGCTGCGGCCGTTCACCGACGCCTGGAAGGCCGCCGCCCCGCCGGACGATGCCATCTGGGAGCACCACGACTCCGTGCCGCCGGTCCCGGACCCGACCGAGGTCACGGTGAATTTCGGCGACCACCACATCTCGCTGGCCGACGTGCGTGTCGTCGCGCAGGTGGCCGAGGGGGTGGTCGACGTGGCCGTCTACCACCCCGCGCTGGCCGACCTCGATCCGGCGGCGCGCACCACGATGACCTTCCTCCCGCTGGACGCCACGCTCGGTGAGCGCGTCGCCGCCGAACGGCTCCGCCGCGTCGAGACCGCCAAGACCGAGCCGGAGGGCACGATCGGCCTCCTGGAGCTCCGTGACCTGGTCCGGGGTCTGAACGGGCAAGAGGACGAAACTGTCGGCACCTCCGGCTAGGGTTACCACCCGTGAGCAGCGACCTTCCCCACGACCAGTTGGCCGCCCCCGCTGAACCGGCAGTGGCGGCCCAGGACGTCACCGACGTCCCCGCCGACGTGCGCGAACGCCACGGCGCCCTCGCCGAGGACGTCCGCGGGCACCAGTTCCGCTACTACGTGCTGGACTCGCCCATCGTCTCCGACGGACAGTTCGACGCGCTCCTCGATGAGCTGCAGGCGCTCGAGGAGGAGTACCCGGCGCTGGTCACGCCGGATTCGCCGACGCAGAACGTGGGCGGCACGTTCTCCACCGAGTTCACCGCGCACGACCACCTCGAACGCATGCTGAGCTTGGACAACGTCTTCGACACCGACGAGTTCCTCACCTGGGTGGAGCGCGTCGAGAAGGAGATCGGCTCCACGGAGTACCTGGCCGAGCTGAAGATCGACGGCCTGGCGATCAACCTCCTTTACGAGGACGGCAAGCTCACGCGCGGCCTGACCCGCGGCGACGGCCGCACGGGCGAGGACGTCACGCTCAACATCCGCACGCTGGAGCAGGTCCCCGACGAGCTCACCGGCACCGACGAGTTTCCCGTGCCGAAGCTCATCGAGGTGCGCGGCGAGGTCTTCTTCCGCGTCGAGGACTTCCTGGAGCTCAACGCGAAGATGGTCGAAGCGGGCAAGCCGCCGTACGCGAACCCGCGCAACACGGCCGCGGGGTCGTTGCGGCAGAAGGACCCGCGCATCACCAAGGAACGCCGGCTGCGGCTGATCTGCCACGGACTGGGCAAGCGCGAGGGCTTCGAGCCGGTCACGCAGTCGCACGCGTACGACGCGCTGGTGGCGTGGGGCCTGCCGGTCTCACCGCACACGCGCGTGCTGCACACGGCGAAGGAGCTCACCGACCACATCGCGTACTGGGGCGAGCACCGCCACGACGCCGAGCACGAGATCGACGGCGTGGTGATCAAGGTCGACCAGGTCGCGTTGCAACGCCGGCTGGGCACCACGTCGCGCGCGCCGCGTTGGGCGATCGCCTACAAGTACGCGCCCGAAGAGGCGATCACGACGTTGCTCGACATCCAGGTGGGCGTCGGGCGCACGGGGCGCGTCACGCCGTTCGCCGTCACGGAGCCGGTGAAGGTCGCGGGTTCGACGGTGGCGCGCGCGACGCTGCACAACGCCGAAGAGGTCAAGCGCAAGGGGGTGCTGATCGGCGACCGCATCGTGATCCGCAAGGCGGGCGACGTCATCCCCGAGGTGATGGGGCCGGTCGTCGACGCGCGCACGGGCGACGAGCGCGAGTTCGTCATGCCCACGCACTGCCCGGAATGCGGCACGGAACTCGCCTACCAGAAGGAAGGCGACAAGGACATCCGCTGCCCGAACACCCGCTTCTGCCCCGCGCAGCTGCGGGAACGGCTGTTTCACCTGGCCGGGCGCGGCGCATTCGACATCGAGGTGCTCGGGTACGAGGCGGCGGTCGCGCTGCTCGACGCGCGCGTGGTCGCCGACGAGGGCGACGTGTTCGACCTCAACGAGGACGCGTTGTCCGAGGTGGAACTGTTCCGCACCAAGGCCGGCGACCTCTCGGCCAATGCGCGCAAGCTCCTGGCGAACCTCGACGTGGCGAAGGACCGTCCCTTGTGGAAGGTGATCGTCGCGCTCTCGATCCGCCACGTCGGGCCCACGGCGGCGCAGGCGCTGGCGCGCGAGTTCGGGTCGATCGAACGCGTCGAGGCGGCGAGCGAGGAGGAGCTGGCCGACGTCGACGGCGTCGGCCCCACCATCGCCCACGCCGTGCAGGAGTGGTTCGAAGTCGACTGGCACCGGGAGATCGTCGAAAAATGGCGACGCGCCGGCGTGCGGATGGAAGAGGAACGCGACGACTCGATCCCGCGTCACCTCGAGGGGCTGTCGATCGTGGTCACCGGCTCGCTCGAGGGGTTCTCCCGCGACGAGGCCAAGGAAGCCATCATGGCCCGCGGCGGCAAGGCGGCGGGGTCGGTGTCGAAGAAGACGGCGTTCGTCGTGGCGGGTGAGGCGCCGGGATCGAAGTACGAGAAGGCCGTGCAGCTCAAGGTACCGGTGCTCGATGAGGACGGCTTCCGCGTGCTGCTGGAGCGCGGTCCGGACGCGGCCGCCGAGGTGGCGCTGGACACCGGCACCGCCGAGGAGCCTTCCGATGGGTGACGTCGAGATCAGGCCGCCGCGGTCCGAGGAGCTCGCGGCGGTGGGGGAGCTGACGGTCGAGGCGTATCGCCTGGACGGTCTGCTCTCCGACGAGGTCGGGTACGAGAGCGAGCTGCGAGACGTCGCGCACCGGGCGGAGCACGCCGAGCTGCTGGTGGCTGTCGACGGCGCTGCGGTCCTCGGGACGGTCGCGGTGGTGCGGCCGGGTACGTCGTACGCGGAGATCTCGCGTGAGGGTGAGCTGGAGTTCCGGATGCTGGCCGTCGCCGGTTCCGCGCGTGGGCGGGGGATCGGCGAGGCGCTCACGCGGGCGGTGCTGGAGCGGGCGCGGCAGCTGGGGTTGGGGAAAGTCGTGTTGAGCAGTCTCGATCGAATGCGGACGGCTCATCGGCTGTACGAGCGCATCGGGTTTCGGCGGTTGCCGGAGCGGGATTGGAACCCGTTTCCGAACATCACCTTGATCGCGTATGAGTACGATCTGTAGCGTGTTTCTGCTGGTCAGGGTCTTTTGCCGCTGAGTGGCGACGGTTCGGAACTGGGCGTTCGAAAGGACTGGGGCAGGGGTCCGATTGCCGGTGTGATCGCGGCGGCGCATCTCGCGTAGCCACGGGAGCGCTGAGCTTCTCGCCAGCGAACCCGCGGCGGCGACGGTCCGGCGAGCGGCCTGAACACGGTGAGGCCGAGGTGCGCCGGCCAGGGCTGTTGCCGCCCGTCGGCGACACCATGGATAGGTGTTGCCGACGAGCGGCCCGTGCTCGCACGTGACCGGCCGGAGCTTCTCCGCTGAGGCGTCGTTGCCCCTCAGCGGCGGCCCCGCCGAACAATCGGAAAGCGGCCCCGACGAGAACTGTCGCTCGCCGAAGGAAGCCGTCGCCGTTGCGCGGCGAATCCCAGCTCAGCGGCGAATTCCAGGACCCGTCAGCCGTCCAGGACGACGGCGACGATGCCGGCGAAGTGGGCCAGGCGGGCGACCTCCGCCGCACGGAAGTTGGGGCCACCGGGGCGGGCCACGAGAAGAGCCTTGCCCGGCTTGCCCAGCGGCGTCGCCGCGAGTTCCGTGCCCAGCTCCTTCCACGTCTCCGGGATCCAGTCCTCTTCACCGTCGAGAACGGTCGCGCGCTCCAGCGGCAGCCAGGGCAGATCCGTGAACGGGTTCTCCGGCGCCGCGCTCGACGAAGCCAGCCGGCGCGTGCCCGATTCCCGGTGCTCGACGACGACGGCCCAGCCGGCGCGAATGATCTTCGGTACGCCCTCGGCCAGCAGGTCGAGCCCGGACTTCGGCTGGGCCGCGATCTCCTCGACCAGCTCCAACTCACGGTGGGTGTCGAGCACCCCCGCGTACGGGCGCACCGCGTCGACCTCGACGCCTTCGACACTTTCGGCCGCAGTGATGAGGGCGTCCGGCAGCCGGCCGGACGGGAGCTCGACCACGAGGTCGTCGATGGCGACTCCGCCGCCGCGCTCCACGACGTCGACGCTGAGGATGTCGGCGCCGACGGTGCCGAGCGCCGTCGCGACGGCGCCGAGGGTGCCGGGGGAGTCCGGAAGCTGGACCCGCAGCAGGAACGACACCACACGCCCCTCTCGCCTCAGGCGTTCCGCCTTGTCGCGGAACGCGGTAACCGGGCGCCGATTGTGACAGACCGGGTACTTCTTGGGGACCGCTGTCCGGCGAACGGGACACCCCGGGTCGCAGCAGGTCCGGCCATAACCCGGTCGAGCCGTCCGGCGCCGCCACCATAGACTTGCAGCTTCCGACCGCACCCGCACAGCACACCCCGGGAGTCACCCGCGTGCCCAACATTTCCCGAGACGAGGTCGCGCACCTCGCCAAGCTGGCCAGGCTGGCCGTCACCGATGACGAGCTGGACGTCTTCGCGGGCCAGCTCGACCAGATCCTGGACTCGGTGGCGAAGGTGAGCCAGGTCGCCGCGGCTGACGTCCCGCCGACCTCGCACTCCGTGCCGCTGACGAACGTCTTCCGCGAGGACGAGATCCGCCCCTGCCTGACGCAGCAGCAGGCGCTGGCCGGCGCGCCGGCCGCCGAGGAGGGCCGGTTCCGGGTGCCGCGGATTCTGGGAGAAGAACAGTGAGTGAACTCGTCAAGCTGACCGCCGCCGAGCTGGCGGCGAAGATCCACGCGCGCGAGGTCTCCGCGGTCGAGGTCACCCAGGCGCACCTGGACCGGATCGCCGAGGTCGACGACCACGTCCACGCGTACCTGCACGTCGATACGGAAGGCGCGCTGGGCGCGGCCAAGTCCGTCGACGAGAAGCTGGCCGCGGGGGAGCAGCCCGCGTCGTCGCTGGCGGGCGTGCCGCTGGCGCTGAAGGACGTGCTGACCACCGAGGGCATCCCCACGACGTGCGGTTCGCGCACGCTGGAGGGGTGGATCCCGCCGTACGACGCGACGGTCACGCGCAGGTTGCGCGAAGCCGGCATCGTCATCCTCGGCAAGACGAACATGGACGAGTTCGCCATGGGCTCGTCCACGGAGAACTCCGCCTTCGGTCCCACGCACAACCCGTGGGACCACGCCCGCATCCCGGGCGGTTCGGGCGGTGGCTCGTCGGCGTCGATCGCGGCGTTCGAGGCCGCGCTGGCCATCGGCACGGACACCGGCGGCTCGATCCGCCAGCCGGGTGCCGTCACGGGCACGGTCGGCGTGAAGCCGACGTACGGCGGGGTTTCGCGCTACGGCCTCGTCGCCTTCTCGTCGTCGCTCGACCAGGCGGGCCCGTGCGCGCGGACGGTGCTCGACGCCGCGCTGCTGCACGAGGTCATCGCCGGCTACGACCCGATGGACTCGACGTCGATCGACGCACCGGTCCCGCCGGTCGTCGCCGCGGCGCGCGAAGGGGCCCGTGGCGACCTCAAGGGCGTCCGGGTGGGTGTGGTGAAGGAGTTCGCGGGCGATGGCTACCAGGCCGGTGTGCTGCGGTCGTTCCACGCCGCCGTCGAGCAGCTTCGCGCGCTCGGCGCCGAAGTGGTCGAGGTCTCGTGCCCGCACTTCGTCTACGCGCTGCCCGCGTACTACCTGATCGCGCCGAGCGAGGCGTCGTCGAACCTCGCGCGGTTCGACGCGATGCGCTACGGCCTGCGCGTGGCCGACGACGGCACGCACAGCGCCGAAGAAGTCATGTCGCTGACGCGCGAAAAGGGTTTCGGCGCCGAGGTGAAGCGCCGGATCATGCTGGGCACGTACGCGCTTTCGTCGGGTTACTACGACGCCTACTACGGCTCGGCCCAGAAGGTGCGCACGCTCATCACGCAGGATTTCACCTCCGCGTTCGAGCAGGTGGACGTGCTCGTGTCGCCGACCACGCCGACCACGGCGTTCAAGATCGGCGAACGCGTGGACGACCCGATGGCGATGTACCTCGCCGACCTCTGCACCATCCCGTCGAACCTCGCGGGCAACGCCGCCATGAGCGTCCCGAGCGGGCTGTCCGACGAGGACGGCCTGCCGGTCGGCCTGCAGATCATGGCCCCGGCGCTCGCCGACGACCGGCTCTACCGCGTCGGCGCCGCCTACGAGGCCGCACGCGACGCCGCCGCCGGCGGGTCGCTCGTGCACAAGGTCCCGGAGCTGGGAGGAACGAAGTGACTGCCGTGGCCGAGTTGATGGACTACGCCGACGTCGTCGAGCGCTTCGACCCGGTGCTCGGGCTCGAGGTCCACGTCGAGCTCAACACGAAGACGAAGATGTTCTGCGGCTGCGCAAACGAGTTCGGCGGCGAGCCGAACACGAAGACGTGCCCCACGTGCCTCGGCCTGCCCGGCGCGCTGCCCGTGGTGAACGGCAAGGCCGTGGAGGGTGCGATCCGCATCGGGCTGGCGCTCAACTGCGAGATCGCCGAGTGGTGTCGGTTCGCGCGGAAGAACTACTTCTACCCGGACCAGCCGAAGAACTTCCAGACCTCGCAGTACGACGAGCCGATCGCCTTCAACGGCTACCTCGACGTCACTCTCGACGACGGCGAGGTCGTGCGCGTGGAGATCGAGCGCGCGCACATGGAGGAGGACACCGGCAAGTCGCTGCACATGGGCGGCGCGACCGGCCGGATCCACGGCGCGGACTACTCCCTGCTGGACTACAACCGCGCGGGCGTACCGTTGATCGAGATCGTCACGAAGCCGATCGAGGGCACGGGCGCGCGAGCGCCGGAGGTGGCCCGCGCCTACGTTTCGGCGCTGCGCGACCTGCTGCGGGCGCTCGACGTGTCCGACGTCCGCATGGACCAGGGGTCCCTTCGCTGCGACGCGAACGTGTCGCTGATGGACAAGGACGCCACCGAGTTCGGCACGCGCACCGAGACGAAGAACGTCAACTCGCTGCGCAGCGTCGAGCGCGCCGTGCGGTACGAGATGACGCGCCAAGCGGCGATTCTCGCGGGCGGCGGCTCGATCAAGCAGGAGACGCGGCACTTCCAGGAGGCCGACGGCACCACGTCCGGCGGGCGCACCAAGGAGACCGCGGAGGACTACCGGTATTTCCCGGAGCCCGACCTGGTGCCGATCGCGCCTTCGCGCGAGTGGGTCGAGGAGCTGCGCAAGACGCTGCCGGAGATGCCGGCCGAGCGGCGCAAGCGGATCCAGACCGAATGGAACCTGTCGGACGAAGCGTTGCGCGACCTGCTGAACGTCGGGGCCGTCGACCTCGTCGCGGCCACGGTCGAGGCCGGTGCGAAGCCCGACGAGGCCCGCGGCTGGTGGGTCAACACGCTGGCGCAGGAGGCGAACACGCGCGAGGTCGAACTCGCGGAGCTGGCGATCACGCCGGAGCAGGTGGCCGAGGTGATCGCGCTCGTGTCCTCGGGTGAGCTGACGAACAAGCTCGCCAAGGAGGTCGTGCAGGGCGTGCTCGCCGGCGAGGGTTCGCCGCGCGAGGTGGTGGACAAGCGTGGGCTGAAGGTCGTTTCCGACGATTCCGCGCTGATCGCCGCCGTGGACGAGGCGCTGGCCGCGCAGCCGGACGTCGCGGAGAAGATCCGCGGCGGGAAGGTCGCCGCGGCGGGCGCGATCGTCGGCGCGGTCATGAAGGCCACCAAGGGCCAGGCCGACGCCAAGCGCGTGCGCGAGCTCATCATCGAGCGCGTCGGTTCCTGAGTGGCGTTCTCCGTCAAACGCGTCACGTGGCGCGAGTGGCTCGGTCTGGGTGCCGGGCTGCTCGCGCTCGTGGCAGTGTTTCTTCCCTGGACGGTCCTCACCGCCGACACCGCCACGGCTGACGTCCGCGACGCCTTCAACTCCCTGCCCCACGACGACGTCGTGCGCTCAGCCTGGCACTCGGACTTTTTCTCGTGGTTCCCGCCGCTGGTGCTGGTGCTGGTCGGGCTCGTGGTGGTGATCTTCGGGCAGGTCAGGAAGGTCCGGGTCAGCGGCCTGCCGCACCTGTGGCTCGTCGCGGGCCTTGCCGCGCTGCTGCTCATGGTCATCGGCTGGACGACGCTGGACTGGGTCTTCGACAGCGACCAGCGGGCGTTCCTGGAAACGGCCGGCGTGATGATCAACCCGGGGCTTGGCCGGTACGTCGCGCTGCTCGCCGTGCTGGTGTCGATCGCCGCGTCAATCCTGGACATCCGGGCGGCCCGCGCAGAAAGCCGCTCTCCGCGCTCTCGCCATTGAGGGGCGAAAGCCGCCGTTGCCTCTCAATGGCGACGGTCACCTCGCCCCTGAACGGCAACGCGATTCGCCTCTGAAAGCGGTTGCCGGCTCGTCTGGGTAACGGCAACCGCGACTCGCCGCTGGGTGGCGAGTGCTGTCGCTTCGCTTATGGGGCAACGCGATTCGCCACTGCAGGGCGACTGCCGCTTCGCCAAGGAACAGCAGCAGGATTGGCCCCCGGATGGCGGGTGCTGTGTCTCTCGGAACCGCAACCGGGATTTGCCTCTAAACGGCGACTGTCGACTCGACTCGGAACGGTCACCGCGATTCGCCGCGAAGTGGCGACCACTGCGGTGCCAAGGTTCGGTGAACTCGTCGCCGCCGAAGGGCGAACGGAGACGCGCTGTTGAGAGGTGGCGTGAAGTCCGGGCGTTCGTCGGTCGATGGCGACGTGCTGGGGCCATCGGCTGAGGCAACGCGCTGGGCGAGGATCAGCCCGGTACCAGTCGTCGCCGCTCAACGGCGACAACCACCAACCCCCAGGTCAGGCCGAAGCCGGACCTCAATCCTTCCCCGGGCCGCCATCGGTTTGGACGATCGTGATGAGGACAACGCGGTCGTCGCTGGAGACGGGTTTGGCGCCGTCCTTGTTGGTGGTGCCGGCGACCGCCAGCTGGGGGCTGATCATGCTCATGGCGGCGAGTCGGCCGTATGTCGTGGGGGGCTTGCCCTTGCCGTCGAGGCTGACGTTGGGCTTTCCGGTGACGGCCCCGTCCGGGTTGACCGGCAGGTTCTGCAGGCCGACGGACGACGCGATGCTGAGGAGGCCGTCCAGGTCGGAGAAGTCGGCGCAGCCCCGGACACCCGGCTTGTCCGGCCAGGTCCACGCGGGCGTCGACAGGGGCTGGCCCGCTTGGACGCGGTACAGCGCGTCGGGCCCAGCGGTCTGGTCGGTGACCCACACGCGCTTGCCGTCGGGGGAGCTGCACAGGCCGCCGGGGGCGTGGAGGCCCGAGGCGTACACAGCCGAGCCCGCGGTCGGGTTGCCTGCGGCCGGGCTGCCCGACGTGTCAATGCGCAGTACCTTGCCCGCCAGCGACTTCGGGTCGGCCGCCGCCGCGGGGTTGCCCGCGTCGCCCGTCGCGACGAACAGGGAGCCGCGGCCGTCGCCGACGAGGGCGCCGCGGTTGCCGGTCGCGCCCTTCGGGATGCCCGTGAGCACCGGCTTCGGCGGCTGGCCCTTCGCGAAGCGCACGACGCGGTTGTCGGTCGCCGTGGTGATGTACGCGAATACCAGCTGGTCCTCGACGTAGCTCGGCGACAGTGCCAGTGAGGTCAGGCCGCCGTCACCGGTGGCGACGACGTCGAGCTGCTCGAACGGCGTCGCGTCGCGGCCGGCTGTGGCAAGAACCACGCGGCCCGATTTCCGTTCACCGGCGAGCGCCGCGGGGGTCGAGCCGTCGCCCGGGAGGCCGGCGACGGCCGCGACCGTGTCGAGGCACGTGGCGATCACGGCCTTGTCGAAGTCCTTGCACCCCTGCGGCGGCGGGATCGGCGTGGGCGACTGCTGCTGACCGCCCTGACCGACGCCGCCTTGGCCGTCGCCGGACGGGTCGTTCGGGTCCTGCACCTGCGGCGGCGACTCGGGGCTGGGCACCGGGGCGGCGCTGAACGTCTGGCCGGCGGCGGTGTCGTCGAACCGCGCGCAGCCCGACAGCAGGAGCCCGCCAGAGGCGAGGAGGGCCAGCGGCGCCGACCACCGGTACCGGGTACGCATGATGCTCCAGCCTAGGTGCCCCCGCGTGAGCGCGGAGTAAGTGGCTAACGTGGTGATCATGACTCTGACTGTGTTGGTACCTGACGACGAGGGCGTCGCAGCGCTCTCGGAGAGCCCAATGGTGCACGCTGTGCGCTACCAGTGGGGAGACCCGGTTCCGCCGGAGGCCGAGAAGGCGGAAGTGCTCATCCCCGGCCGCCACCCCGCGGGCGACGAGCTGTGGCGCGAACTGCCCAACCTCAAACTCGTCCAGCTGCTCTCCGCCGGCGCCGAGGAATGGGTGGGCAAGCTCCCCGACGGCGTCCTGCTGTCCACCGGCCGCGGCGCGCACGGCGGTAGCACGGCTGAATGGGTCGTCGCGGTGCTGCTGTCGATCTACCGGAAGCTGGACGTGTTCGCGACCGCCCAGCGCGAACGGCACTGGGAATGGCTCCCGTCCGAGACCCTCCAGGGACAGCACGCGCTCATCATCGGCGCCGGCGACCTCGGCCGACAGCTGCGGCGCAGGCTGGAACCGTTCGACGTCCGCTGCACCATGGTGGGCGTGTCGGCCCGCGATGGCGTCCACGGCGTCGCTGAACTGCCCGAACTGCTGCCGCAGCATGACATCGTGGTGCTGATGGTCCCCCTCACGTCGCGCAGCCGCGGGATGGTCGACGCGCAGTTCCTGGCCGCGATGCGCGACGGCGCGGTGCTGGTCAACGCGGCACGAGGTCCCGTTGTGCGCACCGATGCGCTGCTCGCCGAGCTATCCGCCGGCCGCCTGCGCGCCGCGCTCGACGTGACTGACCCCGAGCCACTGCCGGCGGAACACCCGCTGTGGACGGTGCCCGGTCTGCTGATCACGCCGCACGTCGGCGGGGTCGTGTCCGGGGTGCTCCGTCGTGCGTACGCCGTTGCCGCAGCCGAGATCGCGCGCTATGCGGGCGGTGACCTGCCCGACAACTTGGTCCACGACGAGTACTGACAGCAAGACCCGAAAGGTCCCCTGACCTCGGCGCGCTCGCCCGCGGCCGGGATCGGTATCCCCTACCCTTCGCGCGTGACCAGTCAAGGGGACGACTACCAGACCGGCCTGCTGTCCGGGGTCGAGGACTCGACGAGCAACAACGACGATGAAGTGCGCCAGGGCGGCCTCGGCCTGCTGATCCTGCGTGTGGGGCTGGCCGTGATCGTGGGGGCCCACGGCCTGCAGCACCTGTTCGGAGCGTTCGGCGGACCCGGCATCACGGGGTTCGCGCACGTGCTCGAGACGTTCGGCTACCACAAGCAGACCACGCTGCTGTCCTGGATCACCGGGATCGTCGAGGTCGGCGGCAGCGCCCTGCTGCTGGTGGGCCTCTTCACGCCGCTCGCGGCCGCCGGCATCCTGGGCGTCGCCGCGAACGTCGTCTACGCGAAGTTCCACGGCGGCTTCTTCGAGGGTGACGGCCGCGGCTGGGAGTTCGAGCTCCTCATCGGCATCGTCGCCCTCGCCCTGATTTTCACCGGCGCCGGCCGCATCTCCCTGGAGAAGAACACGCCGTGGCGCAGGCGGCCGCTACCGCTGGGCATCGTCTCGCTGCTGCTGGCCGCGGCGGCGTCGGTCGTGGTCATCGTTTTGCCGCGCTGACCTGCGTATCGCCGTTGAGCGGCGACGAACGAAAGGGCCATTCACTCGCACCGGAGTGGACGGCCCTCACGAGCGAGAACTTGCCGTGAACACCGCGAACACCGACGTCGCCACTCAGCGGAAACGAACGAAGCGGCGACCAAGGAAAGGGCCGCCCACACCAGGTGGACGGCCCTCCCGCTCAGACTCGCGAGCGAAGACTCACTTGTTCGGGTCCCGCACCGCACCCGTGTCGGCCGAGGTCGCCATCCGGGCGTAGGCACGTAGCGCCGCCGTGATCGGGCGCTGGCGCTCCTTCGGCTGCCACGGCCGCTCCGCCGCTTCCATCTTCGACCGCCGCTCCGCCAGGATCTCGGCGTCGACCAGCAGCTCGAGGCGGCGTTCGTGGACGTCCAGCAGGATGCGGTCGCCGTTCTCGACCAGGCCGATCAGGCCGCCCGCCGCCGCCTCCGGCGAGATGTGACCGACGGAGATGCCCGACGAACCGCCGGAAAAGCGCCCGTCCGTGATCAGCGCGCACTTCTTGCCCAGGCCAGAGCCCTTGAGGAACGCGGTGGGGTGCAGCATCTCCTGCATGCCCGGCCCGCCGGCGGGGCCTTCGTAGCGGATGACCAGCACGTCACCCGGCTGGATCTCCTTGTTGAGGATCGCCGACACGGCCTCTTCCTGGCTCTCGAGCACCCGCGCGGGACCCTCGAAGTGCCACAGGTCCTCGTCGATGCCGGCGGCCTTGATCACGGCGCCGTTCTCGGCGAGGTTGCCGCGCAGGATCGCGAGGCCGCCGTCCTTCGTGTACGCGTGCTCGACGTCGCGGATGCAGCCGCCGACGGCGTCGGTGTCGAGCGACGACCAGCGGTTCTCCGTCGAGAACGCCTTGGTGGTGCGCACCCCGCCCGGAGCCGCGTGGAACAGCTCCAGCGCCTTCTCCGACGGCGACTCCGCGCGGATGTCCCACTCCTTCAGCCAGGAGTCGAGGTCGGGGGAGTGGACCGAGCGGACGCCGGTGTTCAGCTTCCCGCCGCGGTAGAGCTCACCCAGGATGGCGGGGATGCCGCCGGCGCGGTGGACGTCTTCCATGTGGTAGTCGGAGTTCGGCGCCACTTTCGACAGGCACGGCACGCGGCGGCCGATCTCGTCGATGTCGCTGATCGTGAAGTCGACCTCGCCTTCCTGCGCGGCGGCGAGGATGTGCAGCACGGTGTTGGTCGAGCCGCCCATGGCCATGTCGAGCGCCATCGCGTTCTCGAACGCCTCCTTGGTGGCGATCGAGCGCGGCAGCGCCGACGCGTCGTCCTCGCCGTACCAGCGGTTGCACAGGTCGATGACCGTGCGGCCGGCGTTGGAGAACAGTTCGCGGCGCGCGGCGTGCGTGGCCAGCGTGGAGCCGTTGCCCGGCAGCGACAGGCCCAGCGCCTCGGTGAGGCAGTTCATGGAGTTCGCGGTGAACATGCCGGAGCAGGATCCGCAGGTCGGGCAGGCCGAACGCTCGACCACCGACAGCCCGTCCTCGTCGACCTCGCTGCTCGCCGAGGCGGCGATCGCGGTGATCAGGTCGGTGGGGGCCTGGGCGACGCCGCCGACGACCACGGCCTTGCCGGCTTCCATCGGTCCGCCGGAGACGAACACCGTGGGGATGTTGAGGCGCATGGCGGCGTTGAGCATGCCTGGCGTGATCTTGTCGCAGTTGGAGATGCACACGAGCGCGTCGGCCTGGTGCGCGTTGACCATGTACTCGACGGAGTCCGCGATGATCTCGCGCGAAGGGAGCGAGTAGAGCATTCCGGAGTGGCCCATCGCGATGCCGTCGTCGACGGCGATCGTGTGGAACTCACGCGCGATGCCGCCGGCCTCCTTCACCGCCTCGGCGACGATCTCCCCGAGGTCCTTGAGGTGCACGTGGCCCGGCACGAACTGCGTGTAGGAGTTGGCGATCGCGACGATCGGCTTGCCGAAGTCGCTGTCGGTCATGCCGGTCGCACGCCAGAGCGAGCGCGCGCCCGCCGCGTTGCGGCCGTGGGTGGTGGTCCGGGAACGGAGGTGCGGCACGGCATTCTCCCAAGTCAGAAGGCTTGTCCAGGCGGAGTCACGAGACCGCTCCGCAAACTGGTCCTACCAATTCTACTCGCTGGGTTCGGCCGTCGAACCGCCGGTCTCGGCGGGCGCGGCCTCGGAGGCCTGCTTCGGGGCCTTCTCGACCGGCTTCGTGGTGGCCTTTTCATCGGCCGGCTTCAGCTCTTCGTCACTCAGCACGCCCGAGGGGTCCTTGATCTTCCCCTCGCTGACCAGGGCGAGCACCGGAAGGTGGCGCGTCCGCACCGTCGGCAGCGTGACCTGCGTGTCGTCGCCCAGTACGGCACGCACACGAGCCCTGCCGGTGATGGCGAGCCCCTTCAATGCCGACCACGGGAGGTCGCGCTTGCCGAACACCGTCCGTACCGCCAGGCCCTCGCGCGTCGCGACGGTGCGCGTGCGCATGACGAAGACGAACAGCGCGATCGGGAAGACGTACAGCCATTGCAGCCCGTTGATCTCCCCGAGTGCGATCGGTGTCACACACACGGTCAGGAGCGCGATCGCCATGTACGCCGTGCTGGGGATCTTGAACACGGCCTTCCGGCCTTCGTCCGCGCGCTGGCCCTGCTCTTTTTCCGCCACCAATGAATGGTGCACCGCGTCTCCGGCGTGCTTGCGCCGGGGTCGCGGGGCCGCCCGGAGAGTAGTACTGGCGGTCCAGCATGCGGAACCGCCGTCCCGCAGAGTTGACACTCGCGCGGACGCCGGTCTAACGTCAGCGTCGTGACAACGCAGACCGGCCTCGTACTTCCTCAGCGCGTCGACGCTTAGGAAGAGTCCGCTGCGTCGACGCGCGACCCTCGTGCGACCTTACTGGTCGGCGGGGGTTTTTTGTTGCGTCGAACCGGTTTCCGACCGGCAGTACGGCCACAGACAATCCGAACGAGTGACACCGAGAACCTACGAGGCAGAACCGATGACCAGTGCCACGTCGCGCAGCGACGCGAAGCCCGGGCCGACCGCGCCCGGTGTCCCAGGAGCATGTCCGAAGCCGGCGCCGCCGGCGGGAACACCGGTAAGGGTCACGGGCGCGCAGTCGCTCGTCCGCTCGCTCGAGGCGGTCGGCGCCGAAGTCGTCTTCGGCATCCCCGGCGGCACGATCCTCCCGGCGTACGACCCGCTGCTCGACTCCACGAAGGTCCGCCACGTCCTCGTCCGCCACGAGCAGGGCGCCGGGCACGCCGCCACCGGCTACGCCCAGGCGACCGGCAAGGTCGGCGTCTGCATGGCGACGTCGGGCCCGGGTGCCACGAACCTCGTCACCCCGCTGGCCGACGCGAACATGGACTCGGTGCCTGTCGTCGCCATCACGGGGCAACAGTCGCGTGGGCTGATCGGCACCGACGCGTTCCAGGAAGCCGACATCTGCGGCATCACGATTCCGATCACCAAGCACAACTTCCTCGTCACCGATCCGGCGGAGATCCCGCGGACCATCGCCGAGGCGTTCCACCTGGCGTCGACGGGCCGGCCCGGCCCGGTGCTGGTGGACATTCCCAAGGACGTGCTGCAGGAGATGACCTCGTTCTCCTGGCCGCCCGACATTCGGCTGCCGGGTTACCGCCCGACGCTGCGGCCGCACGGCAAGCAGGTGCGCGAAGCCGCGAAGCTCATCGCGAACGCGCGCCGCCCGGTGCTCTACGTCGGCGGTGGCGTGATCAAGGCCGAATCGTCCGCGCAGCTGATGGAGCTGGCCGAGCTGACCGGCATCCCGGTCGCCACCACGCTGATGGCGCGCGGCGCGTTCCCCGACTCGCACCGCCAGCACGTCGGCATGCCCGGCATGCACGGGTCCGTCGCCGCGGTCGCGTCGATGCAGCGCTCCGACCTGCTGATCGCGCTCGGCGCCCGCTTCGACGACCGCGTCACGGGCGCGACGTCGTCGTTCGCGCCCGACGCGAAGGTGATCCACGCCGACATCGACCCGGCCGAGATCTCCAAGAACCGCAAGGCCGACGTGCCGATCGTCGGCGACTGCAACGAGATCATCGGCGAGCTGATCGCCGCCGTGAAGGCCGAGTTCGAGCACGGCCACCGGCCCGACCTCACCGACTGGTGGACGCAGGTCGATTCGTGGCGCGACACCTACCCGGCCGGTTACGAATGGCCCGACGACGGTTCGCTGTCGCCGCAATACGTCATCGAGCGCATCGGCGAGCTGGCCGGCCCCGACGCGGTGTTCACCGCCGGCGTCGGCCAGCACCAGATGTGGGCCGCGCAGTTCGTGAAGTACGAGAAGCCGCGTACTTGGATCAACTCCGGTGGCCTCGGCACGATGGGCTTCGCCGTCCCGGCGGCCATGGGCGCGCAGTTCGGGTTGCCGGAGCAGCAGGTGTGGGCGATCGACGGCGACGGCTGCTTCCAGATGACCAACCAGGAGCTCGCCACGTGCGCCATCGAGGGCGCGCCGATCAAGGTCGCCGTGATCAACAACGGCAACCTCGGCATGGTCCGGCAGTGGCAGAACCTGTTCTACTCGGAGCGGTACTCCAACAGCGACCTCGGTACTCACAAGCACCGCATCCCCGACTTCACGCTGCTGGCCGAGGCGCTCGGCTGCGCGGGGCTGCGCTGTGAGACCAAGGAGGACGTCGACGCGACGATCCGCCGCGCGATGGAGATCAACGACCGCCCCGTCGTGATCGATTTCGTCGTGGGGAAGGATGCCCAAGTGTGGCCCATGGTGGCCGCGGGCACAGGCAACGACGAGATCATGACCGTCCGCGGCATCCGGCCGCTGTTCGACGACGACGAGGTTTCGCAGGAAGCCGCCGAGACCCTCGAAGCCGCCGAAGCCGCTGGCGCTGCGGAAGGAGAAGACCGATGACCGTCCACACGTTGAGCGTGCTGGTCGAGAACAAGCCCGGCGTGCTCGCCCGGGTCTCGGGCCTGTTCTCCCGCCGCGGCTTCAACATCGAGTCCCTCGCCGTGGGCCCTACGGAAAACACCGAGGTGTCCCGCATGACGATCGTGGTCGCCGTTGAAGAGCTACCGCTCGAACAGGTGACCAAACAGCTCAACAAGCTGGTCAACGTGATCAAGATCGTGGAGCTGGAGCAGTCTTCCGCAGTGCAGCGTGAACTGCTGCTCGTGAAGGTCCGGGCCGACGCGACCGTGCGCAGCCAGGTCCTCGAGACCGTTCAGCTCTTCCGTGCCAAGGTGGTGGACGTGTCCCCGGAGGCGCTCACCGTCGAGGCGACCGGGACGTCGGACAAGATCGGCGCGCTTCTGCGGATGCTCGAGCCGTACGGCATCCGGGAGCTCGTGCAGTCCGGCATGGTCGCGGTGGGCCGCGGGGCCCGCTCGATCACCGCCACCTCGCCCCGCTGATTTTTCTTCAAGTCGTTTTTCAGCAGTAACCCGAAAGGAAGCAGTACCCCCATGGCAGTGGAAATCTTCTACGACGACGACGCGGACCTTTCGATCATCCAGGGTCGCAAGGTCGCCGTGATCGGCTACGGCAGCCAGGGCCACGCCCACTCGCTGAGCCTGCGTGACTCCGGTGTCGACGTCCGCATCGGCCTGCCGGAGGGGTCGAAGTCGCGGGCGAAGGCCGAGGAGCAGGGCCTGCGCGTGCTGAGCGTCGCCGAGGCCGCGGCCGAGGCCGACCTGATCATGATCCTCGCGCCGGACACGAAGCAGCGCTTCATCTACTCCGAGGACATCGCGCCGAACCTGAAGGACGGCGACGCGATCTTCTTCGGCCACGGCTTCAACATCCGCTACGACCTGATCAAGCCGCCGGGCAACGTCGACGTCGCCATGGTCGCCCCGAAGGGCCCGGGTCACCTGGTGCGCCGTCAGTTCGTGGACGGCAAGGGCGTGCCCTGCCTGATCGCGGTGGAGCAGGACGCGACCGGTGGCGCGCAGGCGCTGGCCTTGTCGTACGCGGCCGCCATCGGCGGTGCCCGCGCGGGCGTCATCAAGACGACGTTCACCGAGGAGACCGAGACCGACCTCTTCGGTGAGCAGGCTGTGCTCTGCGGTGGCGCGTCGGCGCTCGTGCAGACGGGCTTCGAGGTGCTGACCGAGGCCGGTTACGCCCCGGAGATCGCCTACTTCGAGGTGCTGCACGAGCTCAAGCTGATCGTCGACCTCATGTACGAGGGCGGCATCGCGCGTCAGCGTTACTCGATCTCCGACACGGCCGAGTACGGCGACCTCACCCGCGGCCCGCGCGTGATCTCGCCGGCCGTCAAGGAGGAGATGAAGAAGATCCTGGGCGAGATCCAGGACGGCACCTTCGCGCGCGAGTGGGTCGCTGAGGACGAGGCCGGGCGCCCGAACTTCCTCAAGTTGGAGGAGCAGGGCAACCAGCACCCGATCGAGGAGACCGGCAAGAAGCTGCGTGCTCTCATGTCGTGGGTGGACCGGCCGATCACCGAGACCGCCTGATCGTCTTGTGATCGTTCGAAAGGCCCCCTCGCCCGCAGGTGAGGGGGCCTTTTCGGTGCTTTCGCCATTCAGTGGCGAGACCTGTCGCGGTGGGTCGATACGCTGGTGCCATGAGTGATCAGCCCGTCGACGACAAGGCGCACATCCGGCACGAGCTGGACCTCACCGACGCCCCTTGGATCAGGGCCGAGCCCGAAGGCGTCACGCTCGAGGACTGCGTGGAGTACGCCTTCGTGCCGCACACCGATGGCGTCACGTACGTGGCGATGCGCCAGTCGTCCAAACCGGACGGTGTGGTGCTCGTGTTCACGCCGTCGGAGTGGGACGCGTTCGTGAAGGGTGTCCGGGACGGCGAGTTCGACCTGCCGGAGGATCTCGAGGCCTAGGCGGTGACACGCTCGACCAGCTCCTGAAGCCGGCCGGCCGCGAGCGCCGGGTGGTCGCCGTAGTCGCGGGACTCGACGATCTCCCCGTCGCGCACGCGCAGCACGAAGATGTTGTTCACGCGGAACGGCGTTGCGCATAGTTGCCCCTCGTAGGCGAATTCGCCGATCAGCACCTCGGGGTCGGTGCCCTGGTAGGTGACGAGGTCCGTCGCCTGCATGCGGATGCCGATCTCGCCGGCCAGCGCAAAGTGCGTGCGCAGGTCTTCGCGGGACGTCAGAACGGGTGCGCCCGGCAGGAACGGGTGGCGGACGTCGGTGACCTCGGCGTAGAGGTCGGGCAGCTCGGACCAGCGCTGGTCGGAAACGCCGTAGCAGAGGCGTTGGAACACGCCGAGCGGGCTTTCGCGGGCGGCGAGCTGCGCCGGCCGCGGTTGGACCGGGCCGGGTTCGTGCGGCGGAACCTGGGCGTACGCCTCGGCGAGCCCGGCCGCCGCGCCCTGGACGGCCGCCATCCGCAGGTAGTCGTGGTAGTCGCGGCTGTGGACGATCAGCCCGTCGCGCACCCTCAGCATCTGGATGTTCCCGGTTTCGGTCTTTTTGCCGCTGAGCGACGATTCCACCGTGTACCGGAACTCGGCGACGATCACCTCCGGGTCCGTCGTCTCGTGGACGACGACGTCGCTCGTCGACAGCCGCAACGTTGCCCCCAAGCCGCCCACGAACCGCTCGTGCACCGCCTCCCGCCCCTCGATTCGGCCGGGGACGGGGATCGGGGTGGCGTGCTCGACGACGGTGTTCTCTGCGTACAGCTGCGAAAGCTCGTCGAACCGGCCGGCGGTGATGCCCTCGGAAAGCTGTTCGAAGACTTCTCGGGGTGTGGTCATGGAGTCCTCCCAGCGAATGAAACGGAGTCCGTAGTCCGTCTCGGCCGAGTCGACGATACGGACTACGGACTCCGCTTGTCTACCGGGCTTTCGCCTGCAAATCGCGCGAGGCGGGGCGGTCGCACGCGTGGGCCCAGCCTTCGGCGGTCGAGTTCCAGAGGTTGTCGCGCGCGTCGAGGTCGGCGCCGGCTCGGACGAGGACCTCGATGACGTCGAGCCGATTGTTCTGCGCGGTGAGGTGCAGGGCCGTGATCCCCACACTGCCTCGGGCCGCCGAACGTCCCGACGCGGTTCACGTCCGCGCCCAACTCCAGCGCCGTGCGTAGGGCGGCGACTTTGCCCTGCGCGGCGGCCCGGGTGAGGGCGGTGCCGCGGTAGACGTCGGCGTCGAGGTCCGCGCCGCGCTCGGCGAGGGTGCGCAGGGCTTCGGTGCGGTCGTTGCGCGCTGCCCAGCTGAGGGCTTCGTCGCGGATCTCCCGGGATCGTCGGTGGGGGCACAACGGGAAACCACTGTGGGGCCGGTAGAACTCACGGTGCGCACCCGCCGCCGTCGCGAGTGTCCCGTTCGGACGGACGAGCGCGTCCAGCAGCTCGGCGTCCCCGATACCCGCCGCGACGCGGAGGTTGCGAGGGGGCCGCTCGCGCGTCGCCAGTTTTTCGGCCACGGCCCGGTTTCCCCAGAACAACGCGACGACGAGAGGAGTCCCGCTGTCGCCGCGTGCGGACACGTCGAATGGTGCGCCGGCGTCGGCAGCGGATCGGCGAGCAGGGGGAGGTTGCTGTAGGCGGCCTGGTGCAACGGGGTTCAGCTGTGGGCGTGGCCCCGCGCGGGATCGGCGCCGCGTTCGAGCAGGACGCGCGTGAGCCGTTCGTCGCACGTGGCGCCGGCCATGCCGAGGAGGTCGTTGCCGTTGGTGCCGCGCGCGTGGACGAGCTCGGGGAACTCGTCGACCACCGCCGCCAGCCCGTCGACGTCCCTCCCCTCCAGGAGGCGAAACGCCCGCGCGAACGGCTCGCCACTGTCCGCCGGCGCCACGACGTGCCGGCGCAACCCGCGCCACGACCCGAACCGTGCTCCTTGGCGACGACCGTCCGCGCGCCCTCATGCGTCAACGGCTGCTCCTGACGCTCGAACGCCTCGCGCGCGCCGGCCGTCCCGTCCTCGGCGGACGCGAGCAGCCCGAAGGCGCGTTCGCTGTAGTACTCGGTGTCGGCGTGGTAGGCGTGCTGCTGACTCGGCCCGCCCTCGGCGACGCGCCGGACTTACGCCTGCAACTTCGGCCAGCTCGGAAACCCGTGCCCTCGCGCGACGCGGAACTGCGCCTCGGACAACTTGATCAACTTCGCGCGCGCCAGCTCTTTCGCGAGCTTGCGCAGCTGGGCAAGGTCGGGTTTGGCGGGCAACGAGGCCATGGGGAGTCCTTCCGTCCCCCCGGTTCGCCCGTGGTCCGCCGGCACCGGGCAGGGAAGAAGGCGCACGCGCCGCACTTCTCTTCGGGGGCGGGCTCAGCTCATCCCCTTCCCTCATCCGGGCACCGCGACGTAGTAAATCCCTTTCACCCCAATCGCCCCTACCTCACCACCCACTCATCCCACCACGTGGAACGCACGAAACATCCCACTCGCCGCACCCCGCCGCCCCTACCCAGCACCGTTTTCCTTGCCGCAAACCCAACCCCCGCCGCTGCGGCCCAGCCCGACCCCCGACCACCCTGACCGGCCCCGCGACGAAGTTTTCGCCGGATTACGAGCGAGTTAACAACGCGGGCAGCACCGGGGCCCCCAACCGGGCTAAACTCCCGCCCATCCGGGCACAACGGCGTGCGCGTAGGAGAGCGTCCTCGATTTCGTGACCAGATAGTGGGAGCCGCATCGTGACCAAGCCCAGCAAACCCGTCGTCCTCATCGCGGAGAAGCTCGCGCCTTCCGTGCTGAGTGTGTTCGGTGACGAGGTAGAGGTCCGGCATGTGGACGGCACGGACCGTCCCGCGCTGCTCGAGGCGGTGAAGAGCGCCGACGCGCTCCTGGTGCGATCCGCCACGAAGGTCGACGCCGAGGTGCTCGGCGCGACCACGCAGCTCAAGGTCGTGGCCCGCGCCGGTGTCGGGCTGGACAACGTCGAGGTGCCCGCCGCCACCGAGCGTGGCGTGCTGGTGGTCAACGCCCCGACGTCGAACATCGTGTCCGCCGCCGAGCACGCCGTGGCGCTCCTGCTGGCCGTCGCCCGCCGGGTGCCGGCCGCCGACCAGAGCCTGCGCGGCGGCGAGTGGAAGCGCAGCTCGTTCTCGGGCGTCGAGCTCAACGGCAAGACCATCGGTGTCGTCGGCCTCGGCAAGATCGGCCAGCTGTTCAGCCAGCGCCTCGCCGCGTTCGGCACGAAGCTGATCGCGTACGACCCCTACGTCTCGGCCGCCCGCGCCGCGCAGCTCGGCATCGAGCTCGTGCCGCTCGACGAGCTGCTGGAGCGCGCCGACGCGATCTCCATCCACCTGCCGAAGACGCCGGAGACCAAGGGCCTCATCGACGCCGAGGCGCTCAAGAAGACCAAGCCGGGCGTGATCATCGTCAACGCCGCGCGCGGCGGTCTGATCGTCGAGGAGGCGCTGGCCGACTCGATCCGCAGCGGCCACGTCGGCGGCGCGGGCATCGACGTGTTCGTCACCGAGCCCACCACCGCCAGCCCGCTGTTCGAGCTGCCCAACGTGGTCGTCACGCCGCACCTGGGCGCCTCCACCTCCGAGGCGCAGGACCGTGCGGGCACCGACGTCGCCCGTTCCGTGCTGCTGGCGCTGCGCGGGGACTTCGTGCCGGACGCCGTGAACGTCTCGGGCGGCGGCGCCGTCGGCGAGCACGTGCGGCCGTACCTGTCGCTCACGCAGAAGCTGGGCACGGTGCTCACCGCGCTGAGCCCGAAGGCGCCGACGTCGGTGACCGTCGAGGTCAAGGGCGAGCTGTCCAGTGAGGACACGTCGGTGCTGCAGCTCGCGGCGCTGCGCGGGGTGTTCGCCGGTGTCGTCGACGACCAGGTCACGTTCGTCAACGCGCCGCGGCTCGCCGAGGAGCTGGGCGTGCAGGTGGACCTCGTCACCGAGAGCGAGAGCCCGAAGTTCCGCAGCCTCGTCACGGTGCGTGCGGTCCACACGGACGGCACCGCGCTGACTGTCTCCGGTTCGGTGACCGGCAAGGACGAGGTCGAGAAGATCGTCGAGGTCAACGGCCGCCACTTCGACCTGCGCGCCGAGGGCAATGTGCTGCTGCTCGACTACCCGGACCGCCCGGGCGTGATGGGCCGCGTCGGCACGCTGCTCGGCGAGGCCGGCATCAACATCGAGGCCGCGCAGATCAGCCAGACCACCGACGGCTCCGACGCCGTGATGCTGCTGCGCGTCGACCGCCACGTGGACAGCAACGTCCTCGAGCCGATCGGTGCCACCGTGGGCGCGCACACGATCCGCGCGGTGGACTTCAACTAGTCCCGTCCGCTTTTCGAAAGCCCCTTTCCCCGTCCGAGTGGCGGGGGGAGGGGCTTTCCTTTGTCGAGTCCCCCCAGACGGGCAACATTCGTGTAACGGAGCATTTTCACCACGAAAGTAGGTGTATCGGGCAGCTAGGTTCTGTGCCGCGAGGCAGAACCACGCACCGTGAGAGCACGGTGCGGCGCCGGTGCTCACCTGTCGGGGGTGGTTGATCGGGGAGCGCCAGGCAGGTTCGCGATCCAGGCCTCGAGTAAAGGGGTTGGGTACTCATGAGCAGATCCCGGTTGCCCGGGTGGGCTGCGCGTTCCACGGCTGCCGTGTCCGCGGTGGTCTTGGCCGCAGCCGTCTCCGCCGCGTCGGGCGCGTCGGCGCAGGGTGCGCCGCTCGCCGACCCGGTCGCGCCGGCCAAGGTCGCCGCCGCGGGGTTGCAGGGCAAGATCTCGCCGCGGCTCGACGCCGCGCGGGGCAAGGTCACCGCGTTTGTGGAGCTGGCGAAGAAGCCGGCCGTCGACGCGTTCAACGCCGAGCAGGGCAAGGGCGCCGGCAAGGAGAAGGCCAAGCAGGCCGCGCGCGCCGCGAAGGCGGACGTCGCCGCTGCGGTGAACTCCGTCGTCGGACAGCTCAAGAAGGCCGATGCGAGCACGAAGCTGGTCACGCAGACGTCGAACGCCGTCGCGGGTGCCGTGGTGACCGCCGACGCCGCGAAGATCCGTGAGCTCGCGAAGCGTCCCGACGTCGTTTCGGTGCGCACGGTCGTGCCGAAGACGAAGAACAACGCCAGCGCCGAGCAACTCACCAACACGCTCGCGAGCTGGCAGCAGACCGGCAAGTTCGGTGACGGCATCCGCGTCGGCGTGATCGACGACGGCATCGACTACACCCACGCCGACTTCGGCGGCCCCGGCACGCCCGCGGCCTATCAGGCGGTGGACCGGACCAAGCCGTCGCCGCTGTTCCCGAGCGCGAAGGTCGTGGGCGGCGCCGACCTCGTCGGTGACGACTACGACGCCGAGGGCAAGACGGGCTCGCCGACGCCGAAGCCGGACCTCAACCCCATCGCGTGCGGCGAGCACGGCACGCACGTGGCCGGCACGATCGCGGGCTTCGGCGTGAACGCCGACGGCACCACGTTCACCGGGAACTACAAGAAGCTGAACAAGAAGCAACTCGACGCCATGCGCATCGGCCCGGGCACCGCGCCCAAGGCCCTGCTCTACGCGATCAAGGTGTTCGGCTGCACGGGTTCCACGAACGTCACCTCGCAGGCTCTCGACTGGGCGCTCGACCCCGACGGCGACGGTGACTTCACCGACCACCTCGACATCGTCAACCTGTCGCTGGGCAGCGACTTCGGCGCGCCGGACGACCCCGACTCGCTGTTCGTGCGCAAGCTCGCCCAGAACGGTGTCCTCCCGGTCATCGCGGCCGGCAACGGCGGCGACCTCAACGACGTCGCGGGCTCGCCGGGCAACACGCCCGAGGCGCTCACCGTCGCCAGCAGCCGCGACGCCGGCGAGCTGAAGGACGCTCTCGAGGTCACCGCCCCGATCAAGGGGCAGCAGCCGGGCCAGTACAGCCAGGACTACACCGGCTACGACACGCTCGACCTCACCGCGCCCGTCGTGCCGATCTCGCCCGCCAACAACGCGGGCTGCAACGCGTTCTCCGCCGAGGACAAGGCCAAGGTCGCGGGCAAGATCGCGTGGCTGGAGTGGGACGACAACGACGCCACCCGTGCCTGTGGTTCCGCCGCGCGCGCCAACAACGCGCAGGCCGCGGGGGCGAAGGGCGTGCTGCTGTCGTCCACTTTGGAGCACCCCGCCGCCGGCATCGCGGGCAACGCGGGCGTGCCGATGTTCCAGCTCACCGGCAAGGCCACCACGGCCGTGCGTCCGGGCCTGACCGCGGGCACGCTGGCGGTGCGCTTCTTCGGCGCCGGCCGGGCGAGCCTGCAGACCACGGACAAGACCATCGTGGACACCCCGAGCTCGTTCACCTCGCGTGGTGGCCGTGGCCCGTCGGTGAAGCCGGACGTCACGGCGCCTGGTGACACGATCACGTCGGCGTTCCGCGGCAGCGGCAACGGCCGGCTCTCCATCTCTGGCACGTCGATGGCCACCCCGCACACCGCGGGCATCACGGCGCTGGTCCGCCAGACGCACCCCGACTGGAACGTCGAGGAGGTCAAGGCCGACGTCGTCGGCTCGGCCGTGCACGACATCACCGACGGCGCGGGCCACACCTACGCGCCGCAGCGCGTCGGGACCGGTCGTATCGACGCCAAGGCCGCGCTGGACAACCAGGTCCTCGCCTACGTGCAGGACGACCCGGGTGCCGTGAGCGTCACGTTCGGCACCGTCGAGGCGGCGGGACCGGTCACGCTCTCGAAGACGATCAAGGTCGTCAACAAGGGCACCGCGCCGGTCGAGTACTCGGTGGCGTACGAGGCCGTGACCTCGCTGCCCGGCGTGCAGTACACAGTGGACAAGAGCTCGGTGAAGCTCAGCCCGCGCGGGGTCGCGACGGTGAAGGTGACGCTGAAGATCACCGACCCGAAGGCGCTGCGCAAGGTCATGGACCCGACCATGGAGGCCGCGCAGGCCGGGCTCGCCCGCCAGTTCGTGGCCGACGCTTCGGGCCGCGTCGCGTTCACCCCGAAGACCGACGCCACGGTGCCGCTGCGGGTCGCCGTGTACGCGGCGCCGAAACCGGTCTCGGCCATCACGACGCCGGCCGGCGTGCACTTCGGCGGGGGCCAGAACCAGGCCGTGCTGAACCTCGGCGGCAAGGGCATCGACCAGGGCACCGGCGCGCAGCGCTACCGCTCGCTGGTCAGCGTCCTGGAGCTGCAGGCCGAATCGGCGCAGCTGCCGGAGTGCGGCGCGGGCGTCTCGTCCGACTGCACGCTCAACGGCACCGCGAAGGGCGGCGACCTGCGCTACATCGGCGCGGCGTCGACGGCCCCGCTCGCCAAGGCGCAGGGCGAACCGGAGAGCGCCATGCTCGCGTTCGGCCTCACCACCTGGGGCGACTTCGCGAACCTGGGCAGCAACACGATCCCGTTCGTCGACTTCGACACGACGGGCGACGGCAAGCCGGACTTCGAGACCTTCGTGACGAAGGCGACGGGCACCGACGTGCTCCTGGCCGCCACGGTGTCGCTGACGCAGGCGGGCAACCCGACGGTGGACCTGCAGGCGGTCAACGGTCAGCTCGGCGACGTGGACACCAACGTGTTCGACACCAACGTGATCGTGCTGCCGGTCAGCATCGCCGCGCTGGGCATCGATCCGAACGAGGCGTCGCACCGGATCAGCTACACCGTCGGCACGGCGGGCTACTACGTCGCGCCGGGCAGCACCGACGGGCTGATCGACTTCGTCGGCACGCCGATCTCGTTCGACGCGTTGGCGCCGGCGTTCTCGGTGCAGGGCGGCGGTGACGCGGCCCTGGGCTACGTCGCGAAGCCCGGTACCCAGCTGGTGGTCAACCGCAACGCCGGGGCCGTCGCCGGTGACAAGCCGAAGGGCCTGCTGGCGATCGAGCACCACAACGCGGCCGGCTCGCGCGCGGGCGTCGTGCGGATCGAGTCGGCGGTGACGCGGCCGTGAGGTGAGGCCCCGTCACCGGGCTGAACAGGGTGGCGGGGTCCTCCGATCGGGGAAGGCTCGTCTTACTGGCCACGTTCCCCGAATAGCGGTGATAGGGGGCTTTCCGGGTCGTGGCGACCCGGGAGGCCCCCTTTGTTTTCACCCGTTCAGGTGTCTCACCCTGCGGGAGGATGCGGCATAAGGGTGGTGCGGCTACGGCGTCTTGTCTACGGCCGGTAACCTTCCGCTGCTGGCGTTTTCTTGCGGATGGGCCATCGGTGCGTTCGGTGGCCTGGTCTACGGAGGTGTGTGGATGCGGCTCGCGGTGATCCCAGGTGACGGGATCGGGCCCGAGGTGGTCTCCGAGGCGCTCAAGGTGCTCGGTGAAGTAGCACCGACGGCGGAGATCACGAACTACGACCTCGGTGCCGCGAGGTGGCACTCGACGGGGGAGCTGCTCCCCGAGTCGGTGCTCGGCGAGCTGCGTCAGCACGACGCGATCCTGCTTGGCGCGGTCGGCGACCCGACGGTGCCCAGCGGCATCCTCGAGCGCGGCCTGCTGCTGCGCCTGCGCTTCGAGCTCGACCACCATGTGAACCTGCGCCCGGCGCGCCTGTACCCGGGCGTGCGCGGCCCGCTGGCCGACGCCGGCGAGGTCGACATGATCGTGGTGCGCGAAGGCACCGAAGGCCCGTACACCAACAACGGTGGCCTGCTGCGCAAGGACACCGAGCACGAGGTCGCCACGGAGGTCAGCGTCAACACGGCGTTCGGCGTCCGCCGTGTCGTCGCCGACGCGTTCAACCGCGCCGAAGAGCGGCCGCGCAAGCACCTCACGCTCGTGCACAAGACCAACGTGCTCGAGTACGCCGGGTCGCTGTGGTCGCGGATCGTCGAGGAGGTCTCGCTGGAGCACCCCGACGTCACGGTCGCGTACTCCCACGTCGACGCCGCCACGATCCACCTGGTCACGGACCCGTCGCGCTTCGACGTGGTCGTCACCGACAACCTCTTCGGCGACATCATCACCGACCTGGCAGCCGCTGTCACCGGCGGCATCGGCCTCGCGGCCAGCGGCAACCTCGACATCACGCGCCGCAACCCGAGCATGTTCGAGCCGGTCCACGGCAGTGCCCCCGACATCGCCGGCCAGGGTCTCGCCGACCCGACGGCCGCCGTGCTCTCGGTGTCGCTCCTGCTCGACCACCTGGGCCACAAGGAGGCCGCGCGCCGCATCGAGGCGTCGGTGGCCTTCGACCTGGCGACGCGCGACCAGGCGTCGCCCGGCACCACCCAGGCGATCGGCGACCGGCTGGCCGCGCTCGTCTCGTCGAACGTGCGCTCCGTCAGCTGACGCTGTCGTAAGGAACTCCCGCCGCGGAAGCCGGTCGAAATCCGGCGCTGTTCCGCAACGGTTGGCCCGCGGTCTGTGTTCTCGCAGACCGCGGGCGAGCCCGACACCGGCGGGGTTCTAGCATCACCCTCGTCCCTCCCGTCGCGGTCTACGGGAGACGAAACCCTCCTCTCCTCGGCATGGCTGACGTCGTCGTTGTGTGGACCCTGAGCAGGTCGGGCCCTGCCGGTGCCGCTCCGAAATTCTCGTCGTCTGACGGTTCGGACTCCACGCCTTCTTTCCCTGCGGCTTCCGAACGGGTCGCCTCGGGCGTCGCCGACCGACGGCGAATCCGGCTTTGGTGACTCAGGCCTTGCCGACTCAGCCGCGGCAGGCCTTTCACCGGCGTTGCCGTTCAGTGGCGAACCCAAGCCTGGTGACGGATCCGCTGACGTCCCACCGTCGGCCGGGCGCGATTCGCGCGAGTCTGGTCCACCCATCGGAGGTCCGGACACGGCACTCGGATCGTGGCCGAAAAGCGGTGAACCCTTCCGCAGCAAACGCGGCGCCGACCCAACTCCGCCGGAACCGCCATGGCTGGCGCCGATCAGCGGCGAAGCCGAGCGTGCCGACCGAGCCGCCGATGATGCGCCGTCCGCGGGATCCGACCTCGTCGGTTCGCCGGGCATCTGAAGTTCCGGACCGCCGACACCGGCCGTTGCCAGCCAACGACATCGGCATCACCGAGCTGATGTTCGCCCTCGGCCTCGACGACCGGGTGGCCGGCTACGTCGTCGACAAAGGACAGTCGGGTGGCGTCGCCTCTTCGCCGTGGAAGCCGATTTCACGAAGGTGCCCAAGCTTGCTGAGAAGATCAACTGCGAAGTCGTAGAGGGCGCCGGAGCCGACCTGGTGTTCGCGGACTGGACCTGCGGCTTCTCCGAGAGCACCGGCTTCACGCCCGACACGTTCACGCAGCTCGGCATCCAGAGCGACCAGCTGACGGAGGCCTGCCGCGACGGTGTCGGCAAGCAGTGCGGCATCATGCCTCCGCTCGCAGCGCTCTACTCCAACCTTGCGCAACCTCGGCCAGCTCTTCGGCGTCTGCGGCCGCGCGGAGAAACTGGTGAAGCAATACCGCGACCAGGTCGCGGCGGCCAGGAAGGCCGTCGCCACTCAGGGGCAACGGCACACGGTGTTCCTCTACGACGACGGCCGCGACCAGCCGTTCACGGCCGCCCGCAAGGCTGGCCCCCACGAGGTCATCACCAAAGCGGCGACACCAACATCTTCTCCGACGTCGACGACAGCTGGACCACGGTCAGCCGGGAGGCCGTGGTCCAGCGCTCGCCCGACATCATCCTCACCAACGACTACGGCGGTGAGGTCGGCACCGTCGCAGACAAGGACAACGTCCTCCGCTCGCAACCGGCCTGCGTGACCTCCCGGTAAAGCAGGGCCGCTTTTTGCCTTGCCCCGAGGGGCTTTGGTGGAGGGGCCGCGCAACGCTTCGGCCGTGCAAGCGTTCGGCAGGTACCTGGCTGGTCTGCCCCGTTGACCGGCTCCCAGGAAGTGAGAAGCGCCGCCCGGCACTTGGATGCCGGGCGGAGCTGTGGCATCATGCAAACCATGACCGCCATCTCGATCATTATCGCCGAGCGCGCCGGATAGACGCTCCACAAGAGCTTCCGGCGCGCAACCTCTCGCACCCATGCGGGAGGTTTTTTTGTTGCCAGAAACAGGTTCTGCCCCGCCACAAGGAGACACCGTGACCCGCACGGAGCCCGCCGAAACGCCCCTCGGTGACGCCTTCCACCTCTACGACACGACCCTGCGCGACGGCGCCCAGCGCGAAGGCATCACGTACTCCGTCACCGACAAGCTCGCCGTCGCCCGGCTGCTCGACGAGCTCGGCGTGGGCTTCATCGAGGGCGGCTGGCCGGGCGCGTTGCCGAAGGACACGGAGTTCTTCGCGCGGGCGGCGAAGGGCGAGTTGGAGCTGAAGCACGCCGCGCTGGTCGCCTTCGGGGCCACGCGCAAGGCGGGCACCCGCGCGTCCGAGGATCCGCAGGTCCGTGCGCTGTTGGACGCCGAAGCTCCCGTGGTCACCTTGGTGGCGAAATCCGACCTGCGGCACATCGAACGCGCGCTGCGCGTCGACGTCGAAGAGGCGTGCGCCATGGTCCGCGACACCGTCGCGTTTCTGACCGGCGAAGGCCGGCGCGTGTTCCTCGACGCCGAGCACTTCTTCGACGGATACGCGTTCTCACCCGACACCGCGCTGCGAGTACTGGACGCCGGCGCCAGTGCCGGCGCGGACGTCCTCGTGCTCTGCGACACCAACGGCGGCCAGCTGCCGCTCGGCCTCGCGGAGACCGTGCGCGAGGTCAAGGACAAGACCGGGTTCCGTTTGGGAATCCATTGCCAGGACGACACTTCCTGCGCCGTGGCGAATTCCGTCGCCGCGGTGCAGGCCGGCGCGACGCACGTCCAGTGCACCGCGAACGGTTATGGGGAGCGGGCCGGCAACGCCGACCTGTTCGCCGTGACGGGAAACCTCGTGACCAAGCTCGGAATGGAGGTCCTCCCGATCGGAGGTGCCATCGAGCTCACCCGCGTCTCCCATGCGCTTGCCGAAATCGCCAACCTCGCACCCGACACCCACCAGGCCTACGTCGGGTCGTCGGCCTTCGCCCACAAGGCGGGGCTGCACGCTAGCGCGATCAAGGTGGATCCGTTGCTGTACAACCACATCGATCCATCTTCAGTCGGCAACGGCATGCGGGTACTGGTCACGGAGATGGCCGGCAGGGCCAGCCTCGAGCTCAAGGGACGTGAACTCGGGGTCGACCTTGCCGGCCAGCCCGAAGCGCTGACGAACGCGGTGCGCAAGGTGAAGGACCTCGAAGCGGACGGCTGGTCGTTCGAGGCTGCCGATGCGTCGCTGGAGTTGCTGCTGCGCCGTGAAGTCGAGGACGTGTCCGGTGAGGAGCCGGTGACGCCGCCGTTCCACCTGGAGTCGTACCGCGTCGTCCTCGACCACCGGTCGGACGGCGAGGTCGTTTCGGAGGCGACGGTGAAGGTCCACGTGAATGGGCAACGCGTCATCGCCACGGCCGAGGGCAACGGACCGGTGCACGCGATGGACGCCGCCCTGCGGGAGGCGCTCAGCCCCCACCTGTCCTGGTTGGACGCCGTGGAGCTGTCCGACTACAAGGTGCGCATCCTGCCGTCAAACCCGGGCACCCACGCTGTGACCCGTGTCCTGCTCGAATCCAGCGACGGTGAGCGGGAATGGACCACTGTCGGTGTGCACGGGAACATCGTGGAGGCGAGCTGGATGGCGATGTGCGACGCGCTCGTCCACAAGAGCCTCACGGCTCGCGTCTGAGATCGGCGGCTCCTCTCTGCGAGGTTCGTCGGTGGGCTGTGTCGGGTGGGCTGCGTCGATGGCTGTGCGGTCAGGTTGGCGCATGGCCGGCGTGGACGTCGAGGATTTCCGGTGAGAAAGCGGGCGAACGGACCTCTCGTGCACCTCGTAGCGATCGATCCGCAGGTCGCGGCGGACGCGAGCGGCCCATTCGCTCCGGGACGGCGCGAGGGGACCGTTCGCGCCGCCGGGGGCGAGCGTCTCGGCGGCGGCGTACGTAGACTGGCCGGGTGCGTCTAGCCCGTATTGCTCATCCCAGTGGTGGTGTCGCGTTCGCTTCGATCGAGGGCGAGGGCGACGACGCCCAAGTCCTGGAGATCGCCGAGCACCCGTTCGGCCAGCCGAACTTCACCGGCAAGCGGTGGCCGCTCGCCGACGTCCGCCTGCTCGCGCCGATCCTGCCGTCGAAGGTCATCGCCGTCGGCAGGAACTACGCGAAGCACGCGGCCGAGTTCGGCAACGAGGTGCCGGCGGCGCCGATGCTGTTCATCAAGCCGTCGACCACGGTCATCGGCCCCAATGCGCCGATCCGGCGCCCGCGTGACGTCGGTCGCATCGACTTCGAGGGCGAGCTGGCGATCGTCATCGGTCAGCCGGTGAAGAACGTGTCCGCCGACCGGGCGGCGAGCGCGATCCTCGGCTACACGGTGGCCAACGACGTGAGCGCCCGCGAACTCCAGAAGTCCGACGGCCAGTGGGGCCGCGCGAAGGGCTTCGACACGTTCTGCCCGCTCGGTCCGTGGATCGAGACGTCGATCGATCCGTCGGACCTGGCACTGCGCAGCGAGGTCAACGGCGACGTCAAGCAGGACGGCCGCACGTCCGACCTCGTGCACAAGGTGCCGGAGCTGGTCGAGTTCATCTCGGGCGTCATGACGCTGCTGCCCGGCGACATCATCCTGACGGGCACGCCGGAAGGCGTCGGCCCGATCGTCGACGGCGAGTCGGTCTCGATCACCATCGAAGGCATCGGCACCCTGACCAACCCGGTCCAGGACATCTGACTTCGGTTCACCTCGAGGCCCGCCGGCCGTTCGCCTCTGAATGGCGACGGCCGGCGGGCTTCCGTATTTCCGGGGTGGTGACTGAGGTCGCTGGCTCGTGTTCGGTTCGGCTTTCGCCATTCGGTGGCAACGGTGCTTTGGCCTTTCGCCGCCGGCTGGAGCTGTTGCCGCTGAGTGGCGAACGGTGGGATCTGCAGGTCGGCTGCCGGATTTCTGTGGCTGACCACGGCAACGGCGGGTGTCGCCACTCAGTGGCGACGCCCGCGATCGAGCTCTGTGACCCGGTCTGGCGGCGCGTTGCCACTCAACGGCGACGGCTGGTCGACGGGGTGGTGGTGCTGAGCCGGAATTCGCTGGGTCCGCGAAGCTTCGCGGCGCGGTCGGGTGGACGTTGCCGCTCGGCGGCGACAGCTTGGCCGGCCGGAGAGAGGGGCGTGGGATTGGCTTGGCCGCAAAGCTTTGCGGCGGGATCGGGTTGGCCGGCGGTGGAACTAGTCGCTGAGCTGGGAGTCGTCCGGTGATTGAGCCCGCGAGCGCGGCCGGGTGGACGTTGCCGCTCGGTGGCGACGCCTTGGTCGGCGGGGAGCGGGTTGCTCGTCGTAGTCGATCGGCGCTCGAGATGCGACGTGCGGCGGCGCCGGGTGTTGCCGCTTGGTGGCGACCTCCTGGTTGGCGATGGGGGAGCCGCGCCGAGTTTGGCGGCGGCCGCGCGATCGAGCTTCGCGACACCGTCGGGCCAGCAGTTGCCGCGCAGTGGCGAGGCGCAGCTGGTGAAGGGAAGCAGGGACTGGGTTGGTGTCGCCGTTTGGTGGCGATACCGAAGTTGGTGCCGGTGAGGTACACGTCGTCGTGGGGTGGGACGTGGTGCGGGGCGGATCGGTCTCGCCGTCGTGCGGCGGCGGCGCAGTGATCTGGTGTGGAGCGTTGCGGAGCCGACGCGAGTGTAGACGGGAGTGCCACCGCGCTCGTGGTGCTCGGCGGCACTCCGGATGTGAGCTATTCGGGGCCAGGCGTTGTGTCGCTCGAACCAGTGGGCTGGGCGTGGACTTGCTGTGTGGCTCGACGGACGTCGCGTGACCGTCGGACCGATGGGCTATTTCTGGCTCTTCGTAGTGATGTGTGGGTGGGTTTGCCCTGGTAGCAGTAGGGCACGTCGTTGCTGGGTCTAGGTTTCTGAGCTGTCGAGGAACAGAAAC
>NZ_JBFAAJ010000013.1:0-194160 GCF_040639695.1 Amycolatopsis sp. NPDC023774
GGGTTCGCGATCGTCGGGCTGTTCATCTTCACCTGGGTGGTCGCGCTCGCCGTGTGGCGGTTCGGGCGCATCGAGGAGAAGTGGTCGGCGCGGCTGACCACCGCGGACTGACGCTCAGCTCAGCCGGTGGACGCGCAGCGCGAGCTGGATCTCCAACGCGCGTTCCGGCTCACGCCAGTCGTCGCCCAGTAACGCGGAGACGCGGTCCAGGCGCTGCACCACCGTGTTCACGTGGACGTGCAGCTCGTCCTTGGCGCGCGCCAGGTTCCCGCCGGCCGCGAAGTACGCGCGCAGCGTGCCGACGAGGTCGGTGCCGCGGCGGGAGTCGTAGTCCAGGACCGGGCCGAGCGTGGCCGTGACGTAGGCGGGCAGGTCGGCGTGGCGGCCGAGCAGCACGCCGAGGAAGCCCAGCTCGGTCATCGCCGCACCGTCACCTTCGCGGCCCAACGCGAGCAGCGTGCTCACGCAGCGAACGGCCTCGGCGTACGCGTGGGCAAGCGCGGCGGGGCCCTTCGCGGGACCAGCGGCACCGACCGTCACCGGACAGTCCACAACGGACTGAAGCTCGCGAGCCACCTTGGCCGGCGCGACGCCCTCCGGCGCGAGGGCGACCACCTGCTCCGCGTGCACACCCACCAGGTCGCCGTACCGCACGCACGCCGACGCGAGACCACGGCGGGAGATCCCGGGCGCGTGGGCGACGAGCACCACGTGCGGCGCCGACAAATCGACACCCAGCCGCCGCGCGCGGGCCGTCAGCGACGCCGGGTTGCGCGCGGGCGCCGTGAGCAGGTCTGTGAGCAACTCGCCGCGCACCTCGTCCTCGGCCTGCGCGACGGACCGACGCAGCATGAGTAGCAACGCCGTCACCACGGCCGCGCGCTCGAACAACCGCCGGTCCGCTCCCGCCAGCTCCGGCCGGCCCGCCAGCGTCAGGCTGCCCAGCAGCTCCTGACCGGCCCGCACCGCGCACACCCACGTGTCCGGTGTGGACTCCGCGCGCCCGCTGCCGCGAGAGGAAGCCACCGCCGACGCGTCGAACGACAGCACGGAACCGGCCAGCAAGTCACCGGAAGCGTCGTGGACGGCGATTTCGCCACGCAGCACGCCCGCCACCTCCGCAGCGACCTCCGGTAGGTCACCGCCGCGGAGCACGAGGTCCATCAGGCGGTCGTGAGCCTCGTCGGCGCGGCGCATGGTCGCGTTCACGGCGTTGAGCTCGGCGGCCGAGCGGCGAGTCTCGTCGAGCAGGTGCGCGCTGTCCAAGGCGATCGCCGCGTGGTTGGCCAGCGACGACAGCAGCGCGACCTCCGCCGTCGAGAACTCGCGCGGCGCGCGGTCCGACGCGTAGAGCACGCCCAGCACCTTGCCGCCGATGGCCAGTGGCACACCGAGGATCGCCGTGAGGCCCTCCTCCAGCACGCCGGTGTCGATGGGCGAGGTGTGGCGGAAGCGAGCGTCGGCGAAGTAGTCCGCCGTCGCGTACGGCCGAGCGGTCTGGGCCACGAGTCCGCCGAGCCCCTCGCCCATCCCGAGCACGATCTGCTGGAACAACGCGGAAACCGAGCCGTCCGTGACGCGGATGTAGGTCTTGCCCGCGGCCTCGTCGTTCAGGCTCAGGTACGACACGTCGACGCCGAGGAGCGTCCGCGCCCGCCGCACGATCGAGCGCAGCACCGCCTCCGGGTCACGCAGCCGCGCGAGGTCGCTCGCGGTGTCGAACAACGCCGTGAGCTCGGTTTCCCGCCGCTGGTGCTCGGTGAGCGTCTCGCGCACGCGCAGCGCGAGCTCCGTCGCATCAGCGCCGGACTCGCGGGCGGCGTGCGCCAGCTGCTCACTGCTCGCCCCGGCGGCGAGCAGCTCGAGCAACCGGCGGTAGGGATCCACACAGGTCATGCTGTCACTGAAGGCCTCGCGGCGGCAGTCTCGGACTCGTGCAGCGACTCGCCACGCGTTTCCCGCGCGCCGAGCAGGGCCAGCACCGACAGCACGCACATCGCGGCGACGTAGACCGAAACCGGCACCGTCGAGTGGTACGCCTGGAACAGCGCGACGGCGATGATCGGCGCGATCGCGCCCGCCGCGATCGACGACAGCTGCCCGCCCACCGAAAGGCCCGTGTAGCGCACGCGCGTGGGGAACTGCTCGGCGAAGAACGCGGCCTGCGGCCCGTACATCGCGCCGTGCACCACGAGCCCGATCGTCGCCGCGCCGATCACCGCGCCCGTCGAGCGCAGGTCCAGCAGCCAGAAGAAGCCGAACGCCCACGCGGCCATGCCGACCACGCCGACCAAGTACACCGGCTTGCGCCCGACCTTGTCGGAGAGCAAGCCCCACAAGGGAATCGTCACGAAGTGCACGGCCGAGGCGACCAGCACGGCCGTGAGCCCCGTCGCCTTCGGGAGGCCGAGCCCGGTCGTCACGTAGACCAGGATGAACGCCGTGATCACGTAGTACGACACGTTCTCCGCCAGCCGCGCCCCGAAGGTCACGACCAGCCCGCGCAGGTGTCCGCGGAAGACGTCCACGATCGGCGTGGGTTCCTCCTGACCCGCCGCGGCCTTCGCGGCCAGGAACACCGGCGACTCCGCGACCGCCAGCCGCACCCACAGCCCGATCGCCACGAGCACGCCCGACAGCAGGAACGGGATACGCCAGCCCCAGGAGTTGAACGTCGCGTCGGACTGCACCGTCGCGAGAATCGCCAGCACCGCCGTGGCCAGCAGATTCCCGGCCGGCACGCCGGTCTGCGGCCACGAAGCCCAGAATCCGCGCCGCCGGTCGTCACCGTGTTCGGACACGAGCAGCACCGCGCCGCCCCACTCGCCGCCGAGCGCGAAGCCCTGCACGAGCCGCAGCAGCGTCAACAGGATCGGGGCGAGGACCCCGACCGCCCCGTACGTGGGCAGCACGCCCATGAGGAACGTCGAACCACCCATCATCACCAGGCTCACCACGAGCAGGCGCTTGCGCCCGATGCGGTCGCCGAAGTGGCCGAACACCAGCCCGCCGATGGGCCGCGCCAGGAAACCGACCGCGTAGGTCAGCAGCGCGAGCAGCGTGCCGGTGAGCGGGTCGGCGTTCGGGAAGAACAGCTTGTTGAACACGAGCGCGGCGGCCGAGGTGTAGAGGAAGAAGTCGTACCACTCCACGGTGGTGCCGATCAGGCTCGCGCCGACCACGCGCAGCAGACCGGCCCGGGTTGGTGTTGTCACTGCAGACTCCACTTCGTTGTGGGGACGGGGTTTCAGGCGGCCGACCAGCCGCCGTCGAGGGGCAGCGACGCGCCCGTGACGTGCCCGGCGTGCTCGCCGCAGAGCCACACCACGAGGTCGGCGACGTCCGCCGGTTCGATGAGCCGTTTGATGGCCGCGCGCCGCAGCAGCACCTGCTCCACGACCTCGTCGGCGTCGAGGCCGTGTTCGGCGGCCTGCGCGTCGATCTGACCCGTGACGAGCGGCGTGCGCACGTAGCCGGGGTTGACGCAGTTGGACGTCACGCCGTGTTCCGCGCCTTCGAGAGCGGCCACTTTGGACAGTCCCTCGAGCGCGTGCTTCGCCGTGACATACGCGGCTTTGAACGGGCTGGCGCGCAGGCCGTGGACACTGGAGACGTTGACGATCCGGCCCCAGCCACGCGCGTACATCGCCGGCAGCGACCGGCGGATCAGCAGGAACGGCGCCGTCACCATCAGCGCCTGGATCCGCGCGAACTGTTCGGGCGGGAACTCGGGCAGCGCGGCCACGTGCTGGAACCCGGCGTTGTTCACGAGCACGTCGAGCTCGTCGGGCAACGCGTCGATCACCGCGGGTTCGGTCAGGTCACCGACGTGCGCCCACCCGCCGATCTCGGCCGCGGCCGCTTCGGCACCGCGCGCGTCGAGGTCGGCGACGTGCACCTTCGCGCCGGCCGCGGCCAATGCCCGGACACACGCGAGCCCGATTCCGCTCGCGCCACCGGTCACGAGAGCGACGCGGCCATCAAGGTCACCCGGCGAGCTGTGACGTACCCCACTGGTCATGGGCTACGAGGTTAGGACTCACCCACCTCGCCGACCATGTGTCCGCCCACCACAGCCTGGCAAGAGCAAGTGTGGCCGGACCACACCCCTAACCTGCGGCGGACGAAATGCCGCGCGCCTCCCGCGCACCGGCTTCGAACGCCTCACAGCAAAACAGCAGCCACTCCCGCACCCCGTCCGTCGTCCCGGCGGCGAAGCCGGAAGCGAGCTCGACGTACTTCGGCACGCGCCGGAAGAATGCCACCTCCGGCACGGTCAGAGCCTTCGGGTCCAGGCCCGTCGCGATCATCGACAGGCGCGCCGCCGCGCGGGCGACCACGCCGTCGGCCGAGCCGAACGGGCGCAGTGCCAGCAGCTCGCCGTGCACCACGGCCGTGAGCACCGGCCCGGGCACGGACGTCGCCCCCGTGACGAGCTGGGCCAGCAGCTCCAGGCGCTCACCACCGGCACGGGGCCGCCCGAGCGCGTCGGGATCGTCGACGACGTCGGCCGCGGCCAGAACGTGCAGCCGGGCCAGCGCCTGCAGCGGCGCGCGCCGCCAGGTGGGCAGCAGCGGTTCCAGCGACTCGGCCACGCGCAGTGCGCCGGCGAGCAGGGGGTCGGCGACCGCGCCGTCCGCGGGCAGCTCGGGGTTCGCGCCGTCGATGCCGGCGGACGCTCGCGCGGCGCGCACCGACGCTTCGGCGGCCGTCTCCGCGCCGCCGCGCAGGTTGGCGGGCAAGCGGTGCACCGCGAACACCGCGTCCTGCGCCGCCTTGGCCGCGGCGGCGACGCCGTCGAGCTCCAGCAGCGGCTCGAGCGGGTCGCTCATGCGTCGAGCACCTGCCCGGCGCGCTTGACGACCGGAGGCAGGACCGACCACGGGAAGTTGATCCAGCGGTCGGTACGGCGCCACACGTACTCGCTGGTGACCGTGGAATGCGGCTTTTCGTAGATCACGGCGCAGCGCACGTCGGCCACGTGGTCGGCGCAGAAGTCGCGCACGAGCTTGAGCGTGGCACCGGTGTCGGCCACGTCGTCGGCGACGAGCACCCTCTTGTTGCTCAGGTCCACGACGTTCGGCACCGGCGGCAGCATCACCGGCAGGTCGAGGCGCTGGTCGACGCCGGTGTAGAACTCCACGTTCATCACGTGCAGGTTCTTCACGTCCAGCGCGTAACCCAGCGCGCCGGCGACGAAGAGCCCGCCGCGGGCGATGGAGAGGATGAGGTCGGGCTCGAAGCCGTCGGCGGCGACCTGCCCGGCGAGCTCCCTGCTGGCGGTGCCGAACAACTCCCAGGTGAGTTCTTCCCGCGCCGCGCCGTCTTCAGCCATGCTCTTGCCTCTCCTCGATCGTTCCCGCGAGCATAAGCAACCCGGAAGTGGCATGGAGAAACGATCGAGAACTGGCTATCGAACACGGCCACTTCACGCCGTAGCGTGGGTTTCGTGAGCGACTGGAGCGACCACCCGACCCTGTCCGGCACCCACGTGCGCCTCGAGCCACTCGGCCCGGCCCACGCCAAGGGGCTCTTCGAGGCCGGTCAGGATCCGGCGATCTGGGCTTGGTTGAGCGTCCGGCAGTTCGAGAACCCGGCCGACGCCGAGCGGTTCGTCGAGGCCGCCACGGCCGATCCCGACCGCCGCGCGTGGGCGCAGATCGACGTCGCCACGGGCCTCGTCGCCGGCACCACGTCGTACTACCAGGTCGCGGCGAAGCACCGGATCCTCTCGATCGGGCACACGTGGATCAGCCCGCGCTGGCAGCGTACCGGGCTCAACACCGAGGCCAAGTTCCTGTTGCTGCGCAACGCTTTCGAGGAGCTCAGTGCCCAGCGCGTGGCGTGGGAGACCGACAGCCGCAACCTGCGTTCGCAACGCGCCATCGAGCGGCTCGGCGCGCTGCGTGAGGGGGTGCTGCGGGCCCACCGGATCCGTCCGGACGGCACGTCGCGCGACACGGTGGTGTACTCGATGACGGAAGCTGAATGGCCCGGCGCACGCGCCCGGCTGCTGGCCCGCCTCGCCTGAGGGCGCGCCCACACGGCTGCATCCTTGTCCTGGGCGGACTAACGTCGCTAGCGTGCCGTGAGCCGCGGGTTCGCACTACAGGAGGCCTTGCACCATGACCGAGCAGTCCCCAGCGCTGGACAACCTGCTCACCGAGAGCCGCACCTTCCCACCGAGCGACGAGTTCGCCGCTCAGGCCAACGCCAAGGCCGACACGTACGAGAAGGCGGACGCGGACCGGGAGCAGTTCTGGGCCGAGCAGGCCGAGCGCCTGAGCTGGGACACGAAGTGGACCCAGGTACTGGACTGGACCAATGCGCCGTTCGCGAAGTGGTTCGTCGGCGGCAAGCTCAACGTCGCCTACAACTGTGTCGACCGGCACGTCGAGTCCGGCCACGGCGACCAGGTCGCCATCCACTGGGTCGGTGAGCCCGGCGACACCCGTGACATCACCTACGCGCAGCTGAAGGACGAGGTCTCCAGGGCCGCCAACGCGCTGACCTCGCTCGGCGTGACCGCCGGCGACGTAGTGGCGATCCAGCTGCAGATGGTGCCCGAGGCGATCTTCGCGATGCTCGCGTGCGCCCGCATCGGCGCGCTGCACAGCGTGGTCTTCGGCGGCTTCTCCCCGACCGCGCTGCGTGCCCGCGTGGACGACGCGGCCGCGCAGATCGTGATCACCTCCGACGGCCAGTACCGCCGCGGCAAGGCCGCCGCGATGAAGGCCAATGTGGACGAGGCGCTCGAGGGCGCCGAAACCGTGGAGAAGGTCATCGTGGTCCGCCGCGCCGGCAGCGACCTCGCCGGCGAGGTGCCGTGGACCGACGGGCGCGACCTGTGGTGGCACGAGCTCGTCGACGGGCAGTCGGCCGAGCACGCGCCCGAGGCGTTCGACAGCGAGCACCCGCTGTTCATCCTCTACACCTCCGGCACCACCGGGCGGCCGAAGGGCATCCTCCACACCTCCGGCGGCTACCTCACGCAGGCCGCGTACACGCACCACAACGTGTTCGATCACAAGCCGGGCGAGGACGTGTACTGGTGCACGGCCGACATCGGCTGGATCACCGGCCACAGCTACATCGTCTACGGGCCGCTGGCCAACCGCGTCACGCAGGTCGTGTACGAAGGCACGCCGAACACCCCGCACGAGGGCCGGCACTGGGAGATCGTGCAGAAGTACAAGGTCTCCATCTACTACACCGCGCCGACGCTGATCCGCACGTTCATGAAATGGGGCGCGGATATCCCGGCCAAGTACGACCTCACGTCGCTGCGCGTGCTCGGCAGCGTCGGCGAACCGATCAACCCCGAGGCGTGGATGTGGTACCGCGAGACCATCGGCGCCAACAAGACGCCGGTCGTCGACACGTGGTGGCAGACCGAGACCGGCGCGATCATGATCTCGCCGCTGCCGGGCGTCACCTCCGCCAAGCCGGGCTCGGCGCAGCGCGCGCTGCCGGGTGTCTCGGCGAAGGTCGTGGACGACCAGGGCCAGGAGGTGCCCCACGGTGGTGGCGGCTACCTGGTGCTCGACAAGCCGTGGCCGGGCATGCTGCGCGGCGTGTGGGGCGATGAGGAGCGCTTCCGCGAGACGTACTGGTCGCGCTTCGCCGAGCAGGGCTTCTACTTCGCGGGCGACGGCGCGAAGTACGACGCCGACGGTGACATCTGGCTGCTGGGCCGGGTCGACGACGTGATGAACGTGTCGGGCCACCGCATCTCGACCACCGAGGTCGAGTCGGCGCTGGTCTCACACCCGACCGTGGCCGAGGCGGCCGTGGTCGGCGCGGCCGACCCGACGACCGGGCAGGGCATCGTGGCGTTCGTGATCCTGCGGGGCAACGCCGTCGATGGTGGTGACGAGGCCGTGCAGGAGCTGCGCAACCACGTCGCGAAGGAGATCGGCCCGATCGCGAAGCCGCGCCAGATCATGGTCGTGCCGGAGCTGCCGAAGACGCGCTCGGGCAAGATCATGCGCCGCCTGCTGCGCGACGTCGCGGAGAACCGGGCGATCGGCGACGTCACGACGCTCGCGGACTCGTCGGTGATGGACCTGATCTCCTCCGGCCTGCAGTCGGGCAAGGAGGAGTAGTCAGCGCGGGGTAGATTCTGCCCGTGAGGAAGGGGCGCTCCCGGCCGGGAGGGCCCCTTCCTTCATGACTACCCCGAATGGCGGGCATCGAACGCATGTTCTAAGATGTGCCGCTGTACCCAACCCAGACCCGGGCAAGGAGACGACACGAATGACCGTGGAAGCCTTGACGCACGACGAGGACACCGCGGCCGAAGCGGCGACGACCGAGGCAGCTCCTGTCTCGGCGCAGACCGCCGACGCCCCGGAGGTCACCGAGCCCACTGAGACCACTGCCTCACCTGCGTCGTCTTCCGATTCAGACGCGGCCGCCCCGGCCGCCGAAGAGGCGCCGAAGCCGAAGCGCGGCCGCCCGAAGGCCACGCCCGCGTCTACCGCGAAGAAGACTCGCACGGTGGAGCTCACGCTCACCGTCACCGGCACGGCCGACGGCGAGTGGCAGGCCGAGCTCAAGAACGGCAGCAAGTGGGTCGCGAAGGGCCTGGAGATCCCGGCCGCCGCCGTCTCGCGCGCGGCGAAGGAGCTGCACCAGGACCTGTCGGGCCCGATCGACGAGGTCATCAATCAGGCCCGCGAGGCGCAGGCCGCGAAGGTCGCGCAGCTCGAGGCCGAGCTCGAAGCCGCCAAGGCGGCCCTGGCGGAGCTCGACGTCTGAGTGTTTGTTCCGTGAAAAGGCCCGGCTTTCGTTGCCGGGCTTTTTTCATGCCAGGGGTGGGCTTTTCGGTAGCGGTGCTTTGAACTCGAGCCAGCAACTGTCCACAAAGGCCATCACCTGATGCTCGACTCCACGCGGGTGCATCGCGGTGTCGCCGGGGCCGAGCTCTCCCGGCGCACCGCCGACCGCACCGGTCAGCCGACCTTCGAGCACGTAGATGACGCTGTCGTGGTCGTGACTGTGCACGGGCGACCCGACGCCGGCCGGGTAACGGATCTCGTACACGAGCCCGTGCGCGGCGCGTTCTCTCTCACGCAAGACTCCCGGAGATTCCCGGTGCACTTCCTCCTTCGAGACGGCTCCCGGATCACGACGACCGTCCACGCCCTGCTCAACGCGGGCTACGCCGGCCGCGGCCAGGAGGACGTGGCCGCGCACGTGCAGGAGCCGGCGGAGCTCGGCGATGCCCACGCCGGCGGTGGCACCGGCGCTGTACCCGGTGGCGCCGTACCTCGCGCAGCAGGCCGGCAGCGTGCCCGCGCAGCACGGGCGAACGTCTTGCGAGGCGGAGTGGTCGCTGGTGCTGTCGGCCACGCTGCCGATGGACCCCGCCGTGGACCAGTTCGGGAAGAGCCGGCGCGTGAGCCTCACCGACCCGCCACGGGGGATGTGCTCGAGCTGGCCTACACCGTAGAGCAGCTGCCGGCGCCGATCGTCTGACCTTCAAAGGATAGGCACCATTAAATAAGGAAACCCTTCCTTGATGTTGCCGATCCGACAGAGGCGATCAGTCGAATTCCGTGTTTCACTATTCCCGTGACAGAAACGGTGGACGCGACTGATTCCCACTCCCACGAGCCCCACGAGGACGTCGGCGGCAAGCTGAACTGGCTGCGTGCCGGGGTTCTCGGGGCCAACGACGGGATCGTGTCCGTCGCGGGCATCGTGGTGGGCGTCGCGGGGGCGACCACGAACAGCACCGCGATCCTCACCGCCGGAATTGCCGGACTGGTGGCCGGTGCGTTTTCGATGGCCGGCGGAGAATACGTGAGCGTGAGCACGCAGCGCGACACCGAACGCGCGTTGCTGCAGCTCGAGAAGCAAGAGCTGAAAACGATGCCCGAGGCCGAGGAACGCGAGCTCGCCGAGATCTACGAGCGCAAGGGCCTGTCCCAGGAGCTCGCCGCGAAGGTCGCGCGCGAGCTGACCCGCAAGGACGCGTTCCAGGCCCACGCCGAGGCCGAGCTGGGCATCGACCCGGACAACCTCACCAACCCGTGGCAGGCAGCCTGGGCTTCGTTGATCGCGTTCTCCGTCGGCGCGCTGCTGCCGCTGCTGTCCATCGCCTGGACGGCGGTGTCGGTGCGCGTGTGGGCGTGCGCGCTGGCCGTGGTCGTGGGCCTCACACTCACCGGCTTCGTGAGCGCGCGCCTGGGCAACGCGCAGGTGGGGCGCGCGATCGCGCGCAACGTCGGCGTCGGCGCCCTCACCATGCTCGTCACCTACTTCGTGGGAGTGCTGTTCGGCACCACCATCGCCTAGCAGCTAGTGCACGCCCTTCATCAGCCGCCGGATGAACGGGATCAGCGCGAGCAGGACCAGGCCGATCGCGATGGCCACGCCACCGATGATGCTGAAGTACGGCGTCTCGTCGTGCACGTCGTAGGACTCCGCGAGCTTGCCCGACATCGCGGTGCCCAGCGAGACCGACAGGAAGTTCAGCGCCACCATCTGCGTGCGGAACGCCTGGGGCGCGAGCTTCGTCGACAGCGACAGCCCGACCGGCGACAGCATCAGCTCCGCGATCGTGAACACCAGCAGGATGCCGGCCAGCGCGATCAGTGGGCTGCCGTTCACGCCGGTGCTGGTCATCGGCAGGAACAGCAGGAATGCGAGACCCATGAGCACCGTGCCGAGCACGAACTTCATCGGCGTCGACGGCTGCTTCGGCCCGAGCTTCGTCCAGATCGCCGCGACGATCGGCGCGAAGATGATGATGAACACCGGGTTGATCGAGTTGATCCACGACACCGGCATGTCCCAGCCGAACAGGTTCCGGTCGAGGCGCTGGTCGCTGTAGACCGAGACGACCGTGGACTGCTGCTGGTACAGCGAGAAGAACGCGGCGCTCGCGATGTACATCGGGATGAACGAGAACACGCGGCTGCGCTCGTCGGACGTGATCTTCTTGCTGGTCAGGATGACCACGAAGTACACCACCGAGATCGCGACGACCACGTACACGACCACGTCGGCCAGGTTAGACGGCCCGACCACCCCGGACATGATCAGCGCGACCACCGCGACCACGATCACCACGGCGACGCCGGTCGCCAGCCAGCGCTGCGAAGGCAGCAGCGGGTTCGGGATCTCCGACGCCTTCTCGCCCAGGTTCTTGCGGCCGAGCGTGTACTGGATCAAGCCGAGCGCCATGCCGATCGCGGCGAGCCCGAAGCCGAGGTGGAAGCCGACCTCCGACTGCGCGAGCCCGGTGAGCAGCGGGCCGATGAAGCCGCCCAGGTTGATGCCCATGTAGAAGATCGTGAAGCCGGCGTCGCGGCGCTCGTCTCCCTCGGCGTAGAGGGTGCCGACCACGGCGGTCGCGTTGGCCTTGAGGCCACCGGAGCCGATCGCGACGCACGCGAGGCCCACACCGATGCCGGTCAGGCCGGGCAGCAGCGCCAGCGCGATGTGGCCGATCATCACCAGGATCGCGCTGTAGAACAGCGTGCGCTCGGAGCCGAGCAGGCGGTCGGCCACCCACGCACCGATCACGGTGGCGAGGTAGACCGTGCCGCCGTACGCGCCGACGACGCCGAGGGCGTCGCCCTGGTCGATGCCGAGCCCGCCCTGGTCGGCCTTGTAGTACAGGTAGATGGCGAGGATGCCGAGCATCCCGTAGTAGGAGAACCGCTCCCACATCTCCACGCCGAAGAGGTTCGCCAGCCCTCGTGGGTGTCCGAAGAACCTCGTGTCGTGCTGGGCCTCGGTAGAGGTACTCACAACTGTCTCGTCCTTGTCCTAGACAACGTTGTCGTTTCCGATTCGCATGCTAGAAGGCGAACGGGTGAACAGAACACCGGACCGGGTGTGGTGAGCGTCATCGACCGTCCGGACCGGTTCGGACGGGGCCCGCTAGGATGGTGTCAAAGGTGCGCCGGGAAGCCTGGTCGGCAATGTTTGTGACGATTGCCGCACCTGGAGGATCCGTCCATGACCGCTTCTCGCCTGGCCCGCGCCGCCGAGTTCGCCCGCTACCTGCGCACGGAGACGACCGGCGGGATCATCCTGCTCGCCGCCACGGCCGTCGCGCTGATCTGGGCCAACTCACCGGCCGGTGACGTCTACCGAGCTGTGCGCGACTTCCACGTCGGCCCCGAGTTCCTGCACCTGAACCTCTCGATCGGCGACTGGGCAAAGGACGGGCTGCTCGCCTTGTTCTTCTTCGTCGCCGGGCTCGAGCTCAAACGCGAGCTCGTGGTGGGTGAGCTCTCGCGCGTCAAGCAGGCGGTGCTGCCGGTGATCGCGGCCGTCGGCGGAATGGTCGTGCCGGCGCTGATCGCGCTGGCCGTCGCCTGGGGCACGCCGGGGATCGACCGCGCGTGGGCGATCCCGGTGGCCACGGACATCGCGTTCGCGCTCGGCGTGCTCGCGCTGACGGCGTCGAACCTGCCGAGCAGCGCGCGTGTCTTCCTGCTTTCGCTGGCGGTGGTCGACGACCTCGGTGCGATCCTCGTGATCGCGATCGTCTTCACCACCGGGTTCGACCTCGTGGCCGCCGCCGTCGCCGTGGTGGCGCTGGCGGTGTACTGGTTCCTGCAGCACAAACGCGTGCGCACGGCCTGGTTGTACGTACCGCTCGCGGTGGTCACCTGGGTCGCGGTGCACTCGACGGGCATCCACGCGACCATCGCCGGCGTCGCGCTCGGGCTGCTCACGCGCGTGAAGCCCGACGAAGGCGAGGACGAGGCCCCGGCGGTGCGGCTGGAGCACCGGCTGCAGCCGTGGTCGGCGGCGGTCGCGGTGCCGGTGTTCGCGCTGTTCGCCGCGGGGATCTCGGTGAGCGGACAGGCGTTGGGTCAGGTCTTCACCACCGCGTTGCCGCTGGCTGTCCTGTTGGGACTGGTCGTGGGCAAGTTCGTCGGCATCCTCGGCGCGAGCGTGCTGGCGGTGAAGCTGGGCGTCGCGGAAAAACCCACCGGCATGGGCTGGCGTGATCTCTCGGCGCTGGCGGTGCTGGGCGGGGTCGGCTTCACCGTGAGCCTGCTGATCTCGGACCTCGCGCTCGACGGCCCGACGAGCGAGCTCGCCAAAGCGGCGGTGCTGATCGCGTCGGCCATCGCCTCGCTGGCATCCGCCGCGCTGCTGTTGCGCCGCAGCCGGGCGCACGCTCGCGGATCCGATCCCGACACTCCCGACGGTCCGCCGCGCCCGGGGAACGGGTCCGTGGCACGATGACCCGGTGACCAGCCCCAAACACGAACGCACCGGCCCCGACGGCGTGGGGGCCGTGCCCTACCTGCCCCTGTCGAGCGACGAAGAAGCCGCGGCGGCGGAACAGTCCATCGGCAAACTCGTCGGCGACGCCACCCAGCACCTGTCGACGCTGGTCAGGGCCGAGGTCGAGCTGGCGAAGTCGGAGCTCGTCGGCGAGATGAAGAAGGGGCTCAAGGGGGGCGTCTACTTCCTCATCGCCCTCGCGGTGGGGCTCTACAGCTCGTACTTCCTGTTCCTGTTCATCGCGGAGATCCTGTCGGACTGGTGGGGCGTCCGCTGGCCGGCGTTCCTCACCGTCTTCGGCCTGATGCTGCTCACCACCGCCGTCACGGCGTTCCTCGGCTGGCGCAAGGTGAAGAAGCTGAAGGCGCCCGAGCGCACCATCGACAGCGTCAAGGAGACCGCCGCGGCCCTGAAGCCGCGTCGCGCCGCCGAAGAAGACCACCTGCCCGCGACCCGTCCCTGACGCGGCACCGCACCCAGGCTGAGTTACCGGCTGAAGCGGAGCCCGCAGTGCAGCTCACGCCCGACCCGTCGATCGTCCGGATCGACGGTCCGTGGACGCACCGCGACGTCTCAGCCAACGGCATCCGCCTGCACGTCGCCGAGCTCGGCGACGGACCACTGGTACTGCTGCTGCACGGCTTCGGCGAATTCTGGTGGACGTGGCATCACCAGCTGCGCGGCCTCGCGGATGCGGGTTTCCGCGCCGTCGCCGTGGACCTGCGCGGCTACGGCGACTCCGACAAACCCCCGCGCGGCTACGACGCGTGGACGCTGGCGGGCGACGTCGGCGGTCTGATCAAGGCCCTGGGCGCGCGCCGTGCGCACCTCGTCGGCCACGCCTGGGGCGGCATGCTCGCGTGGACCGTCGCCTCGCTGCACCCCCGGCTCGTGTCCTCGGTGACGGCCGTCGGTGGCGCGCACCCGCTCGCACTGAAGTCCGCCGTGCTGCGTTCGCCCGGCCGCCAGGGCCGCGCGGCCGGGCACCTGTTCCGCTTCCAGGTGCCGATGGCGCCGGAGAAGTGGCTGGTCCGCGACGACGCCGCCCATGTGGAGTCGTTGTTCCACAGCTGGTCCGGCCCGGCGTGGCGGTCCTCTTCGGACTTCACGGCCACCGTCGAGCGGTTCCGCCAGGCGATGCTGATCCCGGGCGTCGCGCACTCCGCGCTGGAGTACTACCGCTGGGCCTTCCGCGCGCAGTTCCGCGGCGAGGGCCGGCGCTTCACCGACGCCGTGGGCAAACGCGTCGCCGCGCCCGTGCTGCAGCTGCACGGCGCTGTGGACACGTGCATCGTCCCGGAAACCGCGCGCGCGTCCGTGCACTGGGCCGGGCCGCACGGCGAGCCCCGCGTCTGGCCAGGCGTCGGGCACTTCCCGCACCTGGAGGAGCCGGACCGCGTGACGAAGTCCGTTGTGGACTTCGTGAGCTGACTCAGCTCGCGCAGGCGCCGGTGCTCACGTTCGTCGTCTGCGACGGCGCCGCCGCGACCTCCGCGCGTACCTGTTCCGCGGTCAGGGTGAAACCCGTGTCCGGGTCTTCCACCGCGGCGCCGAAGACGACGCCGATCACGTCGCCGTCGGGGGTGATCATGGGGCCGCCGGAGTTGCCGCTGCGGATGCCGGCGCGGATGGTGAACACGTCGCGCTGCACGGTGTTCGCGTCGTAGATATCGGGGCCGCGCAGGTTGATGCGGCCGCGCACGCGGGCGGCGGTGGAGGTGTACGGGCCGTCGAGCGGGTAGCCGAGCACGATGGCGTTGTCGCCGGCGCGCGCGGTCTCCTGCGCGAACGGCAACACCGGCGCGGACAGGCCCGGCACGGCCAGCACCGCGATGTCGACCTCGGGGTTGAAGTACACGACCCGCGCCCGGTAGTCGCCGCGCGTGGACTCGATGCCGACCTCATCCGTGCCCGCGACCACGTGCGCGTTGGTCATCACGCGCTGCGGCGCGATCACGAACCCGCTGCCCTCCAGCGATTTCGAGCACGACGGCGCGTTGCCGCGGATCTTCACCACGCTCGGGTGCACCCGGCGCGCGACCGCGGTGATGTTCATCGACGTGTCCGGCGGCGCGGCGTCGGCGGCCGGTGCCTTCTCGAACGGTGAGAGCGCCGAGGGGAAGCCCGACGCGTCGAGCAGCTTGCGCAGGTCGCTCGGCAGGCCTTGGGCCTCGGCCGGCATCAGGTCGTTGACCTCGCCCAGCACCACCGACGAGTTGATGGACTTCGCCAGGCCCGGGATGGCCGACACGGTGGTGAGCGGGTTCGCCACGAGCCACGCCACCACGAAAACCGCTGCGGCCTGGACGATCGCGCCCAGCGTCTTGTCCACTCCGGACAGCTTGTCGGGGTTGATCTTCTGGCGCAGCTTGCGCCCGATCCACACCCCGAGCGTTTCGCCGAGCATCACGAGGAACACCACCACGGCGAGCGCGAAGGCCACCTTCGCCACGGGGTTGTCGAACAGCTCGATCACGAACGGCGCCAGCTTCACGCCGAGCACCGCCCCGATGGCAACCCCGATCAGCGCGGGCAGCGCGACGATCACGCCCTGGAACGCCCCCGAAATGGCCGCCAGCACCGCCAGCACCAGCACGAGGACATCGACCCAGTTCACGCCGTCACTCCTCGATCGCCTCTCCCCGCGCCGCATTGCGGGCCCGGTGTTCGGCCAACGCTACGTCAAGGTCGCGCACGTCGCCGGTGTCCCACTCGCGCTCCCAGCCGCCGAGCGAAAGCAGCGCCGACAGCAGCCCGGCGGTGAAGCCCCAGACGAACAGGCCGTCGACGTCGAACGCCGGGCCCTTCCACGGGCGGCCGCGCATCTGCACCTGGAACCGGTTGGCCGGATCGGCGAGATCCGCGAGCGCGACGCGCGCGACAGCGGCCGTCTCGCCGGGGTCCACGGCGTGCACGGGCGAGGGCGTGTGCCAGTAGGCGAGCACGGGCGTCACGGCGAAGCGCGACACCGGCACGGGCAGCTCCGGCAGGATCGCGACGGGCAGGATGCCCGCCGGATCCACGCCCGTCTCCTCCTCGGCCTCGCGCAAGGCCGTGCCGACGGGCCCGCCGTCGCCGTCCTCCGCGCCGCCGCCCGGGAACGCCACCTGGCCCGCGTGCGAGCCCAGCGTGTCGGCGCGGCGCTGCAGCAGCACGTCGGGACCGTCGGCGCGCTCGCCGAAGAGGATCAGGACCGCGGCCGAGCGCGTGAGGGTCTCGTCGACGGTGAAGCGGGTGAACGTGCGGCTGTCGACCTCACCGGACACCTTGACCAGCGGGCGCAGCCACTCCGGCACGGCTTCGGGGTCGACGAGCGGTCCGGTCATGAGAAGTCCTTCACAGCTGCGCGCACCTGGTCGGTGCTGTCGAACGTGCGGGGGCTGGAGATGAAACGGACCTGACCGTCGGGGGTGACGAGGTAGGAGGCGGGCAAGTTCGGCACCTTGAGCGCGGTGCGGATCGGACCGGTGTCCCCAGGGCCGTCGTAGACCGCCGGTAGGTGCACGCCGAGCTGCTGCAGCAGCCCCAGCCCGTCGGCGGCGGGGCTGGCGGTCTGCACGCCGATGATCCGCACGGCACCGGGCTCCGCGGCGTAGCTCTGCAGCACGGGCAGCTCGGTGCGGCACGGCACGCACCACGAGGCCCACACGTTCACCAGCGTCGGGCCGCCGGCGAGGATCTTGCCGACGTCGACGCGCGAGCCGTCGCCGAGGCAGTCGGCCTGGATGCCGGACAGCTGCGCCACGGCGGGCCCGGGCGACGGCGGCGGGCAGGCCTGCAGCGCGGCCTTCGCGCGCACGCCGGCGAGGTCACCGGTCGCCGCGGGCGCGTCCTTCGAGCCGCCACGGGTCGTGAGCACGGCGACCAGCACCGCGACCACCAGGACCGCGACGCCGAGTGCCCACTTGGTGACCGTGGTCACCCGCGCGCCGCCAGCTCGAGGATGTGCTCACGCTCCTCGCCCTTGACGAGCTTCGCGGCGACCTCGAACTCGGTGGGTCCCAATCCGTAGGACGGGCAGTCCTTCTTCAGCGGGCACGCACCGCACGCCGGCTTGCGCGAGTGGCACACCCGGCGGCCGTGGAAGATCACGCGGTGGGACAGCATCGTCCACTCCTTGCGCGGGATCAGCTCCCCCACGGCATGCTCGACCTTCACCGGGTCTTCCTCGGCGGTCCAGCCCCAGCGGCGCACGAGGCGGCCGAAGTGGGTGTCGACCGTGAGTCCCGGCACGCCGAACGCGTTTCCGAGCACGACGTTGGCCGTTTTGCGCCCGACCCCGGGCAGCGTCACGAGGTCGTCGAGCTTCTTGGGCACCTCGCCGTCGAAGCGTTCCACGAGCGCCGCACCCAGGCCCATCACCGAGTTGGCCTTGGCCCTGAAAAAGCCGGTGGGCCTCAGGAACTCCTCGAGTTCGGTGCGATCCGCGCCCGCGTAGGCGGCCGCCGTGGGGTAGCGCTTGAACAACGCGGGCGTGACCAGGTTCACCCGCACATCGGTGGTCTGCGCGGAAAGCACCACCGCGACCAGCAGTTCCAGCGGGTTCGTGAAGTCCAGCTCGGCTTTCGCGTCGGGATACACCTCATCGAGGCAACGCTTCATACGCCGGGCGCGTCTCACCAAGGCGAGCCGGCTTTCATCGGCGCCCTCGCGGGGGGCGTTCGTGACGGCAGGTGGCACCCCGATAGCCTACGGGCGCGTCGGACGAGCCGGGCGGGAGCACCCGCCGGTGGACGGCCGACACGCCAGAGCACCACCTCGGCGCACCGTGTGCCGCGAGGAGCGAGGATCTGGAGTCGATGCTTACTTTCCGTAGTGGATGTGTGTCATGACCGCGTGGTTCGTGATTCTGGTCCCACTGGTGATCATGTTCTTCGCTCTCTTCATGGAGCGGGTGGAGAGCCGCCTTAAGCACGTCGCGGTGCAGGAAAACGAGGTCGAGGAGTTCCTCGAGCAGGCTCAACCCAACGAGGTCAGGGCGCTTTACGGCCACGGAATCGGCCGCGCACTGGAGCTGTTCCGGCTCCGCAGGCTGGGCGGACGGGCAGCCAGGCTTCGCGCGCGGCGCGTGCGGAGTTAGGCTCCCTGTTCGTGCGAGATCGTCTCCGGCTGCCGCGCCCCGCGCGGCGAGCCGACGGGCGATCTCGCCGACACGCCCTAGACTGACGCGAAAGTGATCGGCGACACGGCCTTCGACCTGCGAAGGAAGTGATCGTTTCTCGACGAGGAGGCACCCGAGGTGGACGAAACCCTGGCCCGTGCGGGCATTTTCCAGGGTGTTGAGCCGGCAGCCGCTGAGGCTCTGGCCCAGACCTTGGAATCCGTGGAGTTCCCCCGCGGCCATGTCATCTTCAGCGAGGGTGAGCCGGGCGACAAGCTGTACATCATCCAATCCGGCAAGGTGAAGATCGGGCGCAAGTCGCCGGACGGCCGCGAGAACCTGCTGGGCATCTTCGGCCCGTCGGACATGTTCGGCGAGCTGTCCATCTTCGACCCGGGCCCGCGCACGTCGAGTGCGACCACGGTCACCGAGGTCCGCGCCGTCACCATGGACCGCCCGGCCCTGCGCCAGTGGATCTCGACGCGCCCGGAGATCGCGGAGCAGCTGCTTCGCGTCGTCGCCCGCAGGCTGCGCCGGACCAACAACATGGTCGCCGAGCTGATCTTCACCGACGTGCCCGGCCGCGTGGCCCGCGCGCTCCTGCAGCTCGCACAGCGCTTCGGCAGCCAGGAGGCCGGCCTCCTGCGCGTGACCCACGACCTCACGCAGGAGGAAATCGCCCAGTACGTCGGCGCCTCCCGCGAGACCGTCAACAAGGCCCTCGCCGACTTCGCCCACCGCGGCTGGCTGCGGCTGGAAGGCAAGAGCGTCCTGATCCTGGACCCGGAGCGCCTGGCCCGCCGCGCGCGGTAGTTCTGGCTTTCCGAAGGCCACCCCTCGCCTCACCGGCGGCGGGTGGCCTTCGTCTTATCCGGGCTGGAGCTGGGATCCAGCGTTTGTGGGCGTCCCCCACACGAGCGGCATCCGCCCGCCCGCGCCGTGTCGCAGAGCGTTTTCCCTCCACAACGGCGAAACTGAGTCCGGCTCTGAAGCTGATCCCCAGGGCTCTGAAGCTGACCCCCGGCGGGATCGCGATCCCGCACGCGGCGGCGAAGCCGCCGCAAAAGACAAGGAGCCGGGCGCCACCCCCGACGTGGCGCACCGGCTCCTTGCCTCGCGCGGGCCATCCCCCGACGACCCGCGCTCCCCGCCCTCCGGTTCAGGCCCCGACCCGTATGCCGGAGGGAGCTGGGATGTGCTGTTTCTCAACCATCATGGCCACTACCCACGAATTCAAGGCCATTCACTCTCAAGGACGCGGCTTCGGCCGTTTCGTTGCACTAGTTCACCGAGAATCCATAGAGCGTTACGGGATCGAGACCTCTGCGGCGTAAGCCACGGGGTGACGCACCTGACCGGAAAATAACTGGTACTTCCGTACCACTCGCGGGCATACTGGTACGCGTGTCCCACTCTGCTCGCTCCGAAGGCCGCACCACACTCGCCGACTACCGTGCCGCGCTGAGGGCTCCCGGCTCTCGCCGCCCGGTCGTCGCGTCGGTGCTCGCTCGCTTGCCGATCGCGATGATCGGCATCTCGGCGCTGCTCTACGTGCAGCGCGAGACCGGCTCGTTCGCCGCCGCCGGGCTGGTCTCCGCCAGTTCGCTCGCCGGCGTGTCCGTGGGCGCGGTGGTGCAGGGGCGGCTCATCGACCGCTACGGGCCCACGCGGCCGCTCCTGGTCACGGTGGGACTGTTCGCGCTGTCGATGGTCACGCTGGCCCTGGCGATCGAGGGCCACGCGCCGACGTCAATGCTGGTCGCGCTCGCCGCCGCCACGGGTCTGTCGGAGCCGATGATCGGGTCGGCCTCGCGTGCGTTGTGGACGAAGCTGCTTCCGGAGGGCCCTGCGCGCAACGCGGCCTTCTCGTATGAAGCGATCAGCATGGAGGTGTTCTTCATCCTCGGTCCGGGTATCGCGGGCCTGCTGATCACGGCGCCGTGGGCCGGCACGGGCATGGTCGCGGGTGCCGCGGCGATGGTCACCGGCGCGACGGTGTTCGCGCTGAGCCCCGCCGTGCGCGCCTGGGGTCCTGCGCCGCGCGCGAAGACGCGGCTGCTGGGTGCGCTGGCGAGCCCGGGAATGCGGACGCTCGCCGTGGCTGCACTGGGCTTCGGTGTGGTGATCGGGTTCGTCGAGGTGGCCGTGCCGGCCGCCGCGACGGAGTCCGGGCACGCGGCGCTGAGCGGACTGCTGCTTTCGGCGTGGTCGTTGACGTCGGTGGCGTTCGGCGTGGCGTACAGCCTGCACCCGTGGCCGCGCCGGCTGGGTTTGCGCCTGCCCGCGTTGCTGGGCGGGTTCGGCGCGCTGGTGGCGCTGCTGGCGCTGCCGTCGTCGCTGTGGGCGCTGGCGCTGCTGATGCTGCTGGCGGGCGCGCTGATCACGCCGCAGTCGACCACGCACTCGACGGCGATCGAGACCGTCGCGCCGCGCGGTACGGCCGCGGAGGCCTTCGGCTGGGTCCTCACGGCGGTGACGCTGGGGCTGGCCGCCGGCCAGTCGGTGAGCGGTTACCTGGTCGAGCACTCGGGCCCGAGCGCGTCGTTCCTGGCCGCCGGCGTGGCCGGGGTGGCGCTGGCGATCGTGGTGTGGCTGATGCGCGGCACGGTGCGCGTGCCGGCCGCGGAGCCGGCGGGCTCGGGTGAGCTCGTGGGCGTCGGCCACTGACGTTTCCGCAGGCCGGCAGGCCTACGGCCGGTTTTTGTCGGTGGCCGGCGCTAGCTTCGCGGGCATGGACCTGACGTCACCGGCACGGCCCCTGTCCACGGCTGTGAACGCCGCCGCGCGCCTGCTGCCGAGGCAGGCCGCGCTGCGGCTGTGCGCCGATGCGGACGGGCTCGAGGTCGCAGGCAGCGATCGCGACCTGTCCGTACGCTTGGCGTGCCCGGCGACGTCCCACACCGACGGGGAGGTGCTCGTGCCGGCGGCGCCGCTGGCCGAGACGCTGAAGATGCTGGACCTCGACCAGGTGCGCCTGGTCGTCGAAGGCAGCCGGCTGGCGGTGCGCGTGGAAGGGGCGCGTTTCGCCCTGCCGCTGCTCGACCGGGGTGCGCGCGTGGAGCCCGCACGGCCCCCACGGTTGTCCGAAGTGGACGGGGAGCTGCTGGCGGCCGCGGTCCGCACGGTCGCGGGCACGGCCGCCAAGGATGATCCGCTGCCGGTCTTCACCGGCGTGCGCGTGCAGGGCTCCGGTGGCACGCTCGTGCTCACCGCCTCGGACCGCTACCGCATGGCCGTGGCGCGAGTGCCGTTGCGAGCGGCGTGGGGGCCGCTCGACGTGCTCGTGCCGGCGCGCCTGCTGACCGAGGCCACGCGCCACGCCACCGGCACGCTCACCCTCCACGCCGACACCGGCCACTTCGGCCTGGCCTGGACCGGCGGCACCGTCACCACCGCCGTGCTCGACGCGGGGTTCCTGTCGGCCGACGCGATTCCGAGTGGCGACGTCGACACGAAGGTCGAGTTGCCCGCGGACACCCTCGCCGCGGCCATCCGCCGCGTCGGCGTATACGCCGAAGACCGTCGCGTCCTGACCCTCGAGGTGGGCGACGCCCACGTCCGCCTCGCCAGCACGCGTGCCGACACGGGCGAAGCCGAGGAGACCCTGAAGGCAAACGTTTGCGGCGGCCGCACCTCGCCGTCGTTCCAGGCGCGCTACCTCCTGGACGCCCTCGCGCCCTTCGCGGATTCCACCGTGCGGCTGTCGATCCAGCCGGGGCTGCGCGCCTGCGTCCTGACGGCGGCGGAGACCCGGGAGGTGAGCCTCACGTACTACCTCATGCCGATGCTGCCTCGCTGAGGCAGAGGGGGACGCGCCGGCCGCGGGCTTTCCGCGACCGCACCGACGGCTCGCCGCGGAAGGACCACCCCCGAGCGGACAGCCTCGTCCGCGGCGAACCGGCCCCGCGTCGGATCGATGTCCGTACCGCGGGCCGGATTGCCGGGGTGGCAGTCGACCCGCTGCACAGGTGTCCTCGCCCTGACAACAGCAGCGCGGCCGGCGGGCGAGATCAGGGCGCGACCCAGCTGCCCGAGCGTTTGATGGTCCGGATCATCGGCGCCGTCTCGACCTGGTGGATGCCGGGGAGAGCGCCGAGGCGGATGGCGAGGAAGTCGTAGAGGGCGTCGTCGTCGCGGCAGCCGATGCTGAGTGTCAGGTTGGTCGGACCGGTCGTGGCGGCGACGAGCGCGACCTCCGGATAGGTCGCGACCTCGCGGCCACGGCGTCGAGGCGGGACGGGGTGACGCCGAGCCACAGCAAGGCCGATAGGGACGCGCCGAGGAGAGCGGCGTCGACCTCGACGTCGAAGTAGAGGGCACCCGTGGCCCGCAGGTGCTCGAGGCGACGGCGGACCGTCGTTTCGGAGCGTCCCGACGCGGCGGCCAGAGTGGCCAGCGAGGCACGGCCGTCGTGGGCCAGGGCGGCGAAAAGGGCGTCGTCACCCGGTTCCAGACGCGGTGCCACTGCGCTGCCCTCCCACACGGGGGTCAGCGCGGCGACCTGAGCGGCGTTCAGGGCACTGGCACGCCCAGGCCAGCCCGCCGGACCACCGGCGAAGCGGCGCAGCATTCGGTGCGCCGTCACGGACACCACGCGCGGCGTACCCGGCAGCTGCCCGAGCAGCAGGCCCTCGTCTGCCTCCTGGCGGGGCGCCGAGGTGTAGCAGGCGATCTCCGTGCCGCCGGACCTCAGGCTGACCCACGACGTGTCGTCGCGCCGCGCCAGGGCCGTGGCGATGGCGCCCGCCGCGTCGGGCATGCAGCGCACCCGCAGCAGCCACAGCACCCGCCCGAGTTTCGTCACCTCCGGCACGCCCACGACCCGCACCTCCCCCGTCGAACGCAGCCGGCGGTAGCGCCGCGCCACGGTCTGGTCGGACACGCCCAGCACCTCGGCCAAGCGGCTGAACGGCACGCGCCCGTCGAGCTGGAACGCGTGCGTCAGCCGGCGGTCGAGGTCGTCGAGCTGAGGTGAATCCACCGGACAGCCTGTTCCCTGTCGGATTTCGAGCACCTGGAGCGAATGAGCAGCCAGAACCGCCGGTGTGGACGACAGTCGGGAACACGGAAGGAGCCGTGCATGAACCTCGACCACACCGTCTTCCTGGCCCAGCACTACGAACGAGTCTGGCAGCGCTACGAGCAGCTCGGCTTCACCCTCAGCCCACCGTCGCGCCCCTTCGCCGCGGGCATCAGTGGCAGCGAGCCGACGCTCAGCTGCACGGCCAACCGCTGTGCTTACTTCGGCGGCTCGTTCGTCGAGCTGATCGGCATCGTCGACGCGACGGCGGGCGACCCGTGGCAGGTGCTGCCGATCGTCGCGCGCGGCGACGGCCTGCACGGTGTGTCTTTCGGCGTGCCCGACACCGATGCGGCCGAGCGACGGCTGCGCGAGGCGGCCTGTCGAAGTCCGGCGTGCTTGCCCTGCAACGAGACGTCGACACCCCCGAGGGCACCCGCACCGCGCGGTTCCGCAGCGTCCACCTGCTCCGCGACCGCACGCCGGAAGCCATCCTGCACACGGCCGAGCACCTCACGCCGGAGTACGTGTTCCAGCCGCAGTTCCTCAGCCACGCCAACACCGCCAAGGGTCTCGACAGTGTCCAGCTCGTCGTCGCCGACGCCGACCTGCCCGCCTACACCCGCCGCTACGAAAAAATCCTCGACCGGAAGCCCACGAACAACTCGTTCCGTTGAGCCCCGGCCGCCTCGACCTCGTCGCCGCGACGAGGCTCGACGACGTCCTCCCCGGCGAGCAGCACCCCGCCTGCCGTACTTCGCGGCGCAAACCGTCGCCGTCGAAAACCTCGCTCCCGCACGGAAACTGGCCGCAGACGCCGACCTCCCCACCATCGACCTGCGCGGCGGTGGCTTCTTCGTCCCCGCCGCCCACGCCGGCGGTGCGGCCCCCGGTTTCCTGGAAAGGTGACTGTGATGATCATCGAGACGACCAGCGGCAAGGTCCGTGGCGCCGGCGGCGCGTTCCGCGGCATCCCCTACGCCCACCAGGAACGCTTCCAGCCGCCGACGAAAGCCCCCACGTGGGCAGGGGTGCGCGACGCGCTGGAGCCCGGCCCCGCGCCGATCCAGCTGCCGTCGCGGCTCGAACCCGTGATCGGGTCGGTGGCGCTGGCGCAGTCGGAGGATTGCCTGTCGCTCAACGTCTTCACGACCTCGACCACCGGCTCGCGCCCGGTCCTGGTGTGGCTCCACGGCGGCGCGTTCCTCACCGGCTCCGGCGGCCAGGGCTGGTACGACGGCACGCGCCTCGCCAACGAGGCCGACGTCGTCGTGGTCACCCTCAACTACCGCCTCGGCGTCCTCGGCTTCCTGCCCCTTGACGGTGTCGCGCCGCCGAACCTCGGCATCGCCGACCAGCTCGCCGCGCTGGAGTGGGTGCGCGACAACGTCGCGGCCTTCCGCGGCGACCCCGGGCGCGTCACGCTCGCCGGCCAGTCGGCGGGCGCCCAGTCGACGCTCGCCCTGTGGTCCGCACCTCGCGCGCAGGGCCTGGTGCACCAGATCGGACTGCAGAGCGCGCCCGTCGGCTTGCCGCCGCAGACGCCGGACGAAGCGGCGGGCTGGGCGGACAAGTACCTCCGCGCCCTCGGTGCGAGCGCCGCGGAAGAGCTCACCACGATGTCCGCCGCCCAGTTGCTCGACGGCCTCAAGACACTCGCCGCCAGGTCAGGGCGGGGATCGCGCCGCCGCTCCAGCTCGTCGGCGACCAGGACCTCGTCGCCGACGACCTCATCACCGCAGCGAAACCGGCCCGCGCTCTCGTCAGCTGGACCCGTGACGAAGTCCGCGCCTACGGTCCCGAGGCGCCCCAAGAACAAATCGACCAGCAGACGGCAGCCCTCTTCAGCGGCGACCTGCCCCGGCTGACCGAACAGCTCGGCGTGGAGGCCACCCTGATGCGCTTCGACTGGGCCGCGCCCGGCAACCCGTACGGCGCCTGCCACTGCATCGACGTCCCGTTCCTCTTCGGCACGCACGGCGCGGCCCCGGGAGCCGCCTGTCTCGCGGGTGCGCCCGAAGGTCTGCCCGAGATCACCGATCTCCGCCGGGTGCGGGCCCAGTTCCTCCACGGTGAACGCCCGGTCGTCGACACCCCGCTGCTCACCGCGTTCTGAGCAGTTCCGAGCACAGAACGGGCCGCTCACCAGGCCGGTGAGCGGCCTTTTCCCAAGCCGTCAGGCCGCCGAAGCAGCCTTCACCGCCGCCTCGACCTCGGCGAACGACGGGTTCACCATCGCGGTCGACCCGACGATCACCGTCGGCACGGTCTCGTTGCCGTTCGCCACCTCGCGCACGCGCTCGGCCGCACCCGGCTCCTCCCAGATGTTGATCTCCTTGACGTTCAGGCCACTCGCCATCAGCGGCCGCCGCAGGGCCGCGCAGAAGCCGCAGCCCGGCCGCCAGTAGAACTCGACCTCGACGTCACTCATCGCCCGTCCTCCGAAGCACGTAGGTAGTCCAGCTGCGCCCGCACGCTCAGTTCGGCAGGCGCCCACAGCGCCCGGTCGACGTCCGCGTAGACCACCTCGACCACCTGTCGCGGCGACGCGTCTGCCCCGAGCACCTGCAAAGCGGAACGCACCTGGTCCAGCCGCTGTTCCCGATGGGCCAGGTATTCGCGCGCGGTCGCGGGCAGATCGGCCAGTTCCGGGCCGTGGCCGGGCAGGCCGGGCGTGCCGTCGGCCAGCTCGATGAGCTTGCGCAGCGACCGCAGGTAGTCGCCGAGGTCCTTGAGCACGGTCGTGCCCCGCCCGAGGATCGTGTCGCCGGTGAGGATCTGCCCGGCGACATGCAGGGACACGGAGTCGTCGGTGTGCCCCGGCGTGTGCAGCACGCGGAACTCGAGCCCGCCCGCGGTGAACACCTCACCGTCGGCCAACGCCGAGGCGCCGACGCACAGCGAAGCGTCGAACGCCCGGATCGGCGCGCCCACGCGCTCGGCGAACCACGGCGCGCCCTCCGCGTGGTCGGCGTGGTGGTGGGTCAGCACCACGAGCTCGACGGCACCGACGGCCGCGAGCTTCTCCAGGTGCTCCAGGTCGCGGTAACCGGGGTCGACGACCACGCCGGCCGACGCGTCCGCACCACGCAGGATCCAGCTGTTCGTGCCCTCGAGCGTCATCGTCGACGGGTTGTTCTCCAGCAGCACCTGCGCAGTCTCGGAGACGCGGCGAAGCACGCCGTACGCGGGAGCAGTCACCGGTCAGACCTCCGTCGGGTCGAGGACGACGCGGAAACGGTCGCCTTCCTTGATGAGCGTCGGCATGGTCCGCACGATCTCGCGCTGAGCGGCCAGCAAGGCTTCGGCCGTGGTGAACTCGTCGATCTCGGTGAGCGTGAGCCACGTCGGGGGCATCAGCATGCGGCGGCCTTCGCGGGCGTCGCCGATCGCGGCCGATGGGCGCTGCCAGCTCGTGGCGAGCGCCTCGGACGTCGCGCCGTCCGCGCGCTGGCCTTCGGGCAGCTTCGCGGAGAAGAAGCGGGTGTCGTAGCGGCGCGGTTCCTGCGGCGGCGTGACCCAGTGGGCGAACGGCCGCAGCAGGTCCGCCCGCAGCGTCAGCCCGGCGTCGGCGAGGAACGCGGCGAGCGAGATCTCCCGGCTCTCCAAGGCTTTCCGGGCTTCGGCGTACGGCGCGACGTCGGCGACCACCGCGTCTTCCGTGCCCGCCAGCAGCACGCCGGACTCCTCGAACGTCTCGCGGACGGCCGCGCACACGAGCGCGCGGGCGAGGCTCTCGTCGCACGTGAACTGCCCGGCCCACCAGCTCGGCGGCGGCCCGGCCCACCCGACGGACGCGTCGGCGTCGCGCGGATCCACTCCGCCGCCGGGGAACACGGTCATGCCGCCGGCGAAGGGCATGCCCTTGACGCGGTGCTGCAGGAAGACTTCGAGACCGTCCGCGCCGTCTCGGGTGAGAATCACCGTGGCGGCGTCCTTGGGCGTCACGGGCGGGCCGTCGGCGTTCGCCCTCGTGCTGACTCCGGCCCCCACGGGGATGTCGAAAAGGAACTCACGCGGCCGATCCACCGAGGCAACATACCTCGCGCCCGTGACCTCCCGCCCACAAGTTGTGACATGTCACTGACGCACCGCAGCCCCGGACCCACGCGGGCCCGGGGCTGCGATCAAAACGTCAGAATCTCAGGAGGACGACCAGCGGTCGCCACCCGAGCGGGACGCGCCGTTGAGCCGCAGCCGCGCCGCCTCGGCGCGTTCGCGCTCGGCCAGCTCCTCGTGCAGTTCCCGCAGCAGCGCGCGGTCGCGCTCCGACAGGCTCGGGTCGTCCAGGTCCAGCGCCGGCAGCTCCACGACCTCGTGCATGCTCGGCTTGCCCGCGGCGATCTCGCGGCCCTTCTCCGGGTCCTCCGCGAGCGCCTGGCGCAACTGGGCGACCTCGGCCGGCGTCAGGTCGGCGGTGCGCTCGGCGCGCGTCTCCGACCGCGACTTGCGCGAGTTGTCCGGCTGCGGGGCCGGCGCGTTCTGCACGATCGGCACCACGGGCGCGACGGCCTCGGGCGCCTGCCGGATGCTGTGCCTGCTCGGGGCCTCCATCACCACCGGCTCCACCACAGGCGTCGGCACCGGGGTGGATGCCGGAGCCGGCGGCGGGGTCACGACCGGCTCGGGACGGTAGTCCGAGGTCGACGTGTGCGTGCTGCCGGTGACCCACACCGGAGTGGCGACGGACGCGGCCGACTGGTGGTACGCGGACCGTGCGACACCCGGGCCGCTGACCTCGACGACGGAGCGGATGCCGGCGCGGCGCAGGGCCGTGTCGACGCGGAACGCGACCGCGGGCGGATTGCCCTCCGGGCCCAACTCCACCAGCACCACGCGCTGTGGCAGCGCACCCGGCACGGAACCCGCCGGGGTGTTGCGCCACACCGCGTGCACCGAGCGGACGTCCGGCAGCACCTGCAGGGTGCGGTCGAGCGCCTCGGCCAGCCCGAACTCCGGCTGGTTGTCGCCGGTGAAGCGGTGGCTGTGGACCTGCTCGGCCTCGTCGACCAGCAGGTCGTTGGCGAGCGTCGCGTCCGACCGGCTCATCTCGAGCACCAGCGCCAGCTCGCGCTGCTCGGCGGAGCTGACGGAGATGCGGCCCGCGATGAGCGTGCCGGTCGTCAGCTCCACGGCTTCGTCGATGTGCGCGCGGGCGATCAGCTCACGCGCTTCGGTGAGCGCGCTGTCGTCGATGCGGCCCGCCAGGGCCAGCAACAAGTTGTGCAGGCGCAGGGGCACCGAGAACCCGTCCATGGGCGGGCCTTCGTGAACCTCCACCATTGCTCTGCTCCTCCCAGCTCGCCTGGCGGCTCGAGCGTTAAGCGGCGACGAGTCGATTACCGGAACCCGCGGCGCCGACGCAGACCAGCTCGGAATTGGCGAGCGCGGCCCGGTGGTACCCGGGAAGGTCGAAGCGCGGTGGGATGACCTCGACGCTCGGTTCCTCGTCTCCCAGCACCCGCAGCACGCGCTGCAGTTCGCCGGTGAGCCTCGGCAGCCCGGACGTCGCCGTCACCAGCAGGACTCGCTTGGCCCCACCCTCACCGACCACACCGAGGTGTCGCCAGCTTTGCCGCACTTCCCCCACATCCGCGCGTCCTCGCAACGTTGCGTGGAGCAAGACGGACACAGAGTCGACTGAGTTCACCCATTCGGGCGCACTCGGTGTGAATGTGTACCTGGTCTCGGTGACGTCGTCTACCCCCAGGGTGGAACTCACCTGGTGCCAGTCGGCGCCATGCGGGATGAGACCCGCGACGAGCAGGCGGTACTCGGTTTGGTCCAGATCGATCCTGTGCTTGAGCAAAGACCTGGGCAGCGTGCGCGCGAGCGTGCCCATCGCGCCCTCGCCCAGCCAGTCGCGGAACCGCCACAGGAGCTGGTCGGGCGTGCGGCCCGCGAGCCGGATCAGCAACTCGTGCAGGGACTGTTCGATGTCGGGATCCATCACTTCACCTCCACGATCAGTTCGACCTCCACGGGCGCCCCGATGGGCAGCTCCGCGACACCGACGGCCGAGCGGGCGTGCTTGCCCGCGTCGCCGAAGATCTCGCCGAGCAGCTCCGAAGCACCGTTGACCACCGCGGGCTGGCCGGTGAAGCCCTCCGCGGACGCGACGAAGCCGACCACCTTGACGATCCGCGTCACCGAGTCGATGCCCACGAGTGCGTGCACCGCGGCCAGCGCGTTGAGCACGGACGTGCGGGCGTGGCCCTTGGCCTCTTCGGGGCTGACCTCCGCGCCGACCTTGCCGGTCGCGGCGAGCGTGCCGTCGACGAAGGGCAGCTGGCCGGAGGTGTAGACGTGCGAGCCGCTCTGCACGGCCGGCACGTAGGCGGCCAGCGGCGCGGCGACGCCGGGCAGTTGGATACCGAGCTCGGCGAGCCGGGAAGTCCAGGTCACGAGGGGTCCCCTCAGTTCTTCGGGCGCTTGAGGTACGCGACGTGCTGCTCGCCGCTCGGGTTCGGGAGCACGGTGACCAGCTCCCAGCCGTCCTCGCCCCACTGGTCGAGGATCTGCTTCGTCGCGTGGATCAGCAGGGGGACGGTCGCGTACTCCCATTTGGTGGCGCTCATGACCGGGGAGCGTAGCCAAGCGGGCAAGGGCGGTCATGGCCACCGCCGTCCAACGGCCGGGCCGCTCAGGGGAACACAGGTGCACCCGTCCAGGTGAACGACTCACCGGCCGTCGGGGAATGTGGTCCACTTCACACCTTCAGCACTCGCTAGCGTGGTGTCGTGGAGACGTGGCGAATCGTCGCGACCGCCTTGCTGGCCGCGGCCGGGCTGCCGCTCGTGCTCGTGGTGATGGCCAAGGTGCGCGACCACGTGAACAGCTCGGCCCGGGTGGCGATCGGCGGCGCGATCACGTTCACGACGCTGGTCGTGGTGGCCGTGCTCACGCTCACCGTGCTGCCCGGCCCGCTCACCTGGATCCTCGTCGCGGTGGTCGCGGCTGCGGTCGGCGTCATGGTGCTCGCGAGCTGAGCGCCGGTTTAGTGTTGACGGTGTGACCACACCCTCCGCCGGCTGGCCCGACGAGCTCACCCGGGCCCGGCTGCACTTCGTCACCGGCAAGGGCGGCACCGGCAAGACCACCCTCGCCGCCGCGCTGGGCCTGGCCCTCGCCCGCGAGGGCCGCCGGGTGCTGCTGATCGAGGTCGAGGGCCGCCAGGGCATCGCCCAGCTCTTCGACACGGAGCCGCTGCCGTACGCGGAGCAGCGCATCGCGTCCGTTCCCGGCGGGGGCGAGCTTCGCGCGCTGCACATCGACGTCGAGGCCGCACTGCTCGAGTACTTCGAGATGTTCTACAACCTGGGCTTCGCCGGCCGGACCCTGCGGCGGATGGGCGCGATCGAGTTCGCGACCACGCTCGCGCCGGGTCTGCGTGACGTCCTGCTCACCGGGAAGATCAAGGAGTGCGTGGGCCGCACGGAGTCCGATGGCCGCCACACCTACGACGCCGTGGTGGTCGACTCGCCGCCCACGGGCCGCGTCGTCAAGTTCCTCGACGTCACCAAGGCCCTGACCGACCTCGCCAAGACCGGCCCGATCCGAGGACAGGCCGATGGCGTCGTGCGACTGCTGCACTCGGGCGAGACCGCCATCCACCTCACCACGCTGCTGGAAGAGATGCCGGTGCGGGAGACCGTGGAGGCGGTGGCGGAGCTCGACGGCGCGGACCTGCGCCCGGGCGCCGTCCTGGTCAACCGCGTGCGCCCGCCACGCCTGCCCGCGCGTTCCGTCACCGCGGCCGCCGACGGTCGCGTCGACGCCGGCCGCGTGCGCTCGGGCCTCGCGTCGGCCGGGCTGAAGCTGCCGGACGACACGCTCGAGGCGCTGGTGGAGGAGACCGTCGAACACGCCGTGCGCGTGGCCGCCGAGCAGCGGGCCCGCGAGCAGCTCGCCGAGGCCGACCTGCCGACGCTGGAGCTGCCGGAGGTCACCGATGGCGTCGACGTCGCGGCGCTCTACGACCTCGCGGAAGCGTTGCTGGAACAGGGGGTGCGCTGATGACGCTGATCGACGTCGACGCCCTGCTCGACGACCCGGAGAGCCGCGTGATCGTGTGCTGCGGCTCCGGCGGCGTCGGCAAGACGACCACCGCGGCGGCACTCGCATTGCGCGCGGCCGAGCGCGGCCGGCAGACGGTGGTCCTGACCATCGACCCGGCCCGCCGGCTGGCGCAGGCGCTGGGCCTGCGCGAGCTGGGCAACCACCCGCGTCAGGTGCAGGTGGCTGGGTTCGAGCCCAAGGGCGAGCTGTGGGCGATGATGCTCGACATGCGCCGCACCTTCGACGACATGGTGCGCGTGCACGCGGGCCCCGAGCGCGCCGAGCAGCTGCTGCAGAACCCCTTCTACCAGACCATTTCCACGTCGTTCTCCGGCACACAGGAGTACATGGCGATGGAGAAGCTGGGCCAGCTCGCCGCCACGGACGAGTGGGACCTGATCGTGGTCGACACGCCGCCGAGCCGCTCGGCGCTCGATTTCCTGGACGCGCCGACGCGCCTGTCCAGCGCGCTCGACGGGCGCATGATCCGGCTGCTGACCGGTCCCGCGAAGGCGGGCGGCTGGGGGCTGCGCAAGGTGGTCAGCGCGGGGTTCTCGATGTTCGCGAAGGCCGTGTCCACGATCATCGGTGGGCAGCTGCTGGCCGACGCGTCGGCGTTCATGCAGGCCTTCGACAGCATGTTCGGCGGGTTCCGCGAGCGGGCGCGCAAGACGGCGGAGCTGCTGCGTTCCAGTGGCACGTCGTTCCTCGTGATCGCCTCGCCGGAGCCCGACGCGCTGCGCGAGGCGTCGTACTTCGTCGAGCGGCTCGCGGGTGAGTCGATGCCGCTCGCGGGTCTCGTCGCGAACCGGACGCACCCGGTGCTCGCGTCGCTCTCGGCCTCGGAGGCGATCGCGGCCGCGGAGTCGCTGCAGAAGGGCGACACGAGTGCGCCGCTGGCCGAGGCCGTGCTGCGGCTGCACGCCGACCGCGTGGCGCTGGCCGAGCGGGAGAACCGGCTGCTGGCGCGGTTCACGAAAGCACATCCGGAAGTGCCGCTGGTGCGAGTGCCGGCGTTGGCCGGTGACGTGCACGACCTCGAAGGTCTGCGCGACATCGGCACCAAGCTCGTGAGTGGCTAGGCCTGGTCTCGACCCAGCCCAGCCACTCACGAAGGTGTCAGCCGACTTGCGCGCCTTCCAGCGCGTCGCGCTTCGCCGCCTCGAGCAGCTCGGTCCAGCTGGTGACGTCGGAACGCCGGCGCAGCAACGCACGGCGCTCGCGTTCGGTCATGCCACCCCAGACACCGAAGTTGATCCGGCCGTCGAGCGCCTCGGCGAGGCATTCCGTGCGAACCGGGCACCCCATGCACACGGCTTTCGCCCGGTTCTGCTCGGCGCCGCGCACGAAGAGCCCGTCGGGATCCGCATCCCGGCACGACGCGCTCATGCGCCAGCTCGACTGGTTGGTCTCCATACCCCCAGCTCCCTACCCTGGTGTTCGACACCAGCGAAGGTGAAGCTCCCGCTCCCACCCCCGCGAGCGTGTCTCCCTCTGCTCCCACGTCGGTGACGGCACCTCCCCGGTGCCGCTGCCGCTGTTCGGTCCAGAGGAGCTCCCACTCGCACTGGGACCGTCGGTCGGCAAATCTTTCGTGAGACGTTGACGGACTGTAGGGGCCCTCGGTTCCCTCCGCCAAGACCTAGCATGCATTCCGTTACCGGAAGTCACCTCATGGGGTCCGTTTTGTCACTACTGTCGCCCCCTGGCGGGTGTGAGGTAACGGGAGCACAACCGGCCTTCAGTACCCTGGCCTTCGTGCGCAAAACGGACGGTCTCTTCAAGCTCATCGGCCTCTGTCTGCTCGCGGGGGTGCTCGTCGCCGGAATCCTGTTCCCCGTGGTGGGCGCGGCCGGTGTCGCGTCGAACCAGGCGAGCGAGACGGTGGAGAAGACATCGTCCGACCTCGCCGACATCCCACCACCCCTGGTGACGACCATCACCGACTCGGGCGGCAAGCCCATCGCGACGCTGTACGACCAGTACCGCATCCCCGTCGCGGCCGACGAGATCAACGAGGCCATGAAGTGGGCTCTGGTGTCGGTGGAGGACAAGCGCTTCTACGAGCACCACGGCGTCGACTGGCAGGGCACGCTGCGCGCGGCCGTGTCCAACAGCACCGGCGGTGACACGCAGGGCGCTTCGACGCTCACGCAGCAGTACGTGAAGAACTACTTGATCAACGTGGTGTACCGAGGCGACAAGGTCGGCCAGGAGAAGGCGCAGGAGCAGACACTCGCGCGCAAGCTCAAGGAAGCGCGGATCGCCATCCAGCTCGAGACGAAGCTGTCGAAGCAGCAGATCCTCGCCGGGTATCTCAACATCGTCGAGTTCTCGCGCCAGATCTTCGGCATCGGCGCCGCCGCGCACGCGTACTTCAACACCACGCCCGAGAAGCTGACGGTGCCCCAGGCGGCGCTGCTGGCGGGCCTGGTGAACAACCCGATCAACGACGACCCGTGGAAGCACCCGGACAAGGCCACCGCGCGCCGCAACCTCGTGCTCGACCGCATGGTGGACAACCGCAAACTGGCGAAGGCCGACGCCGACCGCTTCAAGGCCTCGCCGCTCGGCGTGGTCCCCGACGCCCCCGCGAAGCCCGCGTCCAACTGCACCGGCGCCGGCCCGGAGAACGGCTTCTTCTGCCAGTACGTCGAGGACTACCTGCTGAAGGCCGGCTTCTCCAAGGACGACCTGTACACCGGCGGCTACACGATCAAGACCACGCTGGACGAAAAGGCCAACCACGAGGCAAAGGTCTCGGCGGAGACGCAGGTCAAGAAAACGCAGAAAAACGTGGCGAACACGTTGTCGTTGGTGCGGCCGGGAAAGACGCGCCATGAAGTGGTGGCGCTGGCGGCGAACCGGGATTACGGGATCGACGCGGATCAGGGCCAGACCACGTTTGCTTTGCCGTCCGGCGTGTACAACACGGGCGGGGCGGGGTCAAGCTACAAGATCTTCACGACGGCTGCTGTGCTGGACCGCGGGATTGCCGGGATCTACAGCACCATCCCCGTGGGAGACAGCTATACGTCCCACGTGTTCTCCGGTGGTGGTGACCAATGCCCGCCTACCGGGCCGCCGTTGCGTTCCCGCTGGTACTGCGTCGGAAACGCCGGGCACTACGGCGCGTCGAACACGCTTCAGGGTGCCCTGGCGACCTCTCCCAACACCGCGTTCGTTGCCCTCGAGGACAAGCTCGGCAGCACCGCACCGGGTATCGACATGGCGGTGCGGCTCGGTATGAAGAACACGATGGCGAGCAACACCGGCGGCGGCCCCGTTGATCCGAAGGACCCGGGCAAGGCCCAAAGCCAGGCCAAGGCATACGGACCGACCGACCGCACTCCCGGCTTCGGCGCGTTCACGCTCGGCTTCAGCCCGACCAGCGGCCTGGAAATGGCCAACGTCGCCGCGACCCTCCTGAGCGGCGGCGTCTGGTGCCCGCCCACGCCCCTGGCCGGCATCAGCGACCGCAACGGGAAAGCCGTGCCGTACAAGGAAGAGGCTTGCAACCAGGCCGTCCCCGAGGGCCTCGCGAACACCATGGTCGTCGGCATGAGCAAGGACGACCAACCGGGCGGTACCTCAGCCGCGGCGGCCGCGGCCGTGGGCTGGAACCGCCCCATCCTCGGCAAGACTGGCACCACCCAGAACAACGGTTCTGCAACCTTCGTCGCCGGCACCCCGCAAATGGCCGGTGCGGCGATGGTCTTCCGGCCCGAGGGCGGCACGGGCGGCCTCTGCTTCCGCTCAGTCGGCACCGTCACCACCTGCGGCACCGGCAATATGTTCGGCGGCAAAACCCCCGCCCAGACCTGGTTCGGCGCGATGAAGAACATCATGGCCGACCAGCCGATCGCGCAGCTGCCACCGGAGGACCCGAAGTACACCGGCCGCTGACTCTTGGCGCCGGCCGGGAGCTTGGTCTCCCGGCCGGCGCTTTCTTTGTGAGCGCTGACGCAATTCTTAGCCTGAATGGCCGCTGTTCAGACCCGCGATTCGGCGGAAAGATGATCACATGGGGCGTGGACCGCACCATCACTCCAACCGCGCAGTGCTTCGAACAGCTGACCGGAGAATGATGTGCCGATCGCCTTCGCGTTACTGCTCATCCTGTTCGGCACGACGTTGTTTCTGTCGGTGCTTCCTTGGCGCCGACCCGTGGACATCTGGGTGCTGATGGCGATACCGCTCGGTTCTCTGGGCTTGGTTGCCTTCTTCCGCCTGGACGACTGGGCGGCCGGAGACTGGCCGCCCCTGCTCTGGCTCTCCACGCTCGGGCCGGGCTCACTGATCGCGATCGTGCGCCTTTTCCTGATCGCACTCGGGCGTTCTCCGGGGCACGTCCGCTCGAAATGAAATCAGTGAGCATCGTGGCCGGGCTGGCTGAACGAGGACCCCGCGGTCCACGACCCGGATCCGCGCCGGGCCGAGGCCGCGGCGAACCGTCGAGCGGCTTGTCGCCAAAGCGCTCCGGCGTCATGTAATCCAGCGTGCCGATGACGTTTCCCGTGCCGTGATCGACGTCACGGTGCCCGACCTCAACCGCGCGATGCCGAAGTCCACCAAATAGACGAAATCACCATCGGTGACGAGGATGTTCGACGGCTTCACGTCGCGGCGGACGAGGCCGTCGGCGTGGGCGGCGTCCAACGCGCTCGCGACCTGGGTGACCAGGCCGGCGGCCCGCGCGGCCGTCAGCGGTCCCGCCGCGATGAGGTCTCCAGGTCCTGCCCCTCGACCAGGCGCATGTCGAGGTAGAGCCGGTCGTCGATCTCGCCGTAGGCGTGGATGGGAATGACGTGCGGCTCGCGCAGCCGCGCCACCACCTGTGACTCGCGGCGGAAGCGCGCGCGGAACGCCTCGTCGGCCACGTAAGCGTCGGAAAGCCGCTTCAGCGCGACAACGCGGTCGTGCGCGGTGTCGTAGGCGCGGTGCACTTCGCCCATCCCGCCTCGGCCCAGCAACGCCTCGATCCGGTACGGCCCGAACTGTTCCATCGTTCTCCCCAAGCCCCCGGCTTGTCACCCGTACTCGGGCCGACGCAGATGCCCACCAGCGAGTTCGCCCGAACCGGCCGGTGTCACCCGACTGTTGAGCACGCAATCGGATACCGACCGCACGCTCAGTGATCAGCGTGTCCGGAAAGACGTGGTGCACCTCGGACCCGCGCTCGAACAGCCGCCACTGCTCAACCGGCCCCGCGCACGCCGGGAACACCTCCAGCACCGCGGATCCGGAGATCACCAGCTTCACAGCACCCGCACGGCCGAGCTCGGCGGACTCCACCCGGTACTCGCCGGCTTCGAGGCGCGCGGTCAGCCGCCGCGCCTTGCGGTCGTACATCGTGCGGCGTTCGGCGTACGCGGCCTCGTCGCCGCGCGCGGCGGGGTACGCCAGGTCTTCACTGCCGATCAGCACGGTGTCGCCGCCGACGAAGCGGAACGGGCACCGCGCGTGCAGCCGCGTCTCGACGTCGCCGAGCACGAACCCGACCTCAACCATGTTCACGGTGCGCCCGACGTGACGCGGGCGGCGACCAGCCGCGCCAGGCCCACGCGCACCTCCGCTTCGGTCGACATCGGACTCAACCTAGCCGCGCCCGAGAGCCTCGCGCTGCCCGCAGGCCCCGCAACATGCCAACCACGTATCCTCGCCTTGTGAGCACGCTCAGTAACACCAGCACTGCCAAGAAGCTCGCCGTGGGGACCCTCGCGCTCGGGGCCGCGACGCTCGGTTACGCCGTAGGCGTCGAACGGCGGCGGTTCACCCTCCGCAGGGCCGAGCTGCCCGTGCTGGCCCCGGGCTCGAAGCCGTTCACGATCCTGCACGTCTCCGACCTGCACATGCTCCCCGGACACCGCGCGAAGCAACGCTGGGTGGCCGCGCTGGACCGGCTCGAACCCGACCTCGTGGTGAACACCGGCGACAACCTCTCGCACCAAACGGCCGTGCCGTCGGTGCTGCGCGCACTCGGCCCGCTGCTCGACCGGCCGGGCGTGTTCGTCTTCGGCAGCAACGATTACTACGCGCCCAAGCCGAAGAACCCCGCCCGCTACCTCATGCCGAAGGGCAAGAAGAAGCGCATCCACGGCACGAAGCTCCCGTGGCGCGACCTGCGCGCGGCGTTCCTCGAGCACGGCTGGACCGACCTCACCCACTCGCGCCACACGCTCGACGTCGCGGGCCAAATTGTGTTCGCCGCCGGTCTCGACGACCCGCACCTGCACCGCGACCGTTATCGCGAGATCGCCGGCCCGGCCGACGAGGGCGCCGTCGTGCGGCTCGGTGTCACACACTCGCCCGAGCCGCGCGTGCTGGACCCGTTCGCCACGGACGGTTACGACCTTGTCCTCGCCGGCCACACTCACGGCGGCCAGCTGCGCGTGCCCGGCTACGGCGCCCTCGTGACCAACTGCGAGCTCGACCGCACCCGCGCCCGCGGCGCCTCGCGCTGGGGCGCGCACATGTGGCTGCACGTCTCGGCCGGGCTGGGCACGTCGCCGTACGCGCCGGCGCGGTTCGCGTGCCCGCCGGAGGCCAGCCTGTTGACGCTGGTTCCGCGCGGTTCCGGGGCCGCCGAAGGCCGTAAGGCAACCCCGAGGAAACCCGCCAAGACCGTCGGCTAAACTTCTCCACGACCCGTTAAGCAGTACCTCGGGGTGTGGCGCAGCTTGGTAGCGTGCCTCGTTCGGGTCGAGGAGGTCGTGGGTTCGAATCCCGCCACCCCGACAAGATAGTCCGGAGGCCCTGTGTTCGCGGAAAACGCGAACACAGGGCCTCTCTTGTGTGTTCTCTGGGGGTCGAACCCCCAGCCCCCCGCCAGGGAGGCTCCGCCCCCTGGACCCCCGAAGGCGGTGGGTCACCTCGTGGCCGTGAGTTCCGTCCAGCACTGGAGGAAGTCGCCCGGGCCTGCGGTGCGCGTCCAGGAGTAAGCCGAACGCGCAGCGGACGTCAGCTGGTCGCGGTCCGGATGGTCCAGATCCGCGAGAGCCTTGGCCAGTGCCTGCTCGACGAACGTCGCCAGATCGCGGTATACCAGGTCGGTGCGGTGCCGGGTGCGCGCGACGACCTCCGTGAAGCCCGTGTCCGAGACCTGCGTGGCGATGGTCCGGCCCGCGAAGGGGTTGGCGCCCGAGCGGCGCAGCAGGAGGTAGTAACCACGGAGCGCGGCATCGACGTTGGCCGACTTCGGGCGCAGCCGGGCGCGACTCCAGTCCGATGTGGACAGCGCGAGCCGACCGCCGGGCCGGAGCACGCGGTGCAGCTCCGCGAGCACCCCGGCCGGGTCCGGCAGGCGCTCCAGCAGGGCGTGGGAGAAGGCGACGTCGGCGGACGACGTGGGGAACGGCAGGTCGAGCGGGTCGGTCACGATGTAGTCCACTGTGGACGGGCTGCTCCGGAAACCCAGCGTGATCGTGCCGTGCCCGCAGCCCAGGTCGACCACCCGCATGCCCGGCGTGAAGAGCGCCTGCGCGAACGCCGCCCGCTCCACCGCCGTGCGTGCCGCTCTCTTCGACGCCGCGTCCCGCGTGTATCCCTCCAGCACCCGGCACACAGTACGGCCACCCGGGTGGCAGGATCGAGGGGTGAGCACGCAGTCAGGCAACAAATATCCGCCCGCGGTGGTCCCCGACCGCCTGTTCGCCGACGCCGACGCCGAGTCCCGCTGGCGAGCCCGCTTCCACGCGGCCCGCATCTCCGTGCCCGAATGGGCCCGCGACGCCCCCGACGCCAACGTGTACGTCTCCAACGCCAGCGGCGTCTGGGAAGTCTACGCATGGGATCGCGCCACCGACAGTCACCGCCGCGTCACCGACCGGCCCAATGGCACTCTGCACGCCACCCCGGCCCCAGACGGCTCGGCCGTCTGGTGGTTCGACGACACCGACGGCGACGAATTCGGCTCCTGGATGAGCCAGCCGTTCGACGGTGACAGCTCGGCCGCCACCAAACCGCTGCCCGAGGTCCACGACGGCTACCCGGCCGGCCTCGAACTCGGCTCGCGCGTGATCGCGGTCGGCGTCTCGACCGACGACGGCAGTGAGCTGTTCGCGAAGATCGGCGACAAGACCGAGCGCTTCTACAGCCACCCGGACGACGCCGGCATCGCGTCGCTCTCGCGTGACGAGAGCTTGGTGGCGATCTCGCATTCCGAACACGGTGACTCCCGCCACCCCGCGCTGCGCGTGCTGGCGACCGACGGCTTCACGACCGTCGCGGAGAAGTACGACGGCGAGGGCAAGGGCCTTTCGGCGCTGGAGTTCTCGCCGCTGCCCGGCGACCAGCGGCTGCTCGTGCTGCACGAGCGGCGCGGCCGGGAGGAGCTGCTGATCTGGGACGTCCGCGCGGACACCGAGACGGAGCTCGAGATCGACCTGCCCGGCGAGGTCGTGGCGGACTGGTACCCCGACGCCCGCGCGCTGCTGGTGGTGCACTTCCACCAGGGCCGCAGCTCGCTGTACCGGTACGACCTCGACGACGGCTCTCTGTCCTCTGTGGATACCCCGGCCGGCCGGATCGGCGGCGCGGGTGTGCGGCCCGACGGCAGCATCGAGTACTCGTGGTCCAGCGCCGCAGAGCCGACGGCGGTGCGCAGCCGCGCGGCCGACGGCACCGATGCCGTGTTGCTGGCGCCGCCCGGTGACCAGGCGCCGGGCTCGTCACCGGTCACCGACGCGTTCGTGGAGGGTGTCGGCGGGCAGATCCACGCGCTGGTTTCGCGTCCCGCGAATGCTGGGCCTGGGCCGCTGCCCACCGTGTTCTCCCTGCACGGCGGCCCGCACGCCGCCGACGAGGACCGCTTCTCCGCCTACCGCGCCACGTGGCTCGACGCCGGATTCGCCGTGGTCGAGGTCAACTACCGCGGCTCCACCGGATACGGCTCCGCGTGGCGCGACGCCATCGAGGGCCGGCCGGGCCTGACGGAACTCGAAGACGTCGCGGCGGTGCACGACTGGGCTGTCGAAAGTGGACTGTCCGACAAGGACAAGTGTGTCGTCAACGGAGCTTCCTGGGGCGGCTACTTGTCCCTGCTCGCGCTCGGCACCCAGCCCACGCGCTGGGCGGCGGGCGTCGCGGGCGTGCCGGTGGCCGACTACGTCGCCGCGTACGAGGACGAGATGGAGCAGCTGCGCTCTTTCGATCGCGCTCTGTTCGGCGGCGCACCCGCGGATGTGCCCGCGGTGTACAAGGAATGTTCGCCGATTACCTACGTGGACGCCGTCGCCGCCCCGGTACTCATCCTGGCGGGCGACAACGACCCGCGCTGTCCCATCCGGCAGATCGAGAACTACCTCGACCGCCTGGGCGCCCGCGACGCGCCCCACGAGTTCTACCGCTACGACGCCGGCCACGGCTCCCTGGTGATCGCCGAGACGATCAAGCAGACGTCGATCGAGGTGGATTTCACTTTGCGCGCTTTGCGGTGATTTCCCTGGCCGGGTCCCTTTGTGGGGCCCGGCCAGAGAAATTCGCTCGGATTTTGAGTTTTCCGGGGTCGATGCTTCGGGCTGTGGACCTGGTATTCGAGCACGACCCCCGCGGCGAGACCGTCACGCGCATCACCCGCGAAGAAGGGGTGGTGCGCGGGTTGCCGTCGTACTCGCGCGAATTTCGCGTTTTGCATGATCTCGCACACGCTGCGGTGGAACGCTCGCTGGGACTGTCCGGCGGCATCGCGGCGGGAGGCGTGTTCGACAACATGACCGTGCTGCGGCAAAAACCACGCCATGACGCTCGGGCGCGCAGTCGGCGAGTGCCGAAGGCGGCTTCGGGGTCCATCGCGGCGGCGGAAGGCCTGGTCGGCGTGCTGCATCACGCGGTGGAACATCACCGGCGCCCGCCCATTGCCGCTGCACGGAAAGCGTGGTTGGAGTTTCAGTCCGCCGCGGCTTCGGACAGGGTAGGTGTTTGTTGCGGTCAGCCGTGGTCGCGCGAGTTGTCCACAATTGTTCCTACCTGTGGACAACCTGCCTGAGCGGCCGAACCCCGCTCACATCCCGCGGCTCGACGCCTGAAGCCGGTCCACTGCGGAAGGGTCGCCGTCGAAGGTGAGGTGGACAGCGTCGCGGCCGAAGACGAACAGCAGGAGGTCCACGGGGTCGCCCGTGACGGTCACGACGGGGGCGCCGGATTTGACCTGAGCGGAGCGGCCGTCCGTGTGGCGCAGGACGACGCCGACCGGGGCCTTGCGCAGGTTGAGCTTCGCGGACTGGCGCGCGAGGCGCCAGGCGGCCTCGTCGCGCGCCGGGTCGGCCGGGCGGGGTTCCCAGCCGGGCTGGGCGCGGCGGACGTCCTCGTGGTGCACGAGGAACTCGGCGCCGTTGGTGAGCTCGTTGAGGGGGCCGATGGCCATGGGCCAGTACCAGGCCGGGCCGCGGCGGACCTGGTCGACGAGGGCGGGCCACGGCTTGGCCGCGTAGCCGTCCTGCACGCGCTTCGTGTAGCCGGCGAGCGCGGGCACCATGATGCCCGGCGACGCGTCGAGGCGGTGTTCGCGCACGATGAGGTGGGCCGCGAGATCACGCGTCGCCCAGCCTTCGCACAGGGTCGGGGCGTCGGGGCCGACCTCTTCGAAGAGTGCGCTCAACGCCTGGCGTTCGTCTGCGGCAAGACCCATGCCACCGACATTACTCGCGAGTACACCCCGGCGTCGGGACGAGACGACCACCACTGGGTGTTTCATCGAATCGTGAGCCGACTCTTCGAACCCCTCTCCCTGCGGGGCCTGACGCTGCCGAACCGCGCGTGGGTCTCAGCCCATGTGCCAGTACTCCGCCACCGACGGCGTGCCGAATGATTGGCACCTCGTCCACCTGGGCCAGTTCGCCGTCGGCGGCGCCGGGCTCATCCTCACGGAAGCCAGCGCCGTCACCCCGGAAGGCCGGATCAGCCCGCAGGACACGGGCATCTGGAACGACGAGCAGGTCACCGCCTGGCGCCGGATCACCGACTTCGTGCACGCGCGCGGCACGGCGATCGGCATGCAGCTCGCGCACGCCGGGCGCAAGGCGTCCACGCGACGGCCGTGGGAGGGCACCGGCAGCGTGCCCGCGTCCGAGGGCGGCTGGCAGAGCGTCGGCGCCGACGACCAGCCCTTCGGCGACTACGCCCCCGCCCGTCCGCTGACCACCGACGAGGTCGCGCGCATCCCGGCCGATTTCGCCGCCGGCGCCCGCCGCGCGCTCGAAACCGGGTTCGACCTGGTGGAGCTGCACCTCGCACACGGCTACCTCGGTCACCAGTTCCTTTCGCCGCTGTCCAACTCCCGCACCGACCGCTACGGCGGCGACTTCGAGGGCCGCACCCGTCTCGCGCTCGAGATCACCGAGGCCGTGCGCGCGGAGATCGGCACCGACGTGCCCCTGCTCACCCGCATCTCCGCCAGCGACTGGGCCGACGGCGGCTGGTCCCCCGACGACTCCGTGCACCTCGTGAAGCTCCTCGCCGACCGCGGCACCGACCTCGTCGACGTCTCCTCCAGCGGCAACGTGCCCCACCCGCGCATCCCCGTCGGCCCGGGGTACCAGGTGCCGTTCGCCGAACGCATCCGCCGCGAGACCGCTGTGCCCACCGGCACCGTCGGCATGATCACCGAGCCGGAACAGGCGGAACAAATCGTCGCCACCGGCTCGGCCGACGCGGTGTTCCTCGCGCGCGCCCTCCTGCGCGACCCGCACTGGCCGCAGCGCGCGGCGCACGCACTGGGCGCCGAGGTGAAGTGGGCGGATCAGTACCTGCGGGCGAAGCCGCGCCGCTGACCACACCGGACGCAGGCCGCACTCGTGATTGAGTGCGGCCCGCCGCCTCACGGAGCCGACAAGCTTGCGCGCCCGAGTTGAAGCCTGGCCGCCTGCGCCGAGTGGAGGTCGCCTGGGCCTGGGAGATCGAGAACCCGGATGAGGGCGGAGATGACCGGGAAGGCGTGGCGGGACAGATTCCGGTAGGCCCAGTCGGCAGCCAGCGCGAGAAAGCCGGCAAGGTCGCGCTCCACGCCGGCCAGAAGGTACCGGAGCTCGACGGCCGGCACCTCGATCACCGGGCTGTCGATCCGCTCCACGTCGAGGGTGAGCTGGACGAGGTCGCCGTCGCGCTCAGCCCACGGACCGTGCCCGAGGCAGACTGAGCCGCCGAACACGAAGACCTGGTTCCACTCGCGCCATTCCTCCAGACCACTGCAGCAACCCGGCCAGGACACCACGCCGGTGGCGGTGTCGGTCACCTTCAGCCCACCGGCCGCGAAGAGGCTGTCGAACGTGAGCAGGCCGTGCAGGAAGGACCCCAGCGCGTCGGCGGGGGCGCGGCGGCCGGCCGTCTTCCCCGGGGTCGACGTCATTGCAGCCGGCCACGCACATCAGCGCTGTCCCGACTTCGAGGGGCGTGAGCTCGCCGCTGAGCGCGAGGTAACCGTCCGTTCGGGCCGTGGAGACAGGCCAGAGGGCGAAACCGGCACGCGCGTGCACCTCGACAACGGGCTGCATCGTGATCACCCACGAAGTGTCGCAGCGGATGCCTCGGCCTGCCGCTGATTTTCGTCAGTGGTGAAACGCCGTCGAGGTGGCCGCGTCGTGCTGGGGGGCACTTTGGCGTTCCAGCTCCGGCAGGGTGCGGCGGAGGTCGGCGAGCAGGAGTTCGGCCAGATCGTGGGTGAAGCCGTTGCGGACGACGACGCGCAGCACCGCCAGGTCGGTGCGGTTGACCGGGAAGGTGTAGGCGGGGACGAGCCAGCCGCGTTCGCGGAGCCTGCGGGAGACGTCGAAGACGTCGTAACCGGTGATTTCGGGCTTCGTCGTGAAGGCGAAGACCGGGAGCTGGTCGCCGCGGGTCAGGAGCTGGAACGGGCCCAGATCGGCGATCGCGTCGGACAGGTGGAGGGCTACGTCGCGTGAGGCCTGCTGCACGGCGCGGAAGCCTTCGCGGCCGAGGCGGACGAAGGTGTAGTACTGCGCCGCCACCTCGGCGCCGGGGCGGGAGAAGTTCAACGCGAACGTGGGCATGTCGCCGCCCAGGTAGTTGACGTTGAAGACCAGCTCCTCCGGCAGCGCCTCGCGGTTGCGCCACACGACCCAGCCGACGCCGGGGTACACGAGGCCGTACTTGTGGCCCGAGGTGTTGATCGACGCGACCCGCGGCAGGCGGAAGTCCCATTCCGGGTCCTCGTCGAGGAACGGCGCGATCATCGCGCCCGACGCACCGTCGACGTGGACGGGGATGTCCCAGCCGCTGCGGGCCTGCAGGTCGTCGAGCGCGGCCGCGATCTCCGCGACGGGCTCGTAGCTGCCGTCGAAAGTGGAGCCGAGGATCGCGACGACGCCGATGGTGTTCTCGTCGCAGCGCTTCACCGCCTCCTCGGCGGACAGGTGCAGCCGGTCGCCGTCCATGGGCACCAGGCGCGGCTCGACTTCCCAGAACTCGCAGAACTTGTCCCAGCACACCTGCACGTTCACGCCCATCACCAGGTTGGGTTTCCCGGTGCGGCCGAGCTTCGTCCAGCGCCGCTTCATCGCCATCCCGGCGAGCATGCACGCCTCGGACGAGCCCGTGGTCGAGCAGCCCATGATGTCCGAGGGGTCGGGCGCGTGCCACAGATCGGCCAGGATGTTCACGCACCGGCGCTCGAGCTCGGCCGTCTGCGGGTACTCGTCCTTGTCGATCATGTTCTTGTCGACGCACTCGGCCATCAGGTCACGCGCCTGCGGCTCCATCCACGTGGTGACGAACGTGGCCAGGTTGAGCCGCGCGTTGCCGTCGAGCATCAGCTCGTCGCGCACGAGCTGCAACGCGGTGTCCGGCGGCAGGGACGTGTCGCGAAGCTTCTTGTGCGGCATCACGAAGTCGGCCGCCAGCGCGGGATTCGCCCCCGCGTACATGGGGTTCGTGCCCGATTGCCGGATCGACCCGTTCTGTTCCCCGCTGTGCAGCACCATGCTTGCGACGGTACTGCCGCACCCCGCCCGTGACAGCTCCCGACACCCGGCCGGGCGGCTCGTCAGCCCAGCGGCTCCACCTCCAGCACCTGCGCTTCGGGACCGCACCGGAAGACCAGGCCGGCTTCGGTCCGGTCCAAGGTTGAATGTTCAACCCCGTCGAGCCGGGCCCTCCACGCGCCCGGGACACGGCCGATCGTCACGGTGCCCTCACCCGGCACGTCCGGCGTGCGCCGCAGCCGGGCGCGCAGCACGCCGTCGACGACCTCCGCCTGGCTGACCTCGACGTCGCGATCGACGACCGTCAGCGCCGGCTCCTCGAAATGGCCAGCCGGCCACGGGTTGGTGTACAGGCCCCAGAGCCCGTCCGGGGTGTTGAGGCGGGCGTATCCGAGCAGGACGTTGCCGCTCATCGGCTCGATCTCGGTGCGGTTGCCGTCAGCGTCGGCCGGGGTGTCGTTGCGCGGGTAGTACAGGCCGCCTTCGCGCCAGGTCGGGTTCATGAAGCGGTCGGCGTGGGCGAGCAGGCTGTCGAGCGTGGTGGCGTCACCCATCTCCGACGCCCACGCCGCCACCCAGCCGAAGTCGCACGTGTCCGTGATGACGGGCTGCCCCATCACTTCCCGCGCCGGCGCCGAACGGACGGACAGCGTGCCGTCCGGCCCGTCGACGAGGAACCGTTTGACCTGCTCCGGGTAACCGTCGTGGACGAAGTCGCGGTTCCACATGTTCATCAGCGCGCCGCACCACGCGTCCACCCACGGCGACGGCGCCTCGTTCGGCCGCACGCGCTTCGAGTCGGCGGTGACCATCAGGTTGTAGTGGCCCGATTCGTCGAGCCGGCCGAAGTCGGCCCACGCGCGCTCGTAGCCGGCGACGACCTCCTCGGCACGGCTGCCGCCCGTGATCAGGTCATGGAGGCGGAAGCCGAGGATGGCGGGCTGGTTGCAGATCTGGAACACGCAGTTGGGCTCGCACGCCACGCCCAGGTAGCCGTTTTCCACCATCTGCCAGTAGATGTGGTCGTTGAGCGACTCACGGTCGTACGGGAACCGCTTCTCCTCGCCGCCCCAGAAGTACGACCAGTGCTCGAACGTCAGCGACCCCGGCGCCGCGAACTCTTCGGCGGCGAAGAGGTAGTCGTGCAGCAGTGCCATCGACTGCACGTACGCGCTGTACATGATGTTGTCCCGCACCACCGGATCCCACTCCTCCTTGAGTTCCCCGAGGTGCGCGTTGACCACCGCCCCGCCGCGGCTCACGTCGCGCCAGTACAGCCACACCTCGGGCAGCAGGATCTTCTCGACGAGCCGCCGCAACGTCGGCCGGAACAACCCGGGCGCGGCAGGCAGCCGGTGCCGGTGCGTCAGGGCCAGCGCGTACGCCATGTAGGCGAGCTGGAACCGGTAGCCGCCGAAGTCGTCCTGGCCGGTTCCCTTGCCCTGCATGAAGGACCAGTCGTTGCGGAACTGGCGGGAGAGGTTGTCGAAGTGCCTGAGATGACCGAGCTGCTGCCGATCCAGCGGCGGGTGGAGAGCGGGCATGCCCTCAAGTGAACACGGAAGCGGGCGGAAAGGCCCGTGCCAGGTGGCGCGAACGGTCCTCTCGCGGCGAAGAACGGCCGCCCACCCCGAAGGGTGAGCGGCCCGTGAGCGAGAACCGTCAGGCCTGCTGCGCCTGCCACATCCAGTGCGCCTCTTCCAAGGCGCGCGTGATTTCGATCAGCAGGTCCTGCGTGACCAGGTCGCTCTTGTCGGTTTCGTCGATGCGCTTGCGGAGGCGCGCGATGAGCGTCGCCAGGATGTCGACGATGGCGTCCACCGTGGTTTCCACCGACTGCCAGTTGTCGGGGTATTCCGGGGCACCCGAGCTCTCTACGACGGTCTTCGCCTTGCCGTTGGGCGAGATGCCGATGGCGTTGGCCCGCTCGGCGACCTCGTCGACGTACTGGCGGGCCGTGGCCACGAGCTCGTCGAGCTGCAGGTGGGCGCTGCGGAAGTTCTTGCCCACGACGTTCCAGTGGGCCTGCTTCGCGATCAGCGAAAGGTCCACGAGGTCGACGAGCGTCGCCTGCAGGGCGTTGCCCGTGATCTCCTTGTCGGCGTCACTGAGCGGGCTCTTGATGGGAGAGTTGACCATCGGGGTGTCCTTTCTGTGTCGTGGTGGTGGAAGAAGGCCGGGAACGGGCTCAGACCGTGGTGGTGAGCGCGACTTCGATGTTGCCCCGGGTCGCGTTCGAGTACGGGCAGACCTGGTGCGCCTGGGCCACGAGGTCGTCGGCCTGGGCCTTGTCCATGCCGGGCAGCGCGACGTTCAGGGCCACGCCCAGCTTGAAGCCCACTTCCTGCTTGTACAGGCTGACCTCGGCGGTCACCGTCGACTCCGGCAGCTGCACCTTCCCCGCGCGGGCCACGGCCTGCAGCGCGCTGTGGAAGCAGGCGGAGTAGCCGGCGGCGAACAGCTGCTCGGGGTTGGTCTTGTCACCGCCCGGGCCGCCCATTTCCTTCGGCACTGCGAGCGACTCGTCGATGACCCCGTCGGACGAGGTCACCTCGCCGTTGCGGCCCTCGCCTCGCGCGGTCGCGGCCGCGGTGTAGATCGCGTCAGCCATTCCTTCGCCTACCTCCTCGTCGGGACGCCTGGCTCAGCGTCTCATTGATAACAACGTTCCGCATCAGCGGAACCTTGCCACCACATGGCAGGCATCACGCCGGGAATACCCGGCATCCGGCGGTTGAAACCTCAGCGCGACAGGGTGAACTCGGCCACTTGGCGGCCGATCAGGCGCAGCGTGCGCACGCTCTTGTCGTCGGAGGCGCCACCGGACTCGTCGAACTTGGTCTCGGCGGAGTTGATCGAACCACCCAGCGGGGTCGGCCAGCCGCGCAGCGCGTGCGTGATCGTGCGCAGCTGGTCGAGCGTGGTGACGGCGGCCTGCCACCCGAAGGCGACGGCGGCGAGGCCGACCGGGCGGCCGTCGAGGTAGGGGCGGGTGTCTTCGCGCAGGTCCTCGACGTAGTCCAAGGCGTTCTTGACCAGCCCGGACAGGGCGCCGTGGTAACCAGGGGAAACCACGATCAGGCCGTCGGCGCGGCGGATGCTCTCGATCAGCCGCGTCGCGCGGTCGTCGCGCTCGCCCGCGGCCGCGTCGTAGAACGGCAGCACGAGCTCCGGCCCAGGAATCAGCGCGGTGTCCACCCCCAGCTCGGCCGCCGAGTCGAGGGCGATCCGCAGAGCGCGCTCGGACTGCGAGCCGTCGCGCAACGAGCCGCCGATCCCGAGCACCGTCTTGGCTGAAGTCACGTCCCCGAGGCTAACCCCTCGACTAAAGTGGAGGACCAGGATTTGGGACGGAGTTCTCGATCACAGCTGGACCCCCTACTTACTGACAAGTAACGTCGGGGCCCACAGCCGAGGAGGAACGATGGCGATCCCGCTCCAGGTCCGCGCCCAGGCCGCCGCCGCGCAGCTGGTCTTCTGGCTGCCCCGGCCCGTCCGGCGGCTCATCGCCGGCCCGCCGCTGCGGCGCGACGGGCAGGAGCTCGCCCTCGACGCGCAGCTCCTGCTGCGGTTGCAGCAGCTCACCGGCACCGCGCTCGTCGGCGAGACGGTCGAGGGCTCGCGTCTCGGGCTCGAGCTCGGCCGCCACCTGGTGAGCGGCAAGACGATCGAGCCCGTGGCCGTGCGCGACGTGGTGATCCCATCCGCCGACGCGTCGCTCGACGCCACCCTCTACACGCCCGCGGGGCTGCCGGAACCGTCCGGGCTGCTCGTGTTCTTCCACGGCGGCGGCTGGGTGGTCGGCTCCCGCGCCACGCACGACAACGCCGCGCGCTACCTCGCGAAGCACGCCGGCGTGCGTGTGCTGTCGGTGGAGTACCGCATGGCGCCTGAACACCCGTTCCCGACTCCGTTCGAAGACGCGCTGGCGGCGTTCGACTACGCCCACGCGAATGCCATCGAGCTCGGCGCGGACGCCGACCGAATCGCCGTGGGCGGCGACAGCGCGGGCGGAAACCTCTCCGCAGCCCTGACTCTGGCGGCGGTGCGGCGCGGCGGACCGGCGCCGGCGTTCCAGCTGCTGATCTACCCCGCGGTGGACTTCACGACACGGCGCCGCTCGCGCGAGATCTTCGGCGAGAAGCTGTTCCTCACCGACGAGTCGATGACCTGGTTCGAGGGCCACTACGTCCCGGCCGGCACCGACAAGGCTGATCCGCGTCTGTCACCCCTCGTCGCGACCGACCACAGTGGACTTCCGCCGGCGTTCATCATGACCGCGGGCTTCGACCCGCTGCGCGACGAGGGCGAGGCGTACGCGGAGAAGCTGCGTGAGGCCGGGGTCTCGGTCGCGGTGAGCCGTCAGCCGGACCTGATCCACGGGTTCCTGAACTTCACCGGCGTCGGCTCCCGGTTCCGCGAGGCGACGGCCGAGCTGGCCGGCGCGTTGCGGCTGGGGTTGGCACGGCAGCAGAAGGAGAAATAGCCCCGGGCGACGGGGATCGACGCCAGCGTCGACCGTCGAAGGAAACAGCCCCGGAAACCACCGGAGCCTGGTGCGGCGAACCGCACCAGGCTCCGAAAACCCCGGGCTCCGGGGGTGGTTGCTACGCGCCCGGGACGGGCAACGGCGGCACCGGCAGCGGAGGCACCGGCACTGAGCCGAGCAGTCCGCCCAGGATGCCGGTGACGGCACCCAGCAGGGCCTTGAGCAGGTCGCTCACGATCTTCAGCGGACCGGGCAGGTCCGGGATCGGCGGGAGCGGCAGCGGCGGGAGCTGACGCGGCGACGCCGACGGGTCGGCCAGCAGGCGGCTGGACTCATCCGCACGGCCCTTGGCCGCCGACGAAAGCTGCTGCGTCTCCGACTGGATCGTGTAGCGCTTGCCCGCGGCGAGGTCGCCGAGGACAGGGCTGAGCTTGTCCAAGTCGGCACGCGTGAGACCGACGTTGCCGGCGTACGCGGCCTTCGTCAGGTCGTCCCGCATCTGGAGCACCTGCGCGCCGACCGCCTCGGTGGACGACGAGCCCTTGCCACCCGCAGGGCTCGCCGAGGCCATCCCCGAGGTGCCGACGGCCAGCAGACTGCCGGCGGCTACCAAGGCGATGATCCGCCCAATCTTGCCTTTCATTCCTTACCTCCTGGCCTCTGGAGACCTGACGGGTAAATCGATACCCGCCGTGTCGACCCAGCACCAGCCGATCACCGGATAGGACATTTTCTAACCCTTACGTGCCGGATCCGTCTTTCGGGAACATGCCCGCAATTGATTAACGTGGACGGCTTGCCCATCCCCCTGAAGATCATCATGACCGATCATGAAACGGACTCGGAGTAGCCGTCCGCCACGAATGCCCCTGTTGCTCACCCAAACAGGTGTATTGCGTGATCGTTTACCCTCATCACTCCGTCGGACCGCGTGTCGCCACTGCTCCGGTCGGGGTGTCCCCCACGCATGCACCGCCACAGGCGGAGTAGCCGGGTCACGGCCGGATCTCCGCCACGCAGACCAGCGGAAACAGCGCACGAAAACGCACCGAACCGCGCACCCCGAGGTCAGCACACGGATGCGCAAAAACATTCGCGAATTGTTTCGCGTCAGGATTGCGAGTTGCCGCGATTCAGAGCGGCAGGCCTTCTTCGAGGTGCGTGAACGCGCGTTCCAACAGGGCCACGAAATCGGCACTCTGATCCGCCGCGGCCGCCAGCGCCGTGGAGAGGATGACGCCGACGACCGCCCCCGCCCAGTTGCGGACCTCGAAGTCGCCGCCGGCGCGACCGGTCCGTTCGGCCGCCAGCTCGACGAGCATCGTGATGCCCGAGACGTAGTTGTCCATCATCTTCGCGCGCAGCTGCGGCACGGAGAACACGAGCAGCTGCCGGCGCCGCTCCTCGGCCCATACCTCGGGCGGCAGGTTGTCGTACACCTCGCGAAGCGTCGCGCGGACGACCCCGAGCAGCGTCAGCTCCTCGGGCTGCCGGCGGGCGGCCTCGACGAGCAGCGGGTCGATGCGGTCGTAGAGGACCGTCGCCTCCTTCGTCGCGAAGTAGCGGAAGAACGTGCTCGGCGAGATGTCCGCGGCCGCCGCGATCTGCTCGACGGTGGTCGTCGCGTAGCCCTGCTCCTGGAACAACCGCAGCGCGTGCCGCTGGATCGCTTCGCGCGTGCGGGCCTTCTTGCGTTCGCGCAGACCTGTCGGTTCAGCCGGGGTCATGCGGCGATTGTCGCTGTCGCTCTCGTTTGAGAGCAACTGTCACGAAGATCGCCTCAAAAGAAGTTGCACGCGCGTACCAGGATTTGCTCTCATGAGGTACGTGCCCTTCGAGCCGTACCGCCAGGTGCTGACGCTGTCCCGCGTCCGTCCGTCGATGGTGCTGATGTTCTTCGCCCGTCTGCCGATGACGATGACCGGCGTCACGCTCACCCTCTACGTGGTCACCAACCTGGGCCACGGCTACGGCGCGGCCGGCGTCGTCGGCGCCGCCACCACGCTCGGCATGGCGCTGGGCGCGCCATTGCTCGGGCGCACGATCGACCGCTACGGCCTGCGTCCGGTGGTCGGCGTCTGCGGCGTCGCGTCCACGGCCTTCTGGGTCGCGGCGCCCCACCTCTCCTACGCGGTGCTGGTGGCGTGCGCGCTGCCCGCCGGGTTCCTGTCCGTGCCGGCGGGCTCGCTGGCACGCCAGATCCTCGCGGCGCTCGTGCCCGCCGAGCACCGGCGCGCGGCTTATTCGCTCGACACGATCCTGGTCGAAGCGTCGTTCATGATCGGCCCGGCGGCCGGCATCGCGGCGATCACGTCGCTGTCGGCCACGTTCACGCTCAGCGGCATCGGCGTGCTCTTCGGCGGCACGGCGTTGCTCATCTTCCTGCTCAACCCGCCCATCCGGAACGAGGACGAGCTCGCCCCCGTCGGCTCCGTCCGGCCGCCGCTGCGGTCGTGGCTCACCGGCCGGCTGCTCGCGACGCTGCTGGTGGCCGCAGGCGCACTGTTCTGCCTGGTCGGCACAGAGGTCGCGACGCTGGCGGCCCTGCGCTCCCACGGCGACGTCGGCTGGACCGGCCTGGTCATCGCGGTGATGTGCGCGGCCTCGATGCTCGGCGGGATCGTGCACGGCGCCGTGAAGAAGTCGTTGCCGCAGGGGGTGCTGATGCTGCTGCTCGCGGCGCTGGTGCTGCCGGTGGGGCTGGCGGACCAGCCGTGGTGGCTGCTGATGCTCGTGCTGATCCCGACGAACGTGCTCTGCGCGCCGACGCTGGCCGCGACGACCGAGACGGTGAGCGCCCTCGCGCCTCCGGCCGTGCGCGGCGAGGCGATGGGACTGCAGGACGCGTCGACACGGCTCGGGCTGGCCGCCGGCAGCCCTGTGGTGGGCTTCGCGATCGACCACTCGAGCCCGGCGTGGGGCTTCGTCGCCGCGGGCGCCGGTGGTCTGGTCCTGGCCGCGGCGGGCCTGTTGTGGACGCACCGGCGCCGGGCAGCCACGGCGCCGGCGATGGCGGCGGCCGTTCAGGCGCGCCGCTGAGTCAGCTGCAGGCTTTGCGCAGCGCGTCGAGCTTCGCGACGTTCCGCTTGGCCCAAGCGGCGACCACGCCGGCGTCCTGGATGTGCTCCTTCTGCACCTCGACGTAGGAGTCGGCCATGCCGAGCAGCGCGTTCTTCACGTCCTGCTCCTGCACGTCTGCGGCCAGCGCGCGCAGGCGTTGTTCCTTGTCCTGCGCGCGGGCCTTCAGCTTGTCGGGGTCGACCAGCGGGTTGAGGTCCGCCAGCCCCAGCGCCTGTGTGCACGCGCTGACCTTGTCGGCCGTCGAGTTGGCCGTGTCCACCGCGGAGTTGACCTGGTCACACCCGGCCAGCAACGCTCCGGCGGCCGCCAACGCGACCACCGCTCCCCACCTCGTCATGGCTCAAGGGTAGCGGGCTCGCGGGGCCCGAACCGGCCCCGCGAGCACCTTCACCCCTTCACGCAGACGACCTGCTTGAGGTGCGCCACGACCTCCACGAGGTCGGTCTGCGCCTCGATCACCGCGTCGATGTCCTTGTAGGCCGCCGGGATCTCGTCGACCACGCCGGTGTCCTTGCGGCACTCGACGCCGTCGGTCTGGGCCGCCAGGTCGGCCGCGGTGAAGGTCTTGCGCGCCTTCGTCCGCGACATTCGCCGCCCCGCACCATGCGAAGCCGACTCGAACGACGCCGTGTTCCCGAGCCCGCGCACGATGTAGGAGCCGGTGCCCATGCTGCCCGGGATGATCCCGAGGTCACCCGCGCCGGCCCGGATCGCGCCCTTGCGGGTCACGAGCAGGTCGACGCCGTCGTAGGTCTCCTCGGCGACGTAGTTGTGGTGGCAGCTGATCGCGTCGTCGAACGTCGTCCCCTGGATGACCTCAGCGACGGCGAGCTTGACCAGCGCCACCATCGTGGCCCGGTTGCGCGCCGCGTAGTCCTGCGCCCAGAACAGGTCACGACGGTAGGCCGCCATCTCGGGCGTGCCCGCGACGAACACGGCGAGGTCGCGGTCGGGCAGGTCCGCGTTGTGCGGCAGCTTGCGCGCGACGGCCATGTGCCGCTCCGCGAGCTCCTTGCCGATGTTGCGCGAACCCGAGTGCAGCATCAGCCACACGCGGCCCTCGTCGGCGCCACCCTGTTCCAGGCAGACCTCGATGAAGTGGTTCCCACCGCCGAGGCTCCCGATCTGGCGCGCCGCGCGGTCGTGCAGGCCCTGCACGCCCTCGTGGAGGTCGCCGAACGACTTCCAGAACGCGTCCCAGCCGCCCACGCCGTGGACCTTCGCGGGGTTCACGGGCGTCTTGTGCAGCCCGAACCCCACCGGCACGGCCGACTCGATCCGCCGCCGCAGCCGACCGAGGTCATCGGGCAGGTCCGCCGCGGTCAGCGACGTGCGTACCGCGCTCATCCCGCACCCGATGTCGACGCCCACCGCCGCCGGGGACACCGCGTCACGCATGGCGATCACGCTGCCCACGGTGGCGCCCTTGCCGTAGTGGACGTCGGGCATCACCGCGACGCCGTGCACCCAAGGCAAATTGGCGACGTTGTGCAGCTGGCGCATGGCTTGTTCCTCGACCGACGTGGGGTCGGCCCACATCCGGATCGGGACGCGAGCACCGTCTACCGCCGTGTACATGACTTTCCTTTCCTGGCTGGGATTCTTCGAAGAGCATCCCCTGGGAGGACGAGATGGCGCCAGGGGTTTTCGCCGCGGCGGATTCACGGGCGAACCGAAATCGAGGCTCCCGGCGATTTCGGGCACGATGACCGGCCCGGCGCCCGAAGCGCCCCGCGGAAGGAACCGTCGGTCCATGAAGAACTCTTTTCGCGCGCTGGCCGCCATCGTCCTGTTGGCCGGGTTTCGGTATTGGTACTGACGCTCGTCGCCGGGATCGTCGTGGTGGAGGTGTTCGCGTTCCGCAACCGGCTTTCCCACGGGCTGGAGTTCGCAGTCTTCGCCGCGCCCGCGACCTATGTGCTGCTGCGGGCGCTGTGCACGTTCGACCACGCAGGCGACGCCCCGGGTCTTCCGGTCACCGCAGAGGCCCAACCCGAGTTGTGGGCACTGGTTCGCGAACTGGCGAAAACCGTCGGCACCGCGCCGCCCGACGAGATCCGGATCATGAACCGGGCGAACGCCGCGGTGCACGAGCGGACGGTCTGGTTCGGGCTACGCGTCACAGTGCGCACGCGGTTCATCGGCGCCCTGCTGTTCGTGGGCCTGGGCGTGGCCGAGCTCCGGGCCGTGCTCGGCCACGAGTTCGCGCACTACAGCAACCGCGACACCCGGTTCTCCGGTGCGACCTACCGCGGGCGGGTGGCGATCCCGCGAGTCCTGAGTGGACTCGACGGGGCGTCGTGGTTCAGCCGGCTGCTGCATCCGCTGTTCCAGGGCTACGGCTGGGTGTACTTCGCCCGTGTCGGCGCGGCTGGGACGCCGGTTACCTGCCTGACCGGCCCGCCGAGGGATACCGGCCGCTGCTGACCGACGAAACCCGCGCCCAGGAGCCGGCACAGCCGCGGCAGAACCCGCCCGAGGCGTCGCCGTTCGACAGTCGCCCGCCTACGGCCGAGCGCATCAGAGTGCTCGAAGCGGCCGGCCTCATCCCGGCGTGCGGGGGGAGGACCGGCCGGCGAGCGAGCTCCTCCGCGACGCCGAAGAGGTCCTCGACGCCGCGTGGTTCGCCGAAATGTCGGACGAAGGCCGCACAAAACAGCGCACCGACTGGGACACCCTCGCCGACGTCTCGTCACGGCACGAGTTCGGCGAGCTGGCGGCGCAAGTCCTGCGGGACCGCTCGGCGCGCGACGTGCTCGACGCGCTGGACGCCGGACGGCCGGACGACCTGGCCGATCCCGACCTGCCGATCCCCGCCGACGCGGACCGACGGACTCGCCGGGAACTCGTGACCGAGTCCGCTCGCGTCCGGCTGTCGGTCGTGGCCCTGTCGCAGGCTGCCGGCGCGGGCGGGGCGCGGTGGACCATCTCGTGGTCGAAGACGACCGCGCTCAGGCTGACCCCGCGGCTCAGCGGAGCGCTCTTCCCCGCGATCGATGCCGCCGTGGCCGGGGACATCGCTGCCCTGCGCGCGTTGCTGAGCGAGCGCAGCCGCGTTCCGGCTGCCTGATTCCCGAGCCGAACGGGAGCCCGCTCCACAATGGATCGACCGGAGCCGCGGGAACAATCGTCCGAATCGCACGATTTGCCGGAGTAGCGCAGACAACGTCGTTTCGTGAGCGAAACGAAATCGAGGTTTCCGCCGATATCCGCCAGGATGATCGAGCCCGGCGCTCGAAGCGCCGCCTGGGAGGATTCCACTTTTCCATGAAGAACTCTTCGCGAGCGTTGCTCGCTGTTGTCCTGCTGGCCGGATTTCCGGTCCTCGTGCTGGTGATCGTCGCCGCGATCGTCGTGGCCGAGGTCTGGGCGATCCGCGACTCGCCGAGCATCGGGCTCCGGCTGGCGGTCATCGCCGTGCCGGCGGTCTACGTGCTGCTGCAAGCCCTGTTCACCATCGAACGCACCCACGACGACGGCGGCTCAGGGCTACCGGTGACGCCCGAAGCGCAGCCCGAGCTGTGGGCGCTCGTCCGCGAGCTCTCCGACGCCGTCGGCACCCGACCGCCGGACGAGATCTACCTGGTGCCGCAGGTCAACGCGGCCGTGAACGAACAGACGCGGTGGCTGGGCCTGCGGGTGACGCGGCGCCGGTTGTTCATCGGCGCACAGCTGTTTGCCGGCCTGCGGATCGACCAGTTCCGCGCGGTGCTGGGCCACGAGCTCGCGCACTACAGCAACCGCGACACCCGCTTCGGCGGCGCGACCTACCGCGGGCGGCAGACGATCGGCCGAGTCGTGAATGGACTGAACGGCACCAGCTGGTTCGGCCGAATGCTGCGCTCGCTGTTCCATGCCTACGCCAAGCTCTACTTCGCCGTGTCGATGCGGGTGAGCCGCGACCAGGAGCTCGCCGCCGACGCCGCGGCCGCCCGGGTCGCGGGCACTACCGCGGCGAGCAGCGCGTTGCGCGAGATCGAGGCGCTCGCCGTGGTGTGGCGGTTCTTCCTGAACACGTACGCGACGATGGGCTGGACGGCCGGCTACGTGCCGGCCCGGCTGGCCGAGGGCTACCGGCAGCTGCTGGCCGACGACAGCCGCGGGGTGGAGATCGACAAGGTGCGGCAGAACCCGCCGCAACGCGAGGTCTCGCGGTACGACAGCCACCCCGCCACGCTCGAGCGCATCGCGGTAATCGAAGCGGCACCCGTCGTGCCGGTGGCGGAAGGCGGCGAGCGGCCGGCGACCGAGGTCCTCCACAACGCTGCCGCGACTCTCGACGAAGCGCTGCTCACCGGCCTGTCGACCGAGGCCCGCCGGAAGAAGCCGACGGACTGGCCGACCCTCGTCGACGCCGCCACCCGGCACCAGTTCAGCGAAAACTCGACGAAGATCCTGAGCGGCCGTTCGCCTCGGGACCTCCTCGACGCACTCGACGCCGGCCGGCTGGAAGACCTGGCCGATCCCGACCTGAAGGTGCCCGCCGGTGCCGGCCCGCGAGCGCGCCGGGAACTCCTCGGCGAGTCCGCCCGCTCGCGACTGTCCACTGTGGTCGTCTCGGAACTCGCCACCGCAGGCCTCGCACACTGGACGCTCTCGTGGTCCGGGCCGGCCGAGCTGGCGCTCGACGAGCCGTACGCCGAATCACTCACCCCGGCGCTCGATGCCGCCGTCACCGGGGACACCGCCGGGTTGCGGGCGCTGCTGCCCGCCGCCGAACCCGACCCGATCCGTTCTTGAGAGGAAACCCATGAGACTCGTAGGCCTGCTGTTCGACTCGAGACGTCGGAAGACCGCGTTCGCCCTGGCCAAGGCCGCCCGGGAACGCGGGATGAGCGTCGCGGAGTTCACCGCTTCGCTCAGCCGCGAGGACCTGGCCCGCTACGTCGCGCCGGACAAGAAGGCGCCGAAGATCGAGATGCCCGACGTCACCCGGTTCGGCCTGCCGCCGGACAACGAGGTCACGGCCGCCGATTTCAACCGCGACCGCGAGATCGACGCGGCCAGGAAGGCATTCGTGACCGGCGGCTGGGAGCCGGCGGCGGGGCTGTTGACCGAGATCGGCACCGACTGGGACCGGCGCACCTACCTCATCCGCCAGCTCGGTGAGGTGGCGGCGAACGACGAGGCCGGGTTGGAACGCTGGCAGAGCGAGCGGCCGGGCGACGCGGACGCCGCCGCGGTCAACGCCGAGAGTCTCGTGCAGCTGGCCTGGCAGGTCCGCAGCGGGCTGCGGGCCGAGCACGTGAGCCGCGAGCAGTTCCAGAAGTTCTTCGCCATCCTCGAGACCGCCGTGCCCGCGGCCCGCGAAGCGGCGGCGCTGGCCCCCGAAGACCCCACCCCGTGGGTGACGATGCTGGCGGTCGCTCGCGGCCGGCAGTACGACAACGACGCGTTCCGCGAGGTGTGGAAGGACCTGGTCGCTCGCGACCCGCTGAACCTGCCCGCGCACGGCTCCGCGCTGCAGTACTGGTGCGAGAAGTGGTTCGGGTCGCACGAGCTGATGTGGGCGTTCGCCGAAGAAGGCGCGGCGAAGCACCCGAAGCTGGCGTGGCTGCCGCTGGCCGCGGCGCACGAGGCGGAGTACCTCGGGGTCGAGAACGCGTGGCGGAACCCGCTGGTCGCTCCGGCCGTCGACCGGCTGCTGCCCTGGCTCGAAGGCGAGGGGCGCGACGCTTCGGGCACGGCGACGAGCCGGGCATACGCCGCGCGGGCGTTGGTGGAGCTCGGGCGCGGCGAGGAGGCCGTGGAACAATTCCGGCAGCTCGGAGTGCACGCCGACGCCACGATGTGGGCGTACGGCAAGAAGGGACCGGTCGTCGAGTTCCGCAAGATCCGGTACCTGGCCTGTCACCTCGCAGAGAAGGCCAAGTCCACAGTGGAGTGACGAAACGTTGTCACCGCCGCGAGCGATATCCGACAAGACCGGGCGAGGAGGTCCGAATGGCGCTGCGTGCCGTGGGGCTCCTGGTGGCGTTCTTGCTGGTGGTGGTCCTCGCCGTCGGCGGGTTCGTCGCGGCGGAGGTCGTGCTGTGCGTGGCGATGTCCCCCGCGGCGCTGGCCTTGCTCGTCGTGGCGCCGGGACTCGCGACGCTCGTGACCGCAGTGTGCTCCCGCGCCGACCCCACGCCGACGATCCGGCTCACGCCCGCTTCGACGCGGTTGTGGGAGCTGGTGCACGCCGCGGCGGACGACGTCGGCGTCGAGGCTCCGACGTCCGTCCGGCTCGACGCCGGTGTCGCGGTGCGGCTCGCGTCGCGCCGCCGGCTGGTCATCGGGGTCCCGTTGCTCGAGGCGGCGAACCCGGCGCAGCTGAGCGCGTTGGTGCGCCGCGCGCTCGGCGAGGACGTCCGTCTCCGTCCGGCGATCGCGTGGGGTGTGCGGTTCCTCTCGCGGACGCGCGACACCCTGGCCCACGCACCGCGCTGGAACGCGCCGGCCCGTCCTGCGGTGCGGGCTTTCACCGGGTACTACCTGCGCTGCGCCGAACGAGCGCTGGCCGCGCCGGATGCGGCTGAGGTGCGGTGGGAACGCGAGGTGATCGGAGAGCTCTGGGAGCTGTTCCTGGTCCGCTACGCCGCGCTCGGCCTGCGAGCAGGACTCCTGCCGGCGCGGCCGATGGGGGGCTTCCGGCAGCTGCTCGACGCCGAGCTCCCCCTCGGTGACGAGCCTCGGGCCAGCGCACTGCTCGCCGACGACGAGACGCTCGACCACGCCTTCGCGCAGCTGCTCTCCGAGGAACAGCGCGCCATGCCGCGCGCCGACTGGGACACGCTCGCCGACCTGTCCCAGCGGCACGAGGTCACGCGCGCGGCCCTGGAGGTCCTCGGCGGCCTCACCCTCGGGGCCGCGCTCGACCGGCTGGCCGCGGGTGAGCTCGCGTTCCTCGCCAAGCCCGGTGCCGCGGACGTCGTGGCTTCCGTCCGCTACCGCCTGGCCCTGGTCGTCACGGCGGCCCTGGCCGACGCGGGAGTCGTGCGCTGGCGCATGGCGTGGCCCGGGCCGCCGGAGCTGGTCGTGGCCGATCCGGGTGCGGAGGCGATCACGACCGCACTCGACGAGGCGGCGGCGCTGCCGCCGGAGGTCTTGCCGCTGCGGCTGCTGCTCGTGGTTCACGGTGTGTCGCCGGACTTCCGACCGGTTCGGCAGCTGAGCTCGACCCGATGAGACAGGGCCGCCTTCCCGAGGGAAGACGGCCCTGTCTCACACCGAGGATCAGCGGTTGCCGGCCACCAGCTCCGCGATCTGCACCGCGTTCAGCGCGGCGCCCTTGCGCAGGTTGTCCGTCGCCACGAACAGCGCCAGCCCGCGGCCGTCCGGCACACCGGGATCGGAACGGATGCGGCCGACGAAGCTCGGGTCCTTGCCCGCGGCCTGCAGCGGTGTGGGGACGTCCGAAAGCTGCACGCCGGGCGCCACCGAAAGCAGTTCCGTGGCGCGCTCCACCGAGATGGGCTGCGCGAACTCGACGTTGATCGACAGCGCGTGGCCCGAGAAGACCGGGACACGGACGCACGTGCCCGACACGAGCAGCTCCGGCAGGCCCAGGATCTTGCGGCTTTCGTTGCGCAGCTTCTGTTCCTCGTCCGTCTCGAACGAGCCGTCGTCGACGACGGAGCCGGCCATCGGCAGGACGTTGAACGCGATGGGCGCCACGTACTTGGCCGGGGCCGGGAAGTCCACGGCGGAACCGTCGTGGGTCAGGGCGGCGGCGCGGGAGGCGACGGCGTTGACCTGGGCGGCCAGCTCGTCGACGCCGGCGAGGCCGCTGCCCGATACGGCCTGGTAGGTGCTCGTGATCAAGCGCAGCAGGCCGGCCTCGTCGTGGAGGGGCTTGAGCACCGGCATGGCCGCCATGGTGGTGCAGTTGGGGTTCGCGATGATCCCCTTGCGCGCCTCCTTGATGGCTTCCGGGTTGACCTCGCTCACGACCAGCGGCACGTCGGGGTCGCGGCGGAAGGCCGACGAGTTGTCGATCACCGTCACGCCCGCGGCGGAGAAGCGCGGCGACTGCTCACGCGAAGTCGAGCCGCCCGCGGAGAACAGGGCGATGTCCAAACCGGACGGATCCGCCGTGGCGGTGTCCTCGACCGTGATCTCCTCGCCCTGCCACGGAAGCTTCGTTCCCGCTGACCGGGAAGACGCGAAGTAGCGCATCTCGTCCACCGGGAAACCGCGCTCCGCCAGCAGTTTCCGCATCACACCGCCGACCTGGCCGGTCGCCCCGACCACGCCGACGCGAAGACCGTTGCCCATCAGCGACCACTCCCCGCATACACGACGGCTTCTTCGTCGCCGCCGAGCTCGAACGCCTCGTGGATCGCGCGCACGGCGTCGTCGAGCTGCGCGTCGCGGATCAGCACCGAGATGCGGATCTCCGAGGTGTTGATGATTTCGATGTTGACGCCCGACTGCGCGAGCGCCTCGCAGAACGTCGCCGTGACCCCGGGGTGCGAGCGCATCCCCGCGCCGACGAGCGAGACCTTGCCGACGTGGTCGTCGTACAGCACGGTCTCGAAACCGATCTCGCCCTTGACCTTCTCCAGCTCCTGCACGGCCTTGGCGCCGTTGGCCTTCGACAGCGTGAACGTGATGTCGGTGCGACCCGAGATCGTGCTGGACACGTTCTGCAGCACCATGTCGATGTCGATCTCCGCGTCGGCGATCACGCGGAAGATCCGGGCGGCCGCCCCGGCGTGGTCCGGCACGCCGGTGACCGTGATCTTGGCCTCCGAACGGTCGTGTGCCACACCGGTGATCAGCGCTTGTTCCACGGGGATCTCCTCGATTGACCCGGTCACGGTGGTGCCCGGTTTGTCGCTGTAGGAAGAGCGGACTCGGATCGGCACGCCGTAGCGGCGCGCGTACTCGACCGAACGCAGGTGCAGGATCTTCGAACCGCTCGCGGCGAGCTCCAGCATCTCCTCGTACGGGATCGTGTCGAGTTTCCGCGCGTCCGGCACGATCCGCGGGTCGGCTGAGTACACACCGTCCACATCGGAATAGATCTCGCACACGTCGGCGCCCAGCGCCGCGGCGAGCGCGACGGCGGTGGTGTCCGAACCGCCGCGCCCGAGGGTCGTGATGTCCTTGGTGTCCTGGGAAACGCCCTGGAACCCGGCCACCAGCGCGATGTAGCCCTGCTCCAGCGCCTCCGTGACACGGCTCGGCGTCACGTCGATGATGCGCGCGTTGCCGTGCACCGACGTCGTGACGACACCCGCCTGCGAACCGGTGAACGACCACGCCTCGGCGCCGTGTGCGGAAATCGCCATCGCGACCAGTGCGTTCGAGATGCGCTCACCGGCGGTGAGCAGCATGTCCATCTCCCGCTCCGGCGGCGCGGGGTTCACCTGCTGCGCCAGGTCGAGCAGCTCGTCGGTCGTGTCACCCATCGCCGAGCACACCACGACGACGTCGTTGCCCGCCTTCTTGGTGGCGACGATGCGTTCGGCGACGCGCTTGATCCGGTCGGCACTCTCCAGCGACGATCCGCCGTACTTCTGGACCACGAGGGCCACAGCCCGAACCTCCTTGACGGGCCGGGTCTGCTCCTGGTGGGCACCGAGGAGCCCCCGCGTCCCTTCACTTGGGCGAAACTCTACCGGGGCCGTCCGCGCTCGCCACTCAATCGAGTGGCGGCGCACACCGATCGAGGGTGTGTTGGAAGTAAATCTTCCTTAACACCACCGAAATGTTCGAAGTCCTTCCTCCGGAGTGATGGAGAGCACTCCCGCCGTACTACGGTGCGGGACGTGCGCAAACCCGCAGAAACGAGTGTCCCCGTGATCCCGGCCGTCGCCGAGCGCTGGAGCCCCCGCGCCTTCGACGCGACCGCCGAGGTGTCCCCGCGTGAACTGACCGCCTTGCTGGAGGCCGCGCGCTGGGCTCCGTCCTTCGGCAACACCCAGCCCGCGCGCTACCTCGTGGGCCGGCGCGGCGACACCACGTTCGCGCGGATCCTGGCCGCGTTGAACACCGGCAACCAGGCGTGGGCGTTCCGCGCGGGCGCGCTGCTCGTCGGCGTGATGGTGACCGCGAACGAGAAGGGCGAGGTCCCCTACGCGGAGTACGGCCTCGGCCTGGCGAGCGAGAACCTGGTGCTGCAGGCCGTGGAGCTCGGCCTGATCGCGCACCAGATGGCGGGCTTTTCGCCCGACGCGGTCCGCTCGTCGTTCGGGTTGCCGGACGAAGCGGTGCCGCGCGTGGCCATCGCCGTGGGCCACGCCGCCGAGGCCGCCGTGCTGGAGGACGAGCGGCGCATCGAGCGGGAGCTCAAACCGCGGCAGCGCCTTCCGCTGAGCGAGTTCGCGTTCAGCGGCGAGTGGGGCACGCCCGCGTTGGGTGACTGAACCGCGGACGACTGATCGCATTCGCTTCGCACCGCTAAGTAATGTCGCTCGACCGGGGAACCGCTGATCGGGGCACCGCATCGAAGCCGGCAACACACTGGGTGGACACGAGGAGAGAACGATCATGCGTAGTCGTGTGCTGGCGGTCCTGGGGATCTCCGCGGCGGTACTGGCGCTGGCCGGCTGTGCGGGCGAGACGAACGGCACGCCTTCGGCCGCGGGCGGTGCCCCGGCGCAGCAGCAGAGCCAGAGCAGCAGCAGCGCGAGCGCTCCCGAGACGAGCAGTTCCGCGTCGTCGGGCGGCACCGGGAACACGTCGGCCGGTGGTTTCACTCCGCAGGGCACCAAGCTGAAGCTGGGCGAGAAGGCGATCGTGCCGTTCAAGTCGGAGGACAAGACCGGCTCGATCGGCGTCACGGTGAAGTCGATCGACAAGGGCACCGAGGCCGACCTCGCGCCGCTGGACCTGGGCGACAAGGCGAAGGGCATGACGCCGTACTACGTGCGCGTCACCGTCTCGAACGAGAGCGGCACGGACTTCTCCTACACCTCGCTCGGACTGATGAACGCCCTGCTCCCGGACGGTTCCGAAGCGCAGGGCGTGTCCGTGATCGGCACGTTCGACAAGTGCGACAGCGGCGACGCGGGCAAGGACTTCACCGCGAAGGGCGCCACCTACGAAAGCTGCGTGCTCGCGGTGGCGCAGGCCGGCACAACCGTGACCGGCGCGTCGTACAACGAGGGCGACTACAGCGACCAGGCGCCGGGCACGGACTACGGCAGCAAGCCGATCACCTGGCAGAGCTGACCGGGAGCCGAACCCGTGCGAACGGGCCGTTCCCGCCACGGCGGGAACGGCCCGTGACCGCGGTCAGGAAGAGATCCCACCGCCGATACGGCGGAGGATCTTCGCGACGATCCCGGACACCACGAGCCAGAAGATCGCCGCGATGCCGTAGTTGACCAGCACCCTGAGTTTCGCGTCACTCGGGGTGAAGAGATCCTTGAAGCCGATCGAGAGGCCGTCGGCCCAGCTTCGGACGAACGAGACGATTCCGTTGTCAGGATTGGCCTCGCCGACGGTGAAGATCACGTACAGCACGAGGATCGCGGCGAAGATCAGCCCGACCCACCGCACGAGCGTGGCGAGGAAGGAAAACGCCTGCTCACGGGTGCGCCGCCAGTCGATCTCGGCACGCTTCGGCCGCGGCTTGGTCTCCGCCTCAGGTGTTTGTTCGGCGTGCTCGCCCATGCTCGGCAGTCTGACACGTCACACCCCCGCCCGCTACCCGCTGGTAACACCCAGCAGCCACCGGACGTAACAGTTCGATCGCGGAGGTGACTTCACAACGACCGCGTTCCGTGGTTAAGGTGACCTCGTGGCGCGTGCTCTCCTGCTTCGCTGCCGCGACGGGGCCTGACCAGACCGGCTCCTCGTCGCGGGGCTTTGTGGTGCCGGTCGTAAGCACCCACCTCGTCAGGAGACGTCTTCACCCATGGCCACGAACGATCCCCGCACGAACACCTCCCGGGTCCGCACGCCGTCGCGCCCGGCGCCCGCGGACCAGCCCCGCTGGAACCCGCAGCGCGGCACGTCGATGCCCGTCCACCGCTACAAGCCCTGGTACGAGCTGATCGAGAACATCGAGCTGCCCGACCGCACGTGGCCCGAGAAGCGCATCGAGCGCGCGCCGCTGTGGTGCGCGGTGGACCTGCGTGACGGCAACCAGGCCCTGATCGACCCCATGTCGCCGGCGCGCAAGCGCAAGTTCTTCGACCTGCTCGTACGCATGGGCTACAAGGAGATCGAGGTCGGGTTCCCCGCCGCGTCGCAGACGGACTTCGACTTCGTGCGCGAGATCATCGACGAGGGCGCCATCCCGGACGACGTGAGCATCCAGGTGCTGACGCAGTGCCGCCCGGAGCTGATCGAGCGCACGTTCAAGTCGCTCGAGGGCGCGCCGCGCGCGATCGTGCACATCTACAACTCCACCTCGATCCTGCAGCGCCGCGTGGTGTTCCGGGAGGAGCGCGAGGGCATCAAGAAGATCGCGACGCAGGCCGCGGAGATGGTCGTCGAGCTGGCCGCGAAGCAGCCGGACACCGACTTCCGCTTCCAGTACTCGCCGGAGTCCTATACCGGCACGGAGCTGTCGTACGCGCTCGAGGTCTGCAACGCCGTCACCGAGATCTGGCAGCCGACGCCGGAGAAGCCGGTGATCCTGAACCTGCCGGCGACCGTCGAAATGGCGACGCCGAACGTCTACGCCGACTCGATCGAGTGGATGAGCCGCAACCTGGAGCGCCGCGACTCGGTGATCCTGTCGCTGCACCCGCACAACGACCGCGGGACCGGCATCGCCGCCGCCGAGCTCGGCTACCAGGCCGGCGCCGACCGCATCGAGGGCTGTCTGTTCGGCAACGGCGAGCGCACCGGCAACGTCGACCTCGTCGCGCTGGGCATGAACCTGTTCAGCCAGGGCGTCGACCCGCAGATCGACTTCTCGGACATCGACGAGATCAAGCGCACCGTCGAGTACTGCAACCAGCTGCCCGTGGGCGAGCGCACGCCGTGGGGCGGCGACCTGGTGTTCACCGCGTTCTCCGGCAGCCACCAGGACGCGATCAACAAGGGCCTCGACGCACTGAAGGACGCTGCCGACAAGGCGGGCGTGCCGGTCGAGGACTACCCGTGGGAGGTCCCGTACCTGCCGATCGACCCGAAGGACGTCGGCCGCACGTACGAGGCCGTGATCCGCGTGAACTCGCAGTCGGGCAAGGGCGGCGTCGCCTACATCATGAGGGCCGAGCACCAGCTCGACCTGCCGCGGCGCCTGCAGATCGAGTTCTCCAAGGTGGTCCAGGCCTACACCGACACCGAGGGCGGCGAGGTCGACCCGGCCACGATGTGGAACGCGTTCTCGAAGGAGTACCTCGAGCCGCGCACCCCGCTGGAGCTGGTGCGCCAGCGCGTGACCGACAACGGCGGCGGCGAGTACGACATCGAAGCCACGGTGACCGTCGACGGCGACGAACACGACATCACCGGCCGCGGCAACGGCCCCATCGCGGCCTTCTTCGACGCCCTGTCCACCGTCGGTTTCGACCTGCGGCTCCTGGACTACAGCGAACACACCCTGACCCCGGGCGACGACTCGCGCGCCGCGTCGTACATCGAGTGCGCGATCTCCGACCGCGTGTTCTGGGGCGTGGGCATCGACCCGTCGATCGTGACGTCGTCACTGCGCGCGGTGGTGAGCGCGGTCAACCGGGCGAACCGCTGATGTCGTCGGTGCGGTGAAAGCGGAGAGGCTGGTCGCGCTGCTGTTCACGCTGCAGCGCCGCCGCAGCGCGACCGCCTCCGAGCTCGCCGCCGAGCTGGGTGTTTCGGAACGCACGATGCACCGCGATCTTGCGGCGTTGCGGGACGCTGGCGTTCCACTGTGGACGGAACAGGGGCGGCACGGCGGCTTCCGGCTCGTCGACGGGTGGCGGGCCGGCCTCGAGGGGCTGACCGCACGGGAAGCCGTGGCGCTGTTCGCTTTGGGCGCGCCGGAAGCGTTGGCCGGGTTGGGGTTGGACACCGCCGGCAGTGCCGCCCGGGCGAAGGTTTCGGCGGGGATGCCGGCGGAGCTACGCGAGCACGCGGCGCTGGTGGCCGGCCGGTTTCACCTGGATGCGCCAGGGTGGTTCGGTGGCGCTGACCAGCCGGCGGCATTGAGCACGGTTTCGCGCGCGGTCTGGACGCAGCGCCGGCTCGCGATTTCCTATCAGCGCAAAGACAAAGTCGCCGACCGGGTGCTGGAGCCGTTGGGGCTCGTGTTGAAGGCGGGAGTCTGGTACTTGGTGGCGCGGGTCGAGAACGCCTACCGCACGTATCGCGTCTCCCGGATCCTTGACGCCGACGAGCTCGCGGAAGAGTTCGACCGCCCGGCCGATTTCGACCTCCCGACCTGGTGGCGCACTTCATCCGCGACCTTCGAACAGGTCTCCCGCCCAGTGCGGGTGCAGGCCCGCCTGAACCGCCTCGCCGTCCGCGAACTCCGCCGCGTCTTCGGCGGCGAACACCTCGCGGACACCGTCCGCTCCCTGGCCGAGCCGGACTCCGACGGCTGGGCCCTCGCGGAACTCGCGCTTGAGGGCGGCGAGATCGCCCTCGGTCAACTGGTGGCCCTCAGCCCCGGCGTCGAAGTCCTCGACCCACCGGAGCTGAGGGCCGCCCTGGCCGACATCGGCACCGAGCTCGCCGCCCGCAACGCTCAGCGGTAGCCGCTCACCTCCGCCGGCTTGCCGGCGTCCGCCACCTCGACCAGGTACCGCCAGGCGTCCGGCCGGCTCCCGTCCACATCGGTCACGGAGTACGCCTGCGCGAGCTGCCCGCTGCTCACCGTCTGACCCGACCACCGGGCCCGGTCCGGATCCGCGGCGAGCGCGACGATCGTGCGGCCGCAGAGATCGCGAAGTGCGGCTCCTTCGCCACCGCGTCGCGCCAGGTCGCTTCCGTGACGCCGTAGATCTCCAGCATCGCCTCCGAGCGGAGCCAGCCCGGGGTGAAGGCGACGGCCGTGCCGCCGAACGGCGCCAGCTCGGCGGCTTCGCCGATCGCCAGCGGGTGGGCGGAGCACTTCGCCAGGTAGAACGGCAGCGAGGTCCCCGCGCGGTACTTCGCGTTGTACGACGCGGTGCCGTCCGTCAGCTCCACCACCAGGCCGCCCGGGCGGTCGATCAGCAGCGGCAGCAGATGGTGGCTGGTGATGAGGTGCGCGTCGATGGCCAGGCGGATCATGCGCAGGCCCGCGTCCAAGGAGTGTTCCCAGACGGGTTTGCCCCATTCCAGGTGGCGGTCGCCGCCCCAGAGGCCGTTGACGAGGATGTCCAGGTGGTCCAGCCGAGAGGCCAGCGCCCCGACCTCGGACGGCACCAGGTGGTCGACGCGAATGGCCTCGGCCTGGCCACCCGCCGCCTCGACCAGAGCAACCGTCTCCTCGATCGTCTCCGGCCGGTCCACTTCGGACCGCTCAGCGCCCGACGTCCGACCCGTGACGTAAACGAAGGCGCCGGCGCGGCCCAGCTCCACGGCGATCGCTCGGCTCGCACCGCGCGTGCCACCCGCGACGAGGGCGATCTTTCCCGAAAGGTTCATGCGGACCACGGTCGCGGTCAACCATGACACCCGCTGTCATGGTTGACCCGAGCTGTGTACCTCCTGTGCCTTGCTGTGAGTACTCGGTGAACGGGACTCATCCGCCCGCGCACGGCGGTTAATGGGAGTGTGGACGCAACGACGGCAGGGCTCGTGGTGCTGTTCGTCGTCTCGCTGGTGCCCCTGCTGCCCACCGAGGTGACGATCCTCGGCATGGGCATCGCGGCCGCGCAGGGCGGGACGTCGCTGGCCGTGGTGATCGCCGTCGCCACCGCCGGATGCCTGGTGAGCGACCAGGCCCTCTACGCGCTGGGCCGCTTCGGCGGCGCCCGTGTACTGGCACTTCTGAGCCGGCGCCGCAAGATGGCCGCCGGCCTGGCCTGGCTCGACGGTCGCCTCCACCGCCACCCGCGTCCGATCCTGGTCCTCGCCCGCTGGCTGCCCTCGGGCGGCACGGTCGGCGCGCTGCTGGCCGGCTCGCTGCGCTGGCCGATGGGTGAGTTCTTCAGCGCGTCGGCCATCGGCATCACGCTGTGGACGGCGTACGTCGCCTTCCTCGGCTACGCCGGCGGCGAACTCATCGACGAACCGGTGGTCAGCATGCTGCTCTCCTTCGGCGTCGCGACGCTACTGGGCGTGGCGATCACCTTCGGCGTCCGCCGCGGCGCCCGCGACTAGCGAGCTAACCCGTCAACGCCGCCACTTCCGCCCGCAGCTGGGCGATCACCGTCGCGACCGCGGGACGCGTCAACGCACCCCGCCGGCACACCACCTCGACCAGCCGCGCAGCGCGAATCCCCGCCAGCGGACGCCCGACCAGACCACTGCCCCGCCGCGTGTCCATCGTGTACCGCGGCAGCAATGCGATGCCGTGCCCGGCCGCGACGAGCCGTTCGGTGATGCGGAAATCGTTGATGCGCTGGACGATCTGCGGCCGCATCCCCGTCCGCACGATCAGCGACCGCAGCACGTCGTCCACCGGAAACCCGTGGTCCACGGAGATCCAGCGTTCATCGGCGAGGTCCGCGAGGTCCACCCGGCGCCGCCGCGCCAACACGTGCCCCGCCGGCAACGCGACGTCCAGCGGCTCGCGCAGCAGCGGCACCACCTCGAGCCGGTCGGAGGTGAACTCGCCGGCGTGCTCGTCCCGGTGCGTCACGACCACGTCGTAGTCCGCGACCAGCCCCGGCACGTCCGAAGGCGTCATGTCGACATCGCGGACGTCCACCTCCAGGCCGTCGAACGCCGCGACGCGCGTGAGCAGCCCGGGCAGCAGCATCAGCCCCGCCGACTGGAAGATCGCGATCCGCACCCGCCCGCGCGGTGCACTTCGGTACGTGTCGAGCTCGGATTCCGCCCGATCCAGCGCGGCGAGCACCTCGTCGGCGCGTGCGACGAGCGCCCGGCCGGCGTCGGTGAGCCGCAGGCCGCGACCGTCCGGCTCGGTCAGCGGCAGGCCGACCTCCGCCTGCAGCGCGCGCAGTTGCTGCGACACCGCCGAAGGAGTGCAGTGCAGCGCCCTCGCCGCGGCAGTCACGCTGCCGCGGTCCGCGAACTCCCGCAGTGTCCGGAGTCTTCCGAGGTCCACAATGCCCCCTTTACCGATCCGACCAAAAGTAGGCGGGAACCCAACCGGACGTAACGCGGCTGGCAACCAGCCCCGCCAGTCGGATCGGTGAACAACAACACAGTATGTGAAGCAGGGCTACATGGTCAGTGCAGTTTTTCTCGCTGGTCCTTCACGATCCCCGCCTGCACAGTGGAGAACATGCCCGCACGTGACCGTCTCCTCGCCGTGTTCGTCGCCGTGCTGTGGGGCTGCAACTTCCTCGCCATCCATGCCGCGCTGGGCCAGTTTCCCCCGATGTTCGCCGGCGCGCTGCGGTTCGCGCTGATCGCGATCCCCACGATCCTGTTCGTGCCGTGGCCCAAGGTGAAGCTGCGCTACCTGCTCGGCTACGGGCTCGGGTTCGGCACCGGCCAGTTCGCGTTCCTGTTCGTCGCCATGGACCTCGGCATGCCGACGGGCCTGGCTTCGCTGGTGCTGCAGGCCTCCGCGCCGTTCACCGTGCTGCTCGGCGCCGTGCTCCTGCGCGAACGCGTGTCCCGCCGCCAGCTCACCGGCATCCTGCTGGCCGTCGCGGGCATGACGGCGATCGCGTGGCAGCAGTCCTCGCACGCCGCGCTGCTGCCGGTGATCCTGACCCTGCTGGCCGCGCTGAGCTGGGCGTTCGGCAACCTCGCGGTGCGCCGCGCGACACCCGACAACCCGATGCACCTCATGCTCTGGATGTCCGTGGTGCCGCCGCTGCCGATGCTCGCGCTGTCCTTCCTCTTCGAAGGCCCGACGGCCGGCTGGCACTCGCTCACGACACTCGGCACCACCACCACCGGCTTGATCGGCGTCGCGGGCATGGCCTACGTGATCCTGTTCGGCACCGTCGTCGGCTCCGGCATCTGGACCACGCTCATGAAGCACCACCCAGCCGGCGTCGTCGCGCCGTTCTCGCTGCTCGTACCGGTGGTCGGGCTCACGGCGTCGTACTTCGTGCTCGACGAGGTGCCCACTGTGCTCGAGATCGTCGCCGCGGCCGTGGTCATCGGCGGGGTGCTCCTGGGCAGCCTGCGCCGCAAACCGGTCGAGCTGCCCGACGAAGACCTGCTACCCGCCGGAACCTGAGGCAGGCGGGGCGAGGCGGGCGTCGAGCTGGCTCCACGCGGCGAGGGCCACCAGACCGGACAGCCCGAACACCGCGGCCGGCCCGATGCCGGACGCCGCCGCGCCGGCCAGTGGCGACGCCGCGGTCTGGCCGACGCCGAGGCCGACGAACGACCAGGTGACCCCGCGAGCCGGGCGCGCGGGAAACAGGCGGGTGGCCCAGAGGATGCACAGCCCGGTCAGTGCCATGTAGGTGCTGCCGAACAGCGCACTGGAGACCAGCGCACCGGGCAGGCCCGGCCGTGGCAGAGCCGGCAGTGCGAGGCCGACCGCCGCCAGCGTCCAGGTGCCGAGGTTGGCGATCCGCAGCCCGACGCGCTCGGCGGCCCGCCCGGCCAGTCCGCCGAGCAGCCCGGCCACTCCGATCGTGAACCAGCACCAGGTCGCCGCGGCCGGGCTCAGGCCCGTCGCGGTGAGCCGCGAGCTGGAGAACGTCCAGTACGGCGCGCTCGTCGTCCCGATGAGAACGGAGTTGACCACGAGCGGCACCAGGCCGCGGACCGGGGTGGACTCCACCGGGATCTCGGCGGACGAGGGCGGGCGCGGCAACGTCCGCCAGGCGAGCACCGTCATCGCCGCGGCGAGTACGGCGAAGCCTGCCCAGATCGACGACCAGCCGAACGCCAGCAGCGGCGTGAACGCCGACGCGGCCAGCCCGAGCCCGGTCCCGGTGTTGGCCCAGGTCTGCGCCCGGACGCGGCGGCGCACCCCCACCGTTTCCCCGATCAGCTGCGCGACGCCGGGCGAGACCAGCCCCGCGCTGCCGCCCGCGAGGATGATCCCGGCGCCGAACACCGCCACGTCCGGCGCGGCGGCCATGAGCCCGAGCCCCACCGCCGCCAACGCGCCGGCCAGCAACACCGTGCCGCGCGCGGATCGCGTGGCCGTGCGCAGGGACAGCAGCAGCCCGACACCGAAGCCCGCGGTCGACAGTCCGCCCAGCACGCCCACACCGACGGTCGTGAGCCCGAACGTCTCGCCGAACCGGGGCACGAACAGTCCGTAGGCATAGCGCGCGAAGCCGTAGCAGAGCGCGATCACGCCGCCGCCGACCGCCGCGGTGGACCACCACCGCGCGGTTGCCTGCTCGCCGATCCCGACCATCACCGCAACCAAACAGACAGGTCTGTCTGTTGTCAACTGATGCTAGAGTTTGGACTGGTCAGCACGAGACCGAACAGTCTGGAGTAGCCGTGAGCCGGACCCGGCGCGGCGACGCGGGAGCCAAGGTGCTCAAGGCCGCGTCGACGTTGTTCTACCGCGACGGCATCCATGCCGTGGGCGTCGACACCGTGGCGGCCGAGGCGGGCGTGACGAAGGCCGCGCTCTACGGCAACTTCGGTTCGAAGAGCCGGCTCGTCGTCGCCTACCTGCGCGAGCGGGACCGGCAGTGGCAGGAGGAGATCGACGGGATCACGGCCGGGCACACTGACCCGGTGGAGCGGGTGCTGGCAGTGTTCGACGCCTACGAAGCCTGGCTCTCCCGCGACGGCTACCGCGGCTGCGGCTTCCTCAACGCCACCTCGGAGTTCCCCGATCCGGCCGACCCGGTGCGCGAAGTCGTCCGCCACCACAAGACCGCGCTGCACGGCTACCTGCTGACGCAGCTCCACCGCATCAAGCCGGAGCACGCCGAAACCCTGGCCGACGAACTGATGCTGTTACTGGAGGGCGCCGCGGTCACGTCGGTGGTCACTCAGGCCGCGCGGCCGTTCCACACGGCGAAGCGGCTGGCGGCGACGCTGATCTCACCGCCCGCGAACTAGGCGACCGCGTCGTCCTTCTGCTCCGTCTGCGCCTCGTGGTTGCGCGACATGCGCTTCTTCAGCACCAGTGTCACGACCACGCCGATCACCACCGCCGCGCCGAGGCCCGCCCACTGGAAGCCCTTGAGCCACTTGTCCGCGACCACGCCGAGGTAGTAGATCAACGCCGTGGTGCCGCCGGCCCAGACGATGCCGCCCAGGGCGTTGGCGATGAGGAAGCGCGGGTAGTGCATGTTCAGCGAACCCGCGAGCGGACCGGCGAGGATGCGCAGCACGGCGACGAAGCGGCCGAAGAACACGGCCCACATGCCGCGTTTGTGGAACATCCGTTCCGCGTTCGCGATGTGCTCCTGCCCGAAGTGCTTGGGGAACTTCCGGCCCGCCCAGTCGAAGAGGCGTTTCCCGCCCTTGCGGCCGATCAGGTACCCGATGCTGTCGCCGACGATGGCGCCAGCACTGGCCAGGATGCCGATCCACAGCGGGTTGAGACCACTGTGCGAAGAGGCGAGCAGAGCCGCGCTCACGAGCACGATCTCGCCGGGCAGTGGGATGCCGAGGCTCTCGACCATCACGACGAGCCCCACGAGGAGGTAGACCGACAGCGGAGGGATCGCCTCCAGCACGTGGTCGATGTTCACTGCCCTACCCCCTGCGGCTTGCCGTTTTGTGCCTGCACTCCGCAGACTACCGGGGCCCTGGTGCGCGGGCGTCACCCTTCAGTCGGGGGTGGGGTCCGACTTGGGTCAGGATTTTCGGTGCATATCGGGCAAACTACGCGCTTCGAGATGCCTGCGCTCCGGCAGGCTCAACGTCCGCCGCGCCGCGGCCGCGTAGTACTCCCGGGCGGCTTCGCGATCACCCGCGAGCTCCAGCAGGTGCGCGCGGACGACGTCGACGCGGTAGTGGTCCGGCGGCTCGGCGGCGTCGAGCTCCGCCAGCGCGACGGCCGGGCCCTCGACCATCGCGAGCGCCACGAGCCGGTTGAGCGTCACCATCGGTCCCGGCGCGACCCGGCGCAGCAGGTCGTAGAGCAGCAGGATCTGGGGCCAGTCGGTGTCTTCCGCCGAAGCCGCCTCGTCGTGCACGGCGGCGATCGCGGCCTGCAGCTGGTACGGACCGACGGGGGCGGTCGCCAGCGCGTGGGTGATCAGCGCCGTGCCCTCGGCGATGGCGTCGGCGTCCCAGCGCGAACGGTCCTGTTCCGCGAGGGGGACCATCGTGCCGTTCTCGCCGAGGCGCGCGGCCCGGCGCGCGCCGGTGAGCAGCATCAACGCGAGCAAGCCGGTCACCTCACCATCCGAGGGGAGCTCGGCGTGCAGCTGCCGCGTGAGCCGGATGGCCTCGGCCGTGAGCTCCACGCGGTCCACGGCCGAGCCCGCGCTGGCCGTGTGCCCCTCCGTGAAGATCAGGTACAGCACCTGCAGCACGGCGGCGACGCGAGCGGGCCGTTCGTCCGCCGGCGGCAGGCTGAACGACGTGCCCTTCACCTTCTGCTTCGCGCGGCTGATGCGCTGGCCGATCGTCGGTTCCGGCACGAGGAACGCCCGCGATATCTCGGCCGTCGTCAGGCCGCCGACCGCGCGCAACGTCAACGCGACCTGCGAAGGCCGCGTCAGCGCCGGGTGGCAGCAGAGCAGCAGCAACGTGAGCGTGTCGTCCACGGCCGGCGCCGGGTCTGGGTCGGGCGGCGCCAGCGCGGCCGCTGCCTCCTCACGCCGTTGCCGGGCGGAATCGCTGCGCCACAGCTCGATCCGCCGCCGCGACGCCGTGGTGATGAGCCACGCCTTGGGGTTGTCCGGCACGCCGTCACGCGGCCACTGCACCGCAGCGGCGAGGAGAGCCTCCTGCACGGCGTCCTCGCACGTGTCGAACCCGCCGTAGCGGCGCACGAGCGCGGTGAGGACCTGCGGCGCCAGCTCACGCAGGAGGCCCTCGATCACAGGTCCGCCAGGTCGAAGTCCACGTCGCCGGTCAGGCCCATCACGGGCCGGACCTCGATCGTCGCGTACGGCGCCTCCGGGATCCGCGCCGCGATCTCCAGCGCGCGCGCCTCGGAGTCGCATTCGAGCAGGTAGAAGCCGGCGAGCTGTTCTTTGATCTCCGCGAACGGGCCGTCGGTGGTGCTCACCTCGTCGTCGCGCACGATGACCTGCTTCGTGAGCTCGGGCGCGGCCAGCCGTTCGGAGACGATGCGCTCGCCGGAGCCGTCGAGGTCGTCGTTGAACTCGACGTACGCGCGCAGGCCCGCGGCCTTCTGCTCGTCACTCATGCTCGCCCACACCGAGCGCGAAGCCGGGTTGCCGTAGATCAGGACCAGGTACTTCATGGGGTGCCTCCTCGAAATCGTCGTCACCCGTGATGTCGAAGCCACGCCAACGGCTTCGACGTCCCCGGTGAACGCATCCGGCGAAGGAACCAAGGAGAGCACAGAATGTCCGAGAACGAGATCCGGAACCTGCTGGCCGAGCGCACCGCCGCCATGTCCGCCAAGGACCCCGCGCGCCTGGTCGCGGGCTACGCGCCGCAAGCCGTGAAGTTCGACCTCGCGCCGCCGCTGCGGACCACCGGCGCGTCCGCGGAGGACCTGACGAAGTGGTTCGCCACGTTCGACAGCCCGGTGACCTACGAGTACACCGACGTCGAAGTGACCGAGTCCGGCGACCTGGCCTTCACCACGGCGCTGGCGAAGATGTCGGCCGTGCCGGTGGGGATGAGCGAACCGTTCACGCTGTGGTTCCGCTCGACGCTGGTCTTCCGCCGCGTCGAGGGCGCGTGGCGGATCGTGCACGAGCACAGCTCGACGCCGTTCCACATGGACGGTTCGTTCCGGGCCGCTATCGATCTGCGGCCGTGAAACGCGGTGAAGGGCACCTCGAGGAGATCGAGGTGCCCTTCACGCCCAGCGGTTACAGGATTTCGGTGACCGAGCCGATGTCCGGCGCCGCGTCCGGGCTCAGCACGCCGGTGAGCTCCACCAGCTCGGGCTCCACGTCGTGCGGCTGGATGCGGCCGTCGCGGATTTCCTCAGCGTAGTGGCAGGCCACGCGGTGCCCGGCGCCGATCTCGCGCAGCTCCGGCCGGTCGGTGTCGCACAGGCTCGCCTGCCGCCACGGGCAGCGCGTGTGGAACCGGCAGCCCGTGGGCGGGTTGGCCGGCGAAGGCAGGTCGCCCGCGAGCAGGATCTGCTCCCGGGTGTCCTCGACCACCGGGTCCGGCACGGGAATCGCCGAAAGCAGCGCCCGCGTGTACGGGTGCAGCGGGTTCTCGTACAGCTCCGCCGAGGTCGTCTCCTCCACCAGCGCGCCCAGGTACATCACGCCGATGCGGTCGGAGATGTGCCGGACGACGGCGAGGTCGTGCGCGATCACCACGTACGTCAGGCCCAGCTCGTTCTGCAGGTCCTCCAGCAGGTTCACCACCTGGGCCTGCACCGACACGTCGAGCGCGGACACCGGCTCGTCGGCGACGATCAGGTCCGGCTCCACGGCCAGCGCCCGCGCGATGCCGATGCGCTGGCGCTGTCCGCCCGAAAACTCGTGCGGGTACTTGCGCAGCGCCGTCTCCGGCAGGCCGACCGCGCCCAGCAACTCACGGAGGCGCTGGTCCGTGGCCGCCTTGTCCTTGGCGAGCCCGTGCGCGCGCATGCCTTCGAGCAGGATGGACTCCACCGGCTGCCGGGGGTCCAAACTGGACATCGGGTCCTGGAAGATCATCTGCATGCGCCGGCGGGCCTTGCGCAGTTTCTCGCCCTTGAGCTGGGCGACGTCCGTGCCGTCGAACACGACCTTGCCGGCGGTCGGCTCGTTGAGCCGCAGGATCGCGCGGCCCAACGTGGACTTGCCGCAGCCGGACTCGCCGACCAGCCCGTAGGTCTCGCCGCGGCGGATCGACAGGTCGACCCCGTCCACCGCGTACACGTGCCCGACGGTGCGGTCGACCACGACGCCGCGCTTGATCGGGAAGTGCACCTTGAGGTCGGTGACCTCCAGCAGGACGTCGTCCTGCGGCTCGTTGATCACCTCGGTCATCGGGTCCCTCCTGTGGTGGCCACGGCGGGCTTCACCGGGTTGTGGCAGCGCAGCAGGCCGTTGCGATCGGGCACGAGCTGCGGCGAACGCTCCTGGCAGACCTCCAGCGCGTTGGGGCAGCGCGGCGCGAAGGCGCATCCGCCGTCCCACGGGATGTTGTCGGCCACGGAGCCACGGATCGGCACGAGCTTCTCGCCCCGGCCCTCGTCGAGGCGCGGGATCGAGGCCAGCAGCCCGTGGGTGTACGGGTGGCGCGGCTCGGCGAAGAGCGCGTGCCGCTCGGCCCGCTCCACGATCTTGCCGCCGTAGAGCACGTTGACCTCGTCGCAGAGGCCGGCGACGACACCGAGGTCGTGCGTGATCATGATCAGCGCGGTGCCGGTGTCCTGCACGAGTTCGCGCAGCAGTGCGAGGATCTGCGCCTGGATGGTCACGTCGAGCGCGGTCGTCGGCTCGTCGGCGATGAGCAGCCGCGGCCGGCACGCGAGCGCGATCGCGATGAGCGCGCGCTGGCGCATCCCGCCCGAAAGCTGGTGCGGGTACTCCGAAAGCCGCCGCGTCGGGTCGGGAATGCCCACCTTGTCGAGCAGGTCGGCGGCCTCGACTTTGGCCTTGCTGCGCGACATCCCGCGGTGGCGTTCGAGCACCTCGGTGATCTGCAGGCCGATCGGGATCACGGGGTTGAGCGAGGACAGCGGGTCCTGGAACACCATGCCCAGGTCGCGCCCACGCCGGTCGCGCATGTCGCGGTCGGAGATCTTCAGCAGGTCGGTGCCCTCGAACGACACCGAACCGCTGACCTTGTTGCCCCGCTTGGCCAGCAGCCGCATGATCGCCAGCGACGTCACGGACTTGCCGCAGCCGGACTCGCCCACGAGCCCCACCGTCTGGCCGGGTTCGACGTCGAAGCTGACGCCGTCGACCGCGGTGAACGGCTTTTCACCGCGGCGCTGGAACACGACCGTCAGGTCGCGGACTTCGAGGAGTGCCATGGGTTACCGCCGGTTCTTCGGGTCGAGGGCTTCACGCAGGGACTCGCCGAGCAGCGTGAACCCGAGCGCCACCACGATGATCGCGATGGCCGGGTAGTACGCGAGCTCCGGGCGGATGTCGAGGAACTGGCGCGAGGCGTTGCCCAGCATCAGCCCCCACTCCGCGCGCGTCGGGTCCGGGTCGCCCAGGCCGAGGAACGACAGCGCCGCGGCCTCCAGGATCGCGGTGGCCAGCGTGAGCGTGGCCTGCACGATCACGGGACCCAGCGAGTTGGGCAGCATGTGGCGGAAGACGATCGTGCCGCGTTTGACGCCGAGTGACGTCGCGGCCAGCACGTGGTCGGCTTCCCGTTGCGCCAGCATGGAACCGCGCAGCAGGCGCGCGAAGATCGGCACGCCGATGATCGACACCGCCAGGATCACCGTCCACTGGCTCGGCTTCGCGAACAGCGCCGCAATCGAGATCGCCAGCAGCAGCGAGGGGAACGACAGCAGCACGTCGACCAGTCGCATGAGGACGGTGTCGACCCAACCGCCGAACGCACCGGCGATGCCGCCGATGAGCACCCCGATCAGCACGCCGATCACGGTCGCGAGCACGCCGACCAGCAGCGTCTGCTGCGCGCCGACGATGAGCCGTGAGAGGAAGTCGCGGCCGAAGTCGTCCACACCGAGCGGGAAGCCCGGGCTCGGGCCGGGGATGACGCCCTTCCCGAGCTCGACCTGGTCCTGCAGGTAGCGGATCTGCGGGTCCTTCGGCGCGAGCAGCGGCGCGAAGATGGCCAGCAGCAAGAACAGCAGCGTGATCACACCACCGGTGATGGCGACCGGACTGCGCAGCATGCGCCGCAACGCTTCGGCCCCGAGGCTGCGCCCGCCCGCCGACGCCGCGGCGAGCTTGTCGATCGGTTCCTTCTTCTTGGCAAGCAGAGTGTTCATCGCACACGCACCCTCGGGTCGATGATCCCGTACGAGATGTCGACCAGCATGTTCACCAGCACGTACACCAGAGCCCCGAACAGCAGCAGAGCCTGCAGCCGGGGGTAGTCACGCCGTTCGATGCCTTCGGCCAGCAGGAAGCCGAGGCCGCGGAAGTTGAAGACCCGCTCGGTCAGCACCGCGCCGCCGAGCAGCGCGCCCGTCTGCAGGCCGATGGTGGTGACCACCGGGAGCAGCGCGTTGCGCAGCACGTGCCGGCGCCGGATCACCGACTGCGTCAGGCCCTTGGAGTTGGCCGTGCGGAGGAAGTCCTCGTTGAACACGTCGAGCACCGACGCGCGCGTGATGCGGGTGATCACCGCCAGCGGGATGGTCGCCAGCGCGAACGCCGGCAGGATCAGGTGCTTGATCGCGTCCCAGACGGCGTCCCACTCGCTCGTCATGATGCCGTCGAGGATGGCGAAGTTCGTGATGCTCGTCGCGTCGATACCCGGGGCCTGGCGGCCCTGCGACGGCAGGCCGAGCGGAGCGGCCAGCAGGTCCTGCATCGTGTAGCCGAGGAAGAACACCGGCACCGCGACGCCGACCAGCGTCAGCACGATGATGATGTTGTCCGGCACGCCGCCGCGGTAGCGCGCGGCCAGATAACCGAAGGGCACGCCGAGGACGATCGCGATGATCATCGCGGACAGCCCGAGCTCGATGGTGGCGGGGAGGAACGTGCCGATCTCGCCCATCACCGGCTGGGCCGAGACGAGGGAGTTGCCGAAGTCGCCGGTGACGGCGCGGCCGAGGAACTTGAAGTACTGCAGGATGATCGGCTGGTCCAGGCCGAGCACGTGGTTGAGGCTGGCGATCTTCTCCGGCGTCGCCTTGTCACCCAGGAGCGCGGCCGCGGGGCCGCCGGGCAGGGAGCGCAACCAGGCGAAGACCAGGATGGACAGGATGAGGAGCGTCGGAATCGCTTGTAGCACCCGACGCACTAGGAAACGGAGCACTTGTAGTCCTTTGTGTACAGCCCGGGAACGTGGGCAAAGGGGGCAGGCGCGGTAGCGCCTGCCCCCCAGCCCGGCTGCTCAGCGGAGCACGTCAGCCGATCGTGACGTTGTTGAAGCGTTCGTCGGTGAGCGGGCTGGCCACCACACCCTTGATCTTCGGTCCGACCACGATCGCCGGCGTCGGGTAGGCGATCGGGATCGCGGGCAGGTAGTCCATGATCTGCTTGTTCACGCCCTGGTAGGCCTTGGCGTGCGCGTCACCGGCGGGCGAGGCGTCAGCCGCGGCGAGAGCGTTGAACAGCTCGGGGTTGTTGAACCCGAACTCCTTCTTCTCGCGGCCGAAGAACGTGCCCACGAAGTTGCCGGCGTCGTTGTAGTCACCGGTCCAGCCGAGCAGGTGCAGATCCTGCTTGCCGAACTTCTGCACGTCGTCCTTGTAACCGCCGTTCCACGGCTCGGCCACCGGCTGGATGGTGATGCCGATGTTCTTCAGGTCCTCGGAAATCGAGGTGAACGTGTCGGCCGGGTTAGGCATGTAGGGCCGGGTGACCTCGGTCGGGTAGTAGAACTTCAGCGTCAGGTTGCTGGCGCCGGCCTCGGCGAGCAACTGCTTGGCCTTCGCCGGGTCGTACGGGTACTTGGTGACGTCGTCGGTGTAGCCCGAGATGGCCTTCGGCACGAACTCGGTGGCGACCTCGGAACCCTCGGCCAGCTTCGACTTCACGAACTGCTCGCGGTTGATGCCGTAGGCCAGGGCCTGGCGGACGCGCACGTCCTTGAGTTTCGGGTTGCCCGACTGGTTGATACCGAGGTACAGGACGTTGAACGACGGGCGGATGAGGACCTGCTCACCCTCGTTGCGCAGCAGCCCGTAGTCGGCCGGCGCCGGGAAGTCGTAGCCCTGGATGTCGCCGGCCTTCAGGGCCTGCTTGCGGGCGTTCTCGTCAGGGATGACCTTGAAGACGAGCTTGTCGAGCTTCGCCGGCGCGTAGCTGGAGTCGTTGCGCACCAGCGTGATCTCGCCCTTGCCCTGGTCCCAGCTGTCGAACTTGAACGGGCCGGTGCCGGTCACGAACTTGTACGCGTAGTCGCTGTAGGTGAAGGAGTCACCGGACTGCGTGACCTTGTCCGCGTCGTGCTGCTTCATCGCGGTCGGGCTCTGCATCGCGAACGACGGGAGCGTGAACGCGGCCGGGAACGCGCCCTTGGCCTTGTTCAGGTTGATGACCGCGGTCGACGGGTCCTTCGCCTCGCAGTTCTTGTAGACGGGGTCGCCGCCGGCGTCGCCCTCGTTGTTGGCGAAGCCCTCGAAGACGTCGCCGTAGTAGATCATCTGGCTCTGGGCGGCGGCGCCCTTCATGTTGTACCAGCGGTTGAAGTTGTAGCAGACCGCGTCGGCGTTGAAGTCCGTGCCGTCACTGAACTTCACGCCCTGCTTGAGGGTGAAGGTCCAGGTCTTGCCGTCGTTGCTCGACTCCCACTTCGTGGCGAGCGAGGGCTCCAGCTCCGCGGTGCCCTGCTTGTTCTGGATCAGCGTGTCGAGCATCTGCCGCGTGATCCGGAAGGTCTCGCCGTCGTCGTTGAACACCGGGTCGAACATCTTCGGGTTGCCGGTGTCGCCGAAGACCATCGTGCCGCCGGTGCCACCGCCTCCGGCCTCGTCGCGCTTCGACTCGGCGCACGCGGTGAGCGAGACCGCGAGCACCCCGGCAAGCCCGATCAGGGCCGCTCGACGTGTTCGGGTCAGGCGCAATTGCTGCATCTGGCACCCCTTGGGAGATGTTCGGTGTCAAGTACCGTCCGGTCGGTCAGGAACTCTCGGACGGTCGGTGTGCTCGCCGACACTAGCGGGAACTCGGCTTGCACTTAAGCACGTGAGGTTACGATCGCGCTACGTAAGGGCCAAAGTCACCGCAATGTGTCAAAAATTGTGTACGCACTGTGACGAATTTTGTCGCATTGGTACGGAGCGTGGCACTATGGCCACCCTAATGGCCTAGTACCCAAGGCGGTTTTCGGGTCCTTTCGGACGCGCGGTGACGATCAAGGCAGTCTGGTTTGTGCCGATTCGGGTGTGCCGTCGACAGCGAACCAGCCTTGTTCGAACAACTGCCAGCGACGCAGTTCCGCGCGCGAAGCCTCCCCGTCGCGTGCGACAGCGCGCTCCAGCCGTTCCGCCGCCGTGCCGCCCTCGATCCAGCACAGGTGCGACAACCGCGGCCGCATCGACCGGCGGCCGCTCGACACGCCCTCCAGCACCAGAATCCCAGGCACCTCAACGGTCACGAGCTCGCCGGGCCGCGGCTCTCCGGAGGTCCAGTCCACCCGCCGGTACTCGCCTGCGCGTCCGGCAGAAAGGGGTTCCAGCACGCCGTGCTCGAGCTGCGGCCACCACGCCACCGGGTTGTCCCAGGTCGCGAACGCATCGGTGCTCACGAGTGCGGCCCGCGGTCCCAGCTCGGCCACCACGGCCGCGGCCAAGGTCGACTTGCCGGCCCCGGAAGGCCCGTCGACCGCGAGCACACGAACGCCGCCCAGCCGAGGCGGGGCGGCGAGCAGTGCGGAGATCAGCGAACGCGTGCGGCGCTCACTTCGGGCAGGCCCTTCACGTCGTCGGGCGTGGCCGTCTTGGCCTCCAGCGCCTCGATGCGGGCCGCGAGCTCCCGCTTGGTGTCCTCGAGCTCACAGCGCAGCAGCGCCGTCTCCTCGACGGAGGTCCGGACCTCTTCCTCCAGGTGCCCGACCTCGGTGGACAAGTGCAGCGCGACGAGAGCCAGGACGACGCCGGCCAGGAGGAACACGAAGTTCGACGGGGTCTGGACCCCCGTGATCTTCGCCAGGAACTCCGCGGCCTGCGGGATCACTGCCAGCACCACGACACCCACGGCGACCACGAGCCACACGCCCGCGTACTTCTCCCGAAGCTTCCGGCGCCGCATCATCTCGAGGACGACGAACAGCACCAGGCACGCGACGACGATGCTCAGGACGCGCCAGCCGGCCATGAATTCCCCTTACGCTGCGTCGGACGAGTCGACGGACGGACGGCGCCGGACGAGCGCCAGCAGCAGCGCGAGCCCGGCACGGGAGAGGTACACAGCCGATTTCACCGGCGAGTGGCTGGGCGTGCCGGCGACACGTTCACGCATCACGACCGGCACCTCGGCGATCGTGAGCTTGCCCCGGATCGCCATCACGAGCGATTCCACGGTGTCGCCGAGGTACTCGGCCGGGTAGTAGCTCGCGAACAGCCGGATCGCGCGCGGCCCCATGGCTTTGAAGCCCGACGTGACGTCGGTGATCTTCCGCCGGGCCAGGCGCGAGAAGACGAGTGAGAGCGCGACCATCGCGTACTTGCGCGGGCCGACGGCGCGGTAGGCGCCCTTGCCGGCGAAGCGGGAGCCGATCGCGATGTCGGCGCCTTCGTCGAGGGCCGAGAGCAGCGCGCCGACCTCTTCGGGGTCGTGCTGGCCGTCGGCGTCCACCTGCACCACGACGTCGTAGCCACGGGCAGCGGCGTACCGGAAGCCGGTGCGCATCGCGCCGCCGACGCCGAGGTTCACGGCGAGCCGGGCGACTTCGGCACCCGCGGCGCGCGCGAGCTGCGCCGTTGCGTCCACCGAACCGTCGTCGACGACGAGGATGTCCATCCCCGGCAGGGACGACTTGACCTGGCTGATCACGGAGCCGACGCTGGCCTGCTCGTTGAGGGCGGGCATCACGATCAGAACGCGTCGGGTGCTCACGGAGGTGGTGGACACAGAGATCACTCTAACTTCTCACTGATCGTGAGGGGCGGCGGACCCGGGAGAAGCACCCGCCGCGACGACGCCCTGCTGACCTTCGATCTGGTAGATCGTGGCCCCGTCGTTGTGGAAGACCTCGTGGAAGTCCGGACCAGCGACGATGTCGGCGACACCGACGGACTGCTCGGCCGTGGGGGTCGCCTTGCCCTTGCCCACGATGACGTAGCGCACGTGCAGGTCGGTGAGGTCCTTGCGCACCTGCGGGTACTGGTCGATGTCGTCCAGCCACACGGACAGGTAGCCGGCCTCGGTGTCCGGGTCGGCGCCGTAGAAGGTCCACTCCACCGGGGTGACCCCGGCCAGGGCGTACATCCACACGGAACCGTCGGCCTTGTCGTTCATCACACGCTCGCCCGGTGCGGTGTGCTGGCCCAACCACTGGTAGGCGGCTTCTTCGGCCTTCGAGACGGTGGGGCCGTCGCTGTAGTTGATCTCCAGGCGGGCGGTGTTGCGTCCGATGTAGCCACCACGGCTCAGGCCGCCCACGACGACGGCGATGAGGACCGCCCCGATCAGGCCGAGCGTTGCGGGCTGCAGCTTCACCCGCGAGCCGACCTTGCGCGCGAACCAGCCCGAAACCGTGTAGGTGAACTCGCCGAACGCGACGCTGCCCGCGAGCGGCACGAGGGCCGCGATCCGCCAGTGGTCGTTGTAGAAGATGCCGGTGATCGTGTGGATCAGCGGCGTCTCGAGCGAGACGGTGGCCGCGAACAGGCCACCGAACACGATGTACGCGCCGACCATCCACATCATCCGGCGGTGGCGCACCATCAGGAAGACGCCGATGATGGCCGGGATGCCGATCCACCACTGCGGGAAGTCGGCCATCGGGGAGAACGTGATGGTCTCGCCCAGACCACCGCTGACCGTGGCTTCCGAATCCCACGTGGCGCTGGTCACACCGCCGGCGTTGTAGAGCGAAGGCAGCACGAGCGGCACGCCCAGCACCGCCGCAAGCACCACGGTCGCGACGAGCGACGGGCCGGAGCGGCGCCAGTCGATCTTTTCCCAGCGGAACAGCACCGCGAGCAGGATGAGGATGAAGTAGACGGCGATCACGAACACGATGCTCGTGTGCAGGCCGGTGAGCCCGGCCACGCCGACACCGATCGCGACGGGGCCGGCGATGCCCATCGGCTTGAGCAGCAGCTTGGCGATCGCCAGCATCGCGGGGATCATCGCGACGCCCGCCACGTACGGCCACAACGGACCGCGCCACAGCGAGTCGTACGGGAAAGCGGTGAACCACGTCGTCACGGCCGCGGCGGCCGCGATGCCCAGCGGCGGCATGTTCCACGCCCGGCACATCGCGGCGACACCGAGCGGCACGCTGAGGATCACGGCGAGCACCGCGAGGTTCAGCGTGGGCATCATCGTGAGCCCGGCCTTGTCGAACACGAGGGCGAGCAGCGCGTGGTAGGTGTCGGGGTAGAAGTAGTCGGTCTGGTTGGGCAGGTTGGCGATAGTGCCCACAGTGGACGGCCGCGCGTCGCCGTGCTCGGCGATCCAGCGCACCAGGTTCGCGTGGAACGGCGCGTCCCAGCCCTGCTGCACGCGGTCGATGCCGTTGGTCCCGCGCAAGAACGTGACCGCGCCCACGGCCATGCCGACGAACACGCCGAGGCCGATCAGCACGTGGTTGCGCACCGAGCGCGCCGGGGGCTCCTCCGGCTCGCGCTCCGGGTGGCGGCGCGCGGTGAAGCGGCGCACGCCGAAGCCGATCGCGAAGCCGACGAGGGCCAGCACCACCGTCCACAATGCCACGTCGAGCAGGTTCCAGCGGATGCCGAGGTCACCCAGCACCGGCACGCCGAGTGCGACGATGCCGAACGTCAGCAGCGGTCCCGCCGCGGCGAGCGTCCAGCCGCGCAACCCGATGGCCGTGCCGAACACCAGCCCGGGCACCCAGAAGGCGAGCAAGATCAGTACTACGTTCATCGGATTCGCTGTCCAACCCTTACCGGCTCTTCACACCGACTTCGCCGCCGGCCTGAGCTCGCCTGCACGATACTCAGACGCCCGAGGTGGCCTGCACGTTGCCCGGTCGCCGCAAGACGAACGCCGCCGCGACCACGAGACCCACGGTCGGCCCGACGGCCAGCCCGACCACGGCCCGCAGGATCGTGTCACCCGGCAGCAACAGGAGCACCAACGCCGTCGAAACGGCGACCACGGCCCAGGTGACGAGCACCTTGTTCGCCTGCGTCCTGGCGACGAGGACCGCGGTCATCAGCTGCAATGCGGTGAGCAGCACGGCACCCCAGACCATTCCGGCCACCCACCAGCCCTGGGCCGACGCGTAGTTCGAGCCGAAGAGCAGCTGCACCACCCAGGGCCCGATCACCAGACCGACGAGCGCGCCGACGACGCCGAGCACGAGCGTGCCCAGGGTGCCAAGGGCGAGCAGGCGGCGGAGTCGGTGCATGCCGTCGGTCGAACCGGAGAGCCGCACGACCGTCGGCACCGCGAGCGCCTGCAACGGCGAAAGCAGCAGAAGCGGAACACGCGAAACCTGCAGCGTCGCGAACAACACGCCCACCCTGGTGGCGTCGCCGCCGGGCGCGAGCACGTTGACCAGCGCCGGGTAGCCCGTGATCACGCTGGCCGTGAGGCCCGCGCTGAGCAGCAGCAAGAGGATGCGCGAGGTGATCGGCCGCCAGCCGTCGCCTTCCACGCTGGTGTCGACCATCCCGCGCGCCGAGCGCAGGAACAGCAGCCAGGCGAACGACCCGACCGCTGCCGCTATCGCGAACGACACCACGCCGGTGAGCCCCGCGACCACGACGAGACCCAACAGCACCGCGCGTACGGCCGCCTCGGCGATGACCAGCCAGGAGTAGGGCCGGATGCGGTTGTGCCCGACCAACAGGCCGCGCATGGCGAACTGGCAGGCGAAGGCGATGCCGCCGCAGAGCGCGATCACCCCGAGCTCGAGGTGTCCGGAGTAGAGCCGCTGGTTGAGCACCGGAACGGCAATGGTCACCGCGGCCACCACCGCGATCCCGGCGGCACCGACGGTGAGCGCACGCAGCGCGGGCTTGCCGACCCGGCCGCCGTCCATCGAAGCGACCGCGGATTGGCGCGAAAGCTCCTGCTCCAACGGCGAAAGTGCGCCGCCGAGCCCCATGAGGATGCCCCAGAACGAGGCGAACACGGCGTTGTCGACGGGTCCGAGCAGGCGCGGGGTGAGGAACGAGAAGACGTAGCCCAGGGCGATGGCGACCAGCAGGGAGATGCCGATCTTCCCCGCCGATTTGCCGGTTTCCTTCGCCAGTTCGCGTTGTCCCTCGTCGGCCACCGGTGTGCCCGGCGTGCTCATCGGGTGGACCGGCCGCGGCGGGAGCGCAGGGCCAGGACCAGGCCGCGGACGGCACCGGCACCGAAACCGGCGCCGAAGACAGGGGCGAGCAGCGCGACGGCGCGCGCTTCGGACTTCGTGGCGCCGAAGCGCGTCACGGCTGCGCCCGCGGCGGCGGAACCGGCGGCGGCCAGTGCGACGGCCGTCTTCGGGCGGCGCGCGACCAGGCCCAGGCCGAGGAGGCCGACGGCGAACGCGGCGAACAGGCCGTTGCGCGCCGGGCCGGGTGAGGCGAGGTAGGAATCCACGAACGTGGTGCCGCGGAAGTACGACTGCGCGGTGAACTTCTTGAAGGAGTCGCGCCCGTGGTAGGTCGCGGAGAAGTCCGGCGCGAGGAAGATGCGGTGGCGCTCGGCGATCCAGCGCAGCACGCCGGTGTCGTCGCTCGCGAAGCGGGAATCGTCGAACAGCGATTCGAATGCGGCGCTCGCGTTCTCCAGAACTTCACGTGGCGCGGAAAAGAATCCCGTGCCCTTGGGGAACACGTCGAATTCGTCGATCCCGAACGACATCAGTCGCGGATTCGCGCAGTAGCGCCGCCACGGAATCTTCACCATGCCGGCGAGGAAGCCCGCGTACGGATTGTGCGCGGAGTCGACGTTGATGTGACCGTTCCAGACCGTGCGCTCCGGGTGCGCCACGAGCTGGTCGCGCAGGAACACGAGTGAGGTCTCGTCGACGATCACGCGGCTGTCGACCAGCAGGACCTGCTGCCCGGACGCCTTGGCGAGCCCCGCGCGACGGGCTTCGAAGCGCCCGCTGTTGGGCTGGGCCAGCACAGTGATGCCGTGCCGCCGCTGGAGTGCGGCCAGCTTCTCGGGCGTCCCGTCGGTGCTGCCGTCGTCGACCACGACGATCTCCGCCGGCCAGCCCGCGGCCTCGGCGGCCGCGACCAGTGCGCCGACGCTGCGTTCGATCCAGTCCTGCTCGTTGTAGACCGGAATCACGACGCTGAGCGAGGGGAGGAGCGGGTTCGCACTCACGGGGCGAGGCTACCCTGTGCCCCGGGGCCGGACGTGCCCAGTATCCTTCGGGCACCGCAAACCGACCAGAAATGGGCCTTACGGTGATTTCCTTCATTCTCGGCACCACCGCGGAACTGATCAAGATCGCGCCGGTCTACCACCGGATCGCCGAACGCGGCATGAGGCCGAAGATCTGGTTCACCGCGCAGCACGTGGACGAGGTCGCCGACGTGCTGGCGGACCTCAAGCTTCCCGAGCCCGACGTCTGGCTCGTGCCGGAGGACAAGGCCCACAACCTGGAGTCGCCGGCGCAGGTGCCGGGCTGGGCCGCGCAGGTGCTGCGCACCGCGTGGAGCCGCCGCGCCGAGCTGCGTGCCGCGCTGAACGAGGACGGGCGGCCACCGCTCGTGCTGGTGCACGGCGACACGTTCACCACGCCGTACGGTTCGCTGATCGGCAAGCGCATCCTCAAGTCGCGCGTCGGGCACGTCGAGGCGGGCGCGCGGTCGGGCAGCATCCTGTCGCCGCTGCCGGAAGAGCTGAACCGCAAGATCGCGGCGAAGATCGTGGACATGCACTTCGCGCCGAGCGCGCGTGAGGTGAACAACCTGCGCCACGCTCGCGGCGTCGTCGTCGACACCGAGGCGAACACCGCGATCGACGCGATGCGCCTGGCGATCAACCAACCGCTTGACGTGCCGAACCTGCCCGAGAAGTTCGGCCTGGCCACGCTGCACCGCTTCGAGCTCGTCTCGCGCGCGGACAAGTACCGCGAGGCGCTGGAGATCCTGCGCGAGCAGAGCCGCAAGATGCCGATCCTGTACATGGCCGGTGCGCCCGAGCGGGAGAAGATCCGGTCGCTGGGCCTGGACAACCTGTTCGACGACAAGTTCATCGCGCAGCCCAAGATGCGTTACCTGAAGTTCCTGCCGCTGGTGGCGCGCGCCGAGTACGTCGTCACCGACTCCGGCGGCCTCTCGGCCGAGTGCTACTACCTCGGCCTGCCCTGCGCGGTCCACCGCGAGCGCACGGAAACCCCGCAGCACCTGGGCGAAACCGTGGTGCTGACGGAGATGCGCGGCGACAAGCTGCAGAATTTCCTGGACACGTACCAGAACCGGCGCGGTGAGTCCTGGATGGACAAGTACCACCCGTCCGACATCATCGTGGACACGCTGGCGCAGCTCGGTTACTGCTGAACCACAGCAACGCGAAACAGCCCCTTCACCGCGGTGAAGGGGCTGTTTGCTTTTGCCCGCACAGTTGCTGAAGAGCCCGCCGGTGCTACAGAGCCCGCCGGCCGGACAGCGCGCGGCCGAGGGTCAGCTCGTCGGCGAACTCCAGGTCGCCGCCCATCGGCAGGCCCGAGGCCAGCCGCGTGACGGACAGGCCCGGGAAGTCGCGCAGCATGCGGACCAGGTAGGTGGCCGTGGCCTCGCCCTCGGTGTTGGGGTCTGTCGCGATGATGATCTCTTTGACGTCCGCCTCACCGATGCGCTTGAGCAGCTCGCGCATGCGCAGCTGCTCCGGCCCGATGCCCGACAACGGGTCGAGTGCCCCGCCCAGGACGTGGTAGCGGCCCTTGAACTCGCGCGTGCGCTCCACGGCCAGGACGTCCTTCGGCTCCTCGACCACGCAGATCACCGTGAGGTCGCGGCGCTCGTCCCGGCAGATGCGGCAGGTCTGCTGCTCGGAGACGTTGCCGCAGATCTCGCAGAACTGCACGCCTTCCTTGACCTTGCCGAGCACGTCCTGCAGCCGCCCGATGTCAGCGGGATCCGTTGCCAGGAGGTGGAAAGCGATGCGCTGGGCGCTCTTCGGCCCGACCCCGGGCAGTCGCCCGAGCTCGTCGATCAGGTCCTGGACCACACCCTCGTACAAGGGTCAGCCGCCGAACCCGAGGCTGCCGAGGTCCGGCATCCCGCCACCGCCGCCGAGGCCGCCGGCCAGGGGGCCGAGCTTCTGCTCGGTGAGCTTCTGCGCGCTGGCCGACGCGTCGCGCACCGCGGCGACCACGAGGTCGGCCAGGGTCTCGACGTCGTCCGGGTCGACCACCTTGGGGTCGATCACGAGGTTCTTGAGCTGGCTGTCGCCGGACACCGTCGCGGTGACCAGTCCGCCGCCCGCGGTGCCCGTGACCTCGGTGTTCGCGAGCTCCTCCTGCGCCTCGACCAGCTTCTGCTGCATCTGCTGCGCCTGCTGCATGATCTGCGACAGGTCGAAGCCGCCGCCGGGTTGCACCATGATCGCTCTCGATCCTTCCGCCACTGGGTGTTCCTCCCCAGCGTAGCCGCGTCGCCGTGCTGCCTGCCCAGGCGCCACGCGCACGCCTGTGGCACGGTGGTCGCCGTGCGCGTGAACCCTCTCCCGCTGCTGGCCGGCCTGATGCTGCTCACGGCGTGTTCCGGTGGTGGCGGAACGCCGGCCACGGCTCCTGCTCCGAGCACTTCGGCGCCGGTGACCACGACGTCGGCGGCAGCTTCCTCCTCCGTGGCTGCACCGCCGCCGGTGCCGTCGACGTCTTCGGCCAAGGCCTCCGCGCCGGTGGTGACGGGCGAGGTCGTGGTGCTGGACCCCGGGCACAACGGCGGCAACGCGTCGCACCCGAAGGACATCAACCGCAGTGTCCCGGCCGGGCGCGGCGAGATGAAGCCGTGCAACACGACCGGCACGGCCACCAATGCGGGGTACTCCGAGCACGCGTTCAACTTCGCGGTGGCGCAGGAGGTCGGAACCGCGTTGGCGGCCAAGGGGATCAAGGTTGTCTACACGCGCACGAACGACACCGGCGTGGGCCCGTGCGTCGACCGCCGCGCGGAGATCGGCAACAACGCCGAGGCCGACGCGGTCGTCTCCATCCACGCCGACGGCTCCACCTCGGCGGGCGCGCACGGGTTCCACGTCGCGTACTCGTCGCCGCCGCTGAACGCGGCCCAGGGCGCCCCGTCGACGCGGCTCGCCCGCGCCCTGCGCGACGGGCTTCGCGCCGACGGCTTCACCACGTCCACCTACATCGGCAGCGCGGGCCTGTCCGCGCGCTCCGACCTCGGCGGGCTGAACCTCTCGACCCGCCCGACAGTGCTCGTGGAGTGCGGCAACATGCGCAACTCCACGGAGGCCGCGCTGATGTCGTCGGCCGCCGGGCGCGCGAAGTACGCGGCTGCCATCGCCGAAGCGATCGAGGCCTACCTCGCCTGACGCGCCGCTCGGTCGACCGGCTCAGTCGAGGGGGCGCGCGCCCAGGTGGTCGGAGATGAGTTTGCGGGCGATCTCGTCCGGGTCCTCGTCCGGGGCCGGCGGAGGCGGCGGCGGGACGGGGCTCGAGTCCTCCGAGTAGATGTCGTCGTCCTCGTCCGAGGGTTCGGGCGGGAGCGGGATGTCCGGCTCGGCGGTGGTGACCTTCGGGCGCGCCGGGGGTTCCGGGGCACGCGGCGGCTCGGGCGCCGGCTGCTGTTGCTGCGGCGCGGACGCCGCGGCGGCGGGGGCGGACGGAGCGGCTGATGGACGCGTGAACGAGCGTTCCGGCGCGGGCGCGGCCTGGTGCCGCTGGGGTGCGGCGGCGCGGGAGGGTGCGGCGGCCGCGGCGGCGCCGTGGACGCAGCGGACCTGCCAGTCGCCACCCAGCACGTCGGACAGCGCGCCGGCGATCTTGCGCGCGTTGTCCTGGTCGGACAGGCGCCGGGCGAGGGGCTCGGACTTGTGCGTGAGCGTGACGCTGGTGCCCACGACCTCGGCGACCGTCGCCTGCGTGAGCATCGCTTCGAGGCTGCGGCCGCCGGCCAGCTTGCGCAGCGCGGCCAGCAGTTGCGGCCAGACGTTGCGGATCGCGGCGGCGTCGAAACCACCTTCGGATGCGGCCGGCGCAGCCGGAGCCGACGGTTCGGGGGCCGGTTCCGCAGCGGCGGGGGGTGTGGGCGCGGAGGTGCCGCCTGGAGTCCGCGGGGTGCCCCAGCCGTCGTCGGACGGAGCCGGGGGCGCGGGTGCGGCGGCGGCCGGAGCGGGCTCTTCCGCCGGACGCACCGGAGCCGGAGCGGCAGGCCGGGACGGAGCCGGAGCAGCCGGAGCCGGAGCCCGAACCGGCGGCTCGGCAGCCGGAGCGGCAGGCGCCGCGGAAGCCGGACGCTGCGAAGGCCGCTGGAATTCCCGCTCCGCCGCGGGAGCCGAACGCAGCTGCGGCTCGACACCCGCCTCACCGCCACCGCCGGCGACGACGGCACGGCGTTCGAGCCGCTCGATCCGTGCCAGCAAAGCCTTCTCCGCCTCCGTGACCGAAGGCAGCAGCATCCGCGCGCACAGCAGTTCGAGCACGAGCCGCGGTGACGTCGCCCCGCGCATCTCGAGAAGTCCATTGTGGACGATGTCGGCGTAGCGCGACAGCGTGCCCAGACCGATGCGTTCGGCCTGCGCGCTCATCCGCCCGAGCTCCTCGGCGGGCGCGGACACCAGGCCGCGCTCGCCGGCCTCCGGCACCGAGCGCATCAGCACGAGGTCGCGCAGGCGATCGAGCAGGTCGGTGGCGAAGCGGCGCGGGTCGTGGCCGGCGTCGGCGAGCTTTTCGACCGTGCTGAACACCGTAGCCGCGTCGTCGGCCGACAGCGCGTCGACCATGTCGTCGATCAGTGCGACGTCGGTGACGCCCAGCAGCGACACCGCGCGCGAGTACGTGACGCCCTCGGGACCCGCGCCGGCCAGCAGCTGGTCGAGCACCGACTGCGTGTCCCGCGCCGAGCCGCCACCCGCGCGGATCACCAGCGGGTAGACGGCGGGCTCGACCTGCGCGCCCTCGGCCGCGACGTTGCGTTCCAGCAGCGCGCGCATCGAGCTCGGCGGGATCAGGCGGAACGGATAGTGGTGCGTGCGCGAGCGGATGGTGGTGAGCACCTTGTCCGGCTCGGTCGTCGCGAAGATGAAGATCAGGTGCTCGGGCGGCTCTTCCACGATCTTCAGCAGGGCGTTGAAGCCCTGCGTGGTGACCATGTGCGCCTCGTCGATGATGAACACGCGGTAGCGCGACTCGGCGGGCGCGTAGAAGGCCTTGTCCCGCAGCTCGCGGGCGTCGTCGACACCACCGTGGCTGGCGGCGTCGAGCTCCGTGACGTCGACGCTGCCGGGCCCCTCGGGTGCCAGCGCGCGGCACGAGTTGCACTTGCCGCACGGATCCGGCGTCGGGCCTTCGACGCAGTTGAGCGACCGCGCCATGATCCGCGCGCTCGACGTCTTGCCGCAGCCGCGCGGCCCGGAGAAGAGGTACGCGTGGTTGATGCGGCCCGCAGCGAGAGCGGTCCGCAGCGGTTCGGTCACATGCTCCTGGCCGACGACCTCGGCGAAGGTCGCCGGACGGTACTTGCGGTACAGCGCGAGAGCCACTCCGCGAGACTACCGGCACCGACCGACAACCTTCGCCGGGCCAGGTCAGCGCACCGAGGCGGCCGCGTTCGCCGCGTCCGCGACCAGCGCGTTCACCGCCGCGACGTGCGCGGCGGTCGCCGCGTCCCGCTGCTGGGCGCGGGGCACCTCGTTCGCGAGGAACGCCGCGAGCGCCGAGTCCGGCCCGTCGAGCGCGCCCTGCGCGACGGCGTTGACCTCGTCGGCGCCGGCTGCGGACATGGCCCGGCCGATGAAGATGCGGTCGTCGATCTCCTTCGCCTCGTACTGCCCCTTCTCGAGGAACTCGGTGACGTCGGCGGGGGTGCCGTCGAGCGCCTTCTGCGCCCGATCGCGGGTCGCGGGGCCACCGGCCGCCATGATCTGGTCCACGGCGAGGCGCTCGTCGTTCTCCTTGCCCGGGTACTGCTTGGTGCGCAGGAACTCCTTGACTTGAGCCCAGGTCCCGGCCAGCGCGTCGGCCGCGGCCTGCTTCAGCGCGGGCTTCCCGGCACCGTCGGCGATGGCCGTGACGGCCGCGCGGTCGTCGGCCTCCTGCGCGCTGTCGAGGCCGGTGCGGACGAACGCGGCCAGGTTCTCGTCCGTGCCGCTCAGCGCCGCGCGGGCGGCGGCGCGGACCGCGGTGCCGGCGTTGCGCAGCAGGTACAGCGCGGCGGAGCGGCCGTCGGTGAGGGCGAGCGCGGGGTCCGTGTCCGGAGCGACCGCCTCGGCGAGCTGCCGGTCCTTCTCCGCCACGAGCCGAGCCGCCTCGTCGGCCTTCGCCTGCGCGTCGGCCTCGGCCTTCGCCGCCTCCGCAGCCGCCTGCTGGCCGGCCGCCTGGCCCGCGACGAGCTGCTTCTGCAGCCGGTCGGCGTTCGCCTTGCGCGCGTCGCTCGCGAGCTTTGCCGCCGCGTCGGCCGCCGCCTGCGCCTGGGCCTTGAAGTGGAAGTTCGCGGCCTTGCGCGCGAGGTCGCGCTGGTGCGTCACGGCCGAGATCTCGGTGTCACCCGCCGCGGCGACCCCGCTCCACACGGACAGGAAGTAGCGGACGTCCTCGATGGTGCCGCTCAGCGCCTGCTGCCCGGCCGCGTGGACCTCGGGCCCGCCGGCGGACATGACCTGAGTGGCGCGTACACGGTCGTCGTCGGCCTGGGCCTGGGCGAGGCCGGTCTGCAGGAACTCGTGCCGGTCGGCCGGGGTGCCGTCGAGCGCGATCTGCGCCGCTCGCTTCACGCCGGGGCCACCCGCGGACATGGCCTGGTTGACCAGCAGGTCCTCGTCGATCTCACGCGCAACCTGGAGGCCGGTGGCCAGGAACGCGCGGATGTCGTCGGGCGTGCCGTCGAGCGCCTTCTGCCCGTCGCGCTTCACGATCGGACCACCCGCGGCGATCGCCTGGTCGACCAGCAGTCGTTCGTCGTTGTCCTGCGCGCTCTGCCGGCCGGTGGCCAGGAACGCACGCAGCTCATCAGCGGTGCCGAGCAGGGCCTTGTGCGCCGCGTCGATCATCGCCGGGCCGCCGGTCTCATACAGCGCCACGGCCTGCGCGCGGTCACTCGCCACGTCGGCGCTCGCCGGCGTGGCGACCCCCAGCCCGAGCGCCAGCACAGCCCCGGCGACGAGCAGTCTTGTCCCGTTCAACGGTTTCCCCCACATCGGTAAAGGATCTTCCGAAGCCTTATCGGCGTGGACGCGAAGGTGTTTCAGGTGTCCGCGAAGCCTCTGCAAGTACGCTCGGACAGACTCGTCCGAAGAGAGGAGCCCCGTGAGCCGTTCTGCCCGCAGTCGCGACAAGGGTGGGCCGCGGCCCGGGAAGTACCCGGTGCGGTTCGGCACGGCCGAGCTGCTCGCCGACGCCGACCGGGCAGGCGCGTGGCTCATCTCGGTCGATGGCGTGGCGCAGTCCTACGTCGACCTCGACGACCCGACGAACCTGGAGTTCGATTACGTCCGGCGGCTCGGCGACGTCGTCGACTGTCTGCCCGAAGGCCCGCTCGACGTGCTGCACGTGGGCGGCGCCGGCTGCACGCTGGCGCGCTACGTCGCGGCGACGCGGGCGGGGTCACGGCAACTGGTGTTCGACGCGGACGGGCCACTGATCGACCTCGTGCGCGAGCAGCTGGACCTGCGCAGCGTGCCGCGGTTGAAGGTGCGGATCGAGGGTGGGCGCGAAGGCGTCGCGTCCCGGTACGACGCGTCGGCGGACCTCGTGGTGGTGGACGCGTTCGAGCGGGCGTCGTTCGCCGGCGGCCTGGCGACGGTGGAGTTCGTGACCGACGTGGCGCGCGTGCTGCGCGGCGGCGGCGCGATGCTGGCGAACATCACCGACGGGCCGGGGCTGGCGTTCGTGCGGCGGTTCCTGGCGACGGTCGGCGAGGTGTTCGACCACGTCGTGCTGCTGGCCGAGCCCGGGGTGCTGCGCGGGCGGCGCTTCGGCAACGTCGTGGTGGCGGCTTCGCGCGCCGAACTGCCGGTGGCCGTCCTGACCCGCAAGGCGGCTTCCTCGGCGTACCCGGCACGCTGCGTTTCCGGCGACGAGCTGCGGAAGCTGCGGGGGAAGGCGCTGCCCGTGCGGGACGCCGAGCGGATCGCGTCGCCGGTGCCGCCGGAGGACGTGCTCGGGCTGTTCTGAACGGGCCCCGAAAACGCCGGCTCCAAAACAAAGGGGACCCCGCGCACCCGTCAGAGCCTGCTTATCCTTGCTGCCTTCCGGCCCTGGGGAGGTTCACAGGGTGGACGCCGCGCGGGGTCCGTCATCCAGTGTAGCGGAGGCGAACCGGCGCCTAGCTGCCGACCGCTTGTTTGAGCTCCTCGATGAGCGCCGGGGTCAGGACCTCGGTGGCGCGGTTGGCGAACATCGCCATCTCGTACGCGATCGTGCCCAGGCTGGCCTGTTTGTTGGCCAGCACGCCGAGCGAGCAGCCGACGCTGATGGTGCAGACCAGCAGGTAGCCGCGCTCGAGCTCGACGATCACCTTGTCCGGCGAGCCCAGCGGGTGGCTGTCGGCCACGCCCTGGGCGAGGCCGAGCATCGCCGACGAGATGGCGGCCAGGCGGTCGGCGTTGGCGCGTTCGAGCTCCTGGGACATGGCGATGAGCAGCCCGTCGGACGACACCGCGAGGGCGGCGATCGCGCCGGCGGTGTGGAGTGCGAAGCGGTTGACCAGCCAGTTGAAGTTCTGGGCTTCGGCGCTGACTTGCGGGATCGTCATGTGTCTCCTCCTGCGTTGGCGGTGGCGGTGGCTCGCGACGCGTCTGCCTTGGCCACGCCGTCGGAGTACGAATCGAAGACTGCCCGTTCCGCGGCCGGGTCACGCAAACCGCGGCGGACGGCGCGCAGCGGGGTGCGGATGGTCTGCTGCGCCTTGAGGCCCGGGGCCAGCTGAGCACCGGGGACGCGGCGCGTCAGCTTCTGGTCCAGCGGCGCGAACCGCTGCGTGGTGAGGCCGTGCACGGCTGACTTGGTGCGTTCCAGCTTCGCCGCCAGCTCCTTCGCGCGGGCGACGGCGGTTTCCACCGTCTGCTGAGCCGGCACCGGCGGGTCGGCCGACAGCGAGGTGGCGAGGTCGTCGCCGTCGAGGGTGAAAGCCGGTGTGGGCGGCTCGTCGGGTTCGGTGTCGGGCCACTCGGGTTCCGGCTCGGGGTCCCTGAACCAGGTGAAGCCGAGTGACGCCGTCTCCAGCACCGCGATCGCGGGCGCCGGCAGCGGTTCGGGCACGCGAGCGTCGAACAGGCCCACGGCTTCGGCCGCCGGTTCCGTTTCCACCGGCGGGTCCTCGACCGGCGCGGCCATGCGGTCGAACTGCCCGGCGGGCACCGTGACGCGCGCGGTGACCCCGCCCGTGTCCGGCGTCGAGGCGAGTTCGACCCCCAGCGAATGCCGCCGCGCGAGACGGCCGGCGACGAACAGGCCGAGCACGCTCGTCGGCGCGAGCTCGAGGCGTTCGCGCTCCAGCAGGCGCCGGTTCTCCTGCGCCAGCGTTTCCGCGGCCATGCCGATGCCGTGGTCGACGATCGCGACGACGAGGTCGCCGGACTCCAGGAACTCCGTCTCGACCTCGACACTCGTGGTCGGCGCGGAGAACGATGTCGCGTTCTCCAGCAGCTCCGCGAAAAGCCGCACGAGGTCGGCACCGAGTGAAGACGTGAGCCGCACGTCGGGCAGCTCCCCGAGCCGTACGCGGGGGAAGTCCTCGATCTCGGCCAGCGCCGCGCGCACGGCCGTGGACAGCTGGATCGGGCCGGCGATCGGGTTCTCGTCGTGGGTGCCGGAGATGACGAGCAGGTTGTCGGCCGTGCGGCGCAGGCGCGCGGACAGGTGGTCGAGCCGGAACAGCCCCGCGAGCGCGCGCGAATCCTGCTCGTGGCGTTCGAGCTCGTCGACGAGCGCGAGCTGGCGTCCGACGAGGTTCTGCGTGCGCTTCGCGACGTTCGCGAACATCAGGCTGGTGTTGCGCCGCGTCAGCGTCTGGCGCTCGACCAGGGCGGCTGCGGTGGTCTGGACCCGGTTGAACGCGGTGGCGAGCTCGCCGAGCTCGTCGTCGGAAGCGACGTCGATCGTCGCCAGCCGGGGTGCCAAGTCGTCATCGGCCTCGGTGTCGCCGACGCGGACGAGCTCGGCATCGGCCAGGTCCGCGACGGAGGTGGCGGCCGAGGTGAGGCGGCGCAGCGGGTCGGCGATCGAGCGGCGCACGGCCAGAGCGAGGAACGCGACGAGTCCGAAGAGGACGCCCGCGCCGCCGCCGACCAGCCAGGCCAGCCGGGTCGCCGCGGCCGCGCGATCGCCCGCCGCGACGTTGATCTCGCCCGTCACGCGGTCCTGTGCGGTCCGGCGCTCGGCGGCCTGCTGCCCGCCGGCCGCCACGACGTCGTGCACGTAGGGCTCGGGGCCCGCGTTCGGCTCGGGCAGCTGCGTGGCGAGCTGGTCGACACGGTGGACGGGCTCGCCGGAGTCGACGTCGGCCAGGAGCGCGGCCTGGTCGTGGCCGGCCAGCTGCGTGAAGCGGTCGGCGTGCACCTGCCCGCGCTGGGTCGCTTCGTCCAGGAGGGACTGTCCGGCCGACCGCGACTGGGCCGCCACGACCAGCGCGGTGACGCGCAGCGACTCCTCTTCGTCGGCACGCAGGAGCGCTTCGAGCGCCGAGAGCTGACGGGCTCCTTCGGCGTCAGCGGCGGTGCGCGGCACGAGCTGCAGCGCGTCGATCAGCGCACTCACCACGGTGTCGTACGTGCGGGCGATGCGTTCGGCGGAAATGCTGCGGTGCAAGGTGTTCTGCCGCTCGTCGCCCAGGGAACCGACGCGCGTGAGCGCCGTCTTCAGCTCGGCCGGCAGGCCGGCACCGAGCGCGGTGCGCACCTGGCCGACGGTCGCGTCGACGGTCTGCTGCTGGCGCACGAGGTCGGTGTCGGTCGTCGAGGGCGACGCCACGAACGCGGCGGCGAGCACGCCCTCGCGCTGCACCTGCCAGACGAGCCCGCTGAGCTCCTGGGTGTTCCACGCGGCCCGGACGGTGTCGTCGGCCGAGGCGACGCTGCCGGTCTGCTTGACCACGAACGGCACGGAGACCAGCAGCACGGCGGCCAGTGGCGGCAGGAGCAACAGGTTGAGCTTGCCACGGATGCCGAGTCTCGACAGCACCCGCGCACCGGCCCACCAGGGCCGGGTCCTGCCGTGGCGCATCAGCGTCACCTTCCCGTTCCTCCGCTCACCGCGGGCGGACTTCTGTACACAAAGGAGCAATACCGAACGGATGACACCACGAAGGAGGACCATGCATGGAACCCAACACGCACAGTGAGACCCGTACCGTAACGAACAAGGGTGGCCGGCCCCTGGCTCTTCCGCGCGAGAGCTTAGCGACTGGCACAAGATCCCGACAACGCTTCAAGACCGCGTGTCCCAGGACGAAGATGGACGGTATGAGCACACCACCGCGTACACCGACGCCCGCCGACGTGGCCGCAGCCGCGAACCGCATCCGGCCACACGTTCGGAGGACACCGCAGCTACGGACCGAAATCGACGGTCGGCCCGTGGTGTTCAAGCTGGAGCACCTTCAGCGCAGTGGTTCGTTCAAGCTGCGCGGCGCCGTCAACGCGCTGCTCGCCGGACCGGCCCCGCGCCGCGTCGTCACGGCTTCAGGCGGCAACCACGGCCTCGGCGTCGCGACGGCTGCACAGGCGCTGGGGCTGCCCGCGGTCGTGTACGTGCCGGAGTCCGTCCCGGCCGCGAAGGCCGCGGGGATCGAGGCCGCGGGCGCGAACCTGATCCGCCACGGCGCCACGTACGCGGAGGCGGCGGCCGCGGCGCTGGCCGTCGGCGATGAACCCGGCACGCGCTACCTGCCGGCCTATGACGATCCCGACGTGGTCGCCGGCCAGGGCACGGTGACGGCCGAGATCGTCGCGGACGACCCGGACATCGACGCCGTGGTGGTCGCCGTCGGCGGTGGCGGGCTCGCGGCGGGCACGGCCCTGGCGGCGAACCGGAGACGCGTGTTCGCCGTGGAGCCGGATCGCTGCCAGGCGCTGCACTCCGCGCTCGAGGCCGGTCAGCCGGTGGACGTCACGCTCGACTCGGTGGCCGCCTCGGCGCTCGGCGCGACCCGCGTGGGCGAAGTGCCCTTCCGGATCCTGAACGCCCCGAACGTCACGTCCGTGCTGGTCAGCGACGCCGAGCTGCTCGTCGCACGCGACCGGCTGTGGGCGGAGTTCCGCCTGGCCGTGGAGCCCGCCGCGGCGGTCCCGCTCGCGGCGTGGCTCGCCGGTCGCGTTCCCGCCGCGCGGCCCTGTTTCGTCCTCTGTGGAGCGAACACGACCGTTACTTTCGCGTGAGGTCGTAGACGGTCGTGCCGTCGACGTTCGTCGCGGGGAAGTTCTGCTCGACCCACGTGGTGATCTGCCCGGCCGTGCCGCGGTTGCCGCCGAACCCGCCGAAGCCACCGCGGCCGCCCACGAAGTAGTGCACCTCGCCGGCGCCGACGTACTGCTGGAACTGCGCGAGCGTCGGCGCCGGGTCGCTGCCGCTGAAGCCGCCGATCGCCATCACGGGCTTGCCACTGCTCAGCGCGAGCCCGGCCGACTGCATGGCGCCGGTCTGCGCGGCGGCCCACTTCGTGGTGGTCGCCTGGAGCAGCCGATCGAGCTCCACTGTGGACGTCGCGGTCCCGCCGAAGCCGCCTCGGAACCCGCCGCCGCGCCGGCTCACCGGCCCCGACGACGGCTGGCCGCCGGTGTGCGCGGTCGCGGCCGTGACAACGGTGAACGACGCCGTGCCGAGCAGTGCCGCCACGAGCCCGAGCACGGCGACCACCGGTGCCGCGCGGCGGAGCGAATCGGCGCGGAAGAGCACGGCCGCCGTGCCGAGCGCGCCCAGCACGAGCACGGTGTAGCGCAGCCACGGCTGCCAGTCGGGCGTACGCGCGAGCAGGATGAACGCCCACACGGCCGTGGTCGCGAGCATCAACGCCAGCACCGCGCGGGGGGCGAGGTGCGCGCGGCCGCGCCACAGCTCGCGGGCCGCGATGCCGATCGTCGCGGCGATGCCGGGTGCGAGCGCCACCGTGTAGTACGGGTGGATGATCCCGCTCATGTAGCTGAACACCACGACCGAGACGACCATCCAGCCGCCCCACAGCAGCAGCGCGGCGCGCGTGCGGTCGGTGCGCGGGGCACGGCGGGTGAACCACAGCCCGGCGAGGAGCCCGATCAGCGCGGCAGGCAGCAGCCACGACGCCTCGCCGCCGAACTGCTCGGTGAACAGCCGCGTGAGGCCCGTTCCGCCGCCGAAGCCGCGGAAACCGCCACCGCCGCCGGCCCCGTCCGGCAACTCGAAGCCGGCGGGCAGCTCGGGCCGGGCAGCTCCCCCACCGTGGCCTTGGCCGAAGATCCGGCCGAGCCCGTTGTAGCCGAAGGCGAGCTCCAGCACGCTGTTGTTCGTCGAACCGCTGATGTACGGCCGGTCGGCGGCGGGCCACAGCGCGACGGCCAGCACCCACCACCCCGCCGACACGAGCACCGCACCGGCCGCGGCGAGCAGCTGCCACAGGCGCCGGCCGAGCGACGTCGGCGCCGCCACCGCGTACGCGAGCACGAACGCCGGCAGCACCAGGAAGGCCTGCAGCATCTTGTCGAGGAAGCCGAAGCCGATCGCGACACCCGCGAGCAGCAGCCACTTCGTGCTCGCCTGCTCCAGCGCGCGCACCACGCAGTAGCCGCCGGCGACCAGCAGCAGCACGAGGAACGCGTCGGGGTTGTCGAAGCGGAACATCAGGGCGGCGACGGGCGTCAACGCGAGCGCGGCGCCCGCGAGCAGCCCGGCGCCCGGGCCGGACAGGCGCCGCACCGCGAGGTAGAGCAGGCCGACGGACGCGACGCCCGCCAGCGCGTCGGGCACCAGCATGCTCCAGGTGGAGAAGCCGAAGATCCGGCCGGAAAGCCCCATGACCCACAGCGAGAACGGCGGCTTGTCGACCGTGACCACGTTGCCCGGATCGAGCGAGCCGAAGAACCAGGTCTTCCAGCTCTCGGTGCCGGCCTGTACGGCCATGGCGTAGAAGTCGTTCCCCCAGCCAGAAATCGCGACATCGGTGACATACAGCGCAGCGGTCGCGGCCAGGAGCACCGCGACGGCCGCCCGCACCCATCTGGGCCGCTCCGCGGACGGGGCCGCGGGCGTCGAGTCCACTGTGGTCGGTCCGGGCGCGGTGAGGGCACTCGTCATGCGGCCATGCTCACGACGGGGTTTGTGGCTCCGATGTGCGCTTCCTGTGCGCGCCCTGTGAGAACTTCACGACCGGGTGACAGCCGAGTCACGGAACTCTGGGAACATTGCGACGAACTCGGTTCGTCCGGGCTCGCTGAACACCGAGACGCGGCCGCTGTGCGCGGCCACGACAGCGGCGACGATGGCCAGGCCGAGGCCCGTGCTGCCGGCCGCGCGGGAACGTGAGTTGTCGCCGCGGGCGAAGCGTTCGAACACGTCCGGCAGGATCTCCGGCGGGATGCCGGGGCCGTCGTCGAGTACCGAGAGCCGCACCCAGCCCTCCTGTGTAGACAGTGCCGTGGTCACGGTGGTGCCGGGCGGGGTGTGGGTGCGCGCGTTGCCCAGGAGGTTGAGCACGATCTGGTGCAGCTGGCCGGCGTCACCGAGCACGCTGATCGGCTCGCCGGGCGCCGCGAGCCGCCACTTGTGGTCGGGCCCCGCCACGTGGGAGTCGGCGACGGCGTCGGCCACCAGGCGCGAGAGGTCCACCGGCTCAGGCACGACGGGGCGGCCGGAGTCGAGCCGGGCCAGCAGCAGCAGGTCTTCCACCAGCGTCGTCATGCGCGCCGACTCGGACTCGACGCGGTTCATGGCGAACGCGACGTCGGGCGGCACCTGCTCCTTGCTGCGGCGCGTGAGCTCCGCGTAGCCGCGGATGGCGGCCAGCGGCGTGCGCAGCTCGTGGCTCGCGTCGGCGACGAACTGGCGCACACGGCTTTCGCTGGCCTGGCGGGCTTTCAGCGCGTTGGCGATGTGGCCGAGCATGCGGTTGAGCGCGAAGCCGACCTTGCCGACCTCGGTGCGCGGGTCGGTGTCCACTTCGGGCACCCGCTCCGACAGCGCCACCTCGCCGCGGTCGAGCTGCAGCTCCGACACGCGCGAGGCGGTGGCGGCCAGGCGGTCGAGCGGCGCCATGGTGCGCCGGATCGTCACGGCGCCCGCGACACCGGCCACGATGATGCCGCCGAGCGCGACGCCGCCGAAGATGAACCCCAAGCGCCACAACGTGTCCGTGACGTCCGACAGCGGCAGGCCGACCACCGAGAAATCGCCCGACGGGGAGAACGACGCGATCACGCGGTACTCACCGAGGTCGCCGCCGAGGTCGATCGTGCGGCGGTGGCCGTCGGGCGGCAGGCCGAGCAGCAGCTTCTGCTGCGCGGTGGAGACCGACTGCAGCGGCGGCTTGACCTTCGACGGCGTGGCGGAGCCGAAGTTGAGCACAGCCGCGCGCACCGCGCCGTTGTGGACCTGGACGGCGAGGGTGCCGTCGCCCTGGCCGAGCACACGCAGCGGGTCGGGGGGCGGTTTGTCGCCGTAGATCCACGGTGGCCGGTCGCCGCTGCGGAAGCCGCGGTCGGTCGCCGCGGCGAGGCGCTTGTCGACCTGGCCGACGAGGAAGTCCTGCAGCGCGAACTCCGTGACCACCCCGACAACCAGGCAGACGAGCGCCAGCAGGGCCGCCAGTTGCACGATCAGCCGGCGCCGCAGCGACCACGGCCGGCGCGCGCGGCCCGGGGGTGCGTCAGCCGGCGGGTTTGAGGACATACCCCGCGCCGCGCATCGTGTGGATCATGGGCTCGCGGTCGGCGTCGATCTTCTTGCGCAGGTACGAGATGTAGAGCTCGACGATGTTGGCCTGGCCACCGAAGTCGTAGCTCCACACGCGGTCGAGGATCTGCGCCTTGCTCAGCACCCGCTTGGGGTTGCGCATGAGGTAGCGCAGCAGCTCGAACTCCGTGGCGGTGAGGGGCACGAGGTCGCCGCCGCGGTGGACTTCACGGCTGTCCTCGTCGAGTGTCAGGTCGCCGACCACGAGCTGCGAACCGCTGGCGCCCGTCACCCCGTTGGCGCGCCGGAGCAGGGCGCGGAGCCGGAGCGCGACCTCTTCGAGGCTGAAGGGTTTGGTGACGTAGTCGTCGCCCCCCGCGGTGAGGCCGGCGATGCGGTCTTCGACGGCGTCCTTGGCGGTGAGGAACAGCACCGGCAGGAACGGCGCCTCGGCGCGCATGCGGCGCAGCACCTCGAGGCCGTCGAAGTCGGGCAGCATCACGTCGAGCACCACGGCGTCGGGCCGGAACTCACGCGCCACGCGGACGGCCTCCGTTCCGTCGCCCGCGCTGCGCACCTCCCAGCCCTCCATGCGCAGCGCCATGGCGACAAGCTCGGCCAGCGTCGCCTCGTCGTCCACCACCAGCACCCGAACCGGGCTGCCGTCGGCGCGGCGCAGCTCGTCCTTGCCCCGGCCGGGCGACGTCGCGTTCATACTGCTCATGGTGCCATCCTGGGGCCCGGTGTTCAGGCCGAGCTGTGCGGCGACTGTGCGTTTCCTGTGCGCGCGTTCAGCCGTTCGTGGCGCTCTTGCACAGCCTCGACCCACTCCGGACACAGCTCCCGCACAGCGGCGGCCGCGACTCTCGGTCGGACAGTCAAGACCCGGAGGAAACACCATGACGACCGATCCAGCACAGGGCGCCACGTGGGGCGCACCTGGCGGCGAGCCACCGGCGGCCCCGAAGAAGTCGTGGTCGGGCCGCAAAACGGCGATCGCCGCGGGCGTCGCGGTGGTCATCGCCGTGGGCGGCGGCCTCGCGATCTGGGCAGGCACCAGCTCCAATGACGCCTCGGCGCAGCAGGGCCCCGGCGGCCCCGGCGGCTTCGGCAGCCCTGGCGGTCAGGGCGGCCCGGGCGGCTTCACCGGCCGCGGCTTCGGCGGCCCGGGCGGCTTCGGCGGCGCCGCGGCTCTGCGCAACGCCCTCCACGGCGACTTCGTCGTCACCGACGCAGGCGGCGGCTACACCACCGAACGCCTCCAGACCGGCGCGATCACCGAGATCAGCGCGACGTCCGTCACCCTGACCAGCAAGGACGGCTACAAGCAGACCTACGTCCTCGACTCGTCCACCCAGAAGTCCGCCACGACCCCCAAGACCGGCGACAACGTCACCGTCATTGCCAAGGTCAACGGCACCACCGCCACCGCCACCTCCCTGGAGCCCGCCACGACCGCCACCCGCGGCGGCCAACCGGGCGGCACCGGACAGCCGGGCCAGGGCCGCCGCCGCTACGGCAACTGACCCGGCTCCCCCGACGCCGGCGCCACGTCCCGACCGCCTTCGGGAAGTGCCGCCGGCGTCGTCGTTTCCGGCACGGCGGGTCCACTCGCACCGCAGGCCCCCGCACGACCGGTCCACTCGCGCCCTTGCGATGGCACGACCGGTCCACTCGCACCTCAAGGTCGGCGTAGCTGGTCCCATCGCAGGCCCCGACTCGGCACGAGCCGTCCCGTCGCGACCCACCGGCACACCACGACCGGCCCGGTCGCACCACCGACGTGACCCCGACCGGTCCACTCACCACCAAGCCGTCGCGACCAGTCCCGTCGCTCGGCAAGTGCGGCACGGCAGATCCCGTGGCGCGGCTATCCCGTCATGACCAGTCCTTTCCGCACCATCGAGCCGGAGACACGCAGCCCGACTTCGAGTGCGTCGGCGAAGCGGCCGACGGGCGTGAAGCCGTGGCGGAAACCCAGCGCCTCAAGCCGGACGTCGCGGTCCTCGACGTCCGCATGCCCCGCCTCGACGGCCTCGCCGTGACCGAAGCCATCCTCGCCATCCCCGGCAACGACACCCGCGTACTGGTCCTGACCACCTACGACGCCGACGAGTACGTCTTCCGCATCCTGCGCGCCGGCGCCTTCCTACTCAAGAGCCTCGCGCCCGAAGACCTCGTGGCCGCCATGCGCGTCGCGGCGAGGGGTGCCGCGTTGATCGACCCGTCTGTCACGCGCCGGCTCGTGGCCGGCTTCGCCACCAGCCCCGCGCCGCCGAGCCGCCGCCGGAGCTGGCGCGGCTCACCTCCCGCGAACGCGAGGTGTTCCTTCTCATCGCCGACGCGCGCAGCAACGCGGAGATCGCACGCCAGCTTCACGTCGGCGAGGAGACTGTGAAGACGCACGTCTCGCGCGTGCTCGCGAAGCTCGGCCTGCGCGACCGTGTGCACGCCGTCGGCTACGCCTACCGCAACGACCTGGTCGCGACAGAGGCCACCTAGGAGGAATCCCCGTGAAACGCTGGATCACGCTGGCCATCGGCGCGGTGCTGGTGCTGGTGGGGGCCGTCTGGGTCCTGCAGGGCGCCGGCGTCATCACCGGCAGTTTCATGACCGGTCAGAAGCTGTGGTTCCTGATCGGGCTGGTCGCGATCCTCGTCGGGGTCGTGACCGTCGCCGCCACAGCTCGACGGACCACGAAGAAGTAGCTCAGGCGGGCATCAGCTCGAAGATGGGGTAGCCCGGCGCGATCTCGCGCAGCTTCTCCTCCGGCGCCTTGGCGTCCACGCCGTCGAAGAACACGCCGACCTCGAACTTCCAGCGCTTGAGGTATGCGCGCAGCAGCACGGGTTTCTCGTCGTCGGACAGCTCGCGGTAGGTGAAGCCCTCCACGCGCTTGCCGACGCGCAGCTGCCCCTCGCCGGCCACGCGCAGGTTGCGCACCCACTGCGTCTCGCCGCGCGGCGCGACCAGGTAGCGGCCGCCCTCGAACGGCAGCAGGTTCACCGGCACCTCGCGGATCTCGCCGGTCTTGCGGCCGCGGACCATCAGCACGCGGCTGCCCACCACGCTCACGCCCCGCTTGGTCAGCCACTGCACGAAGTTGTTGAACGAGTTGGTGGCCTTGGCGGGCTTGACGTAGCGCTTCCCGGTGTTCATCTCGGGACCTCCAGTTCAGCGAGAGCACTGCTCTCTGTTGAGATCAGTGAACACGATAACGCGCTCCGCGTCAAGAGCGGCGCTCTCCATTGTGTGCAACGCTCTCGAAGTGGCACACTGGCCCCCATGACCGCCACCAAGACCGCCCGCGAACGCGCCCGCGCCGAGCTGACGCGGGAGATCAAGGACGAAGCCCGCCGCCAGCTGGCCGAGGTCGGCGCGCACGGGTTGTCGCTGCGCGCGGTCGCGCGTGAGCTGGGCATGGTGTCCTCGGCGCTCTACCGCTACTTCCCCAGCCGCGACCGCCTGCTCACCGAGCTGATCATCGACGCCTACGACGCCGTCGGCGAGGCCGCGGAGAAGGCCGACCCGGGCACCGGCGACCCGCGCACGCGCTGGCACGCCGTCTGGCAGGCCACGCGCGCGTGGGCCAAGGCGCACCCGCACGAGTACGCGCTGATCTACGGCTCGCCGATCCCCGGCTACCAGGCGCCACAGGACACGATCGTGCCCGCCGCGCGCGTGGCGCAGGCGATGGCGAAGGTGCTGCTCGAGGCCGACCCGCACGAGCCGGCCGTCACGGCGCCGATGTCCGCCGAGCTGCGCGGGCAGGCCGAGGCCCTTGCCCGGGCCCTGGGCGCGCACGCGCCGGCCGAGGTCGTGACCCGGCTGATCGGCGCGTGGACGCAGCTGTTCGGCGCGATCAGTTTCGAGCTGTTCGGGCAGTACGTGGGCAGCGTCGACCCGTCCGACGCCTACTTCGAGCACCTCACCGGACAGATGGCCGACTTCGTGGGGCTGTGAAGTCCCGGCCGTGAAGTCCCGAGCTGTGAACTAGCCCTCCCGAGACGGTTCACCCGCGGCGTCGAGACGGTACGTTCGCCGGTGACGACTTCGTGGGGAAGGTGGTTCGACGTGGCGGGATGGGCCGAGCGGGTGAGCAGGGTCCGGGTGGTCGGGACCGGCGTGATGGGGCGCGGCATCGCCCAGCTCGCCGCGACCGGCGGGGTCACGGTCGAGCTGGCCGACCTCGATCTCGACGCGGTGCGCTCTGCGCTCGACCACGTGCACACCATGCTCGACAAGCTGGTCACCAAGGGCCGCCTGTCCGAGGACGAGGGGCGCGCCGCCAAGGAACGCCTGGTGATGGTGGCCGCGCCGTCCGCGCCGGCCGCGAACGTGGACCTCGTGATCGAGGCCGTGCGCGAGGACCTCGAGGCCAAGCGCGTGCTGTTCGGCAAGCTCGAGCAGGTCTGCCGACCCGACACGGTGTTCGCCACCAACACGAGCTCGCTGTCGGTCACGGAGATCGCCGCGGGCCTGACCGACCCGACGCGCGTGATCGGCCTGCACTTCTTCAACCCCGTGCCGCTGATGCGGCTGGTCGAGGTCGTCCCGGGCGTCCGCACGGCCGAGTGGCTGCCGGCGGAAGCGGGGAAACTGGTGCGCCGCTGGGGTCACGAACCCGTGCTCGCGAAGGACGCGCCGGGCTTCCTGGTCAACCACGCCGGGCGCGGCCTGAACACCGAGGCGCTGCAGATCCTGTCCGAGTCGATCGCCGAGCCGGTGGACGTCGACCGCATCGCGCGCGACGTGCTGGGGCTCAAGCTCGGGCCGTTCGAGCTGCTCGACCTCACCGGTCTCGACGTCTCCCACGCCGTGCTCGAAAGCATCTGGAGCGGCTTCCACTCCGAGCCGCGGCTGCGCCCGTCCTGGCTGACGCGCCCGCGCGTGGCGGCGGGGCTGTTCGGCCGCAAGAACGGCGAGGGCTTCTACAGCTACGTCGACGGCAAGCAGGAAGTCGCACCCGAGCCGGCCGCGCCGCCGGCCCCGGCCAAGCCCGTGTTCACCGCCGAGGACCGCCTCGGCCGCCTGCTCGCCGGCGCCGGCGTGCAGGTCGTCGCCGACGCGTACCCCGACGCAGTGCTGCTGGTGTCCCTCCGCGGCGAGTCCACTTTGGACGCCGCCGCCCGCGCCGGTCTACCCGCCTCGCGCGTCTGCGGCGTGGACGCCCTGGGCGGCTACGAAGGCCGCCTCACGCTGTCCGTCCACCCGGGACTCGACCCCGCCGCGGGCCGCGCCGCGTGGGGCGCGTTGGCCGCCACGGGCCGCCCGGTGACCATCGTGCAGGACGGCCCCGCGCCCGTCGCGCAGCGCCTGCTGGCCTCGATCGTCAACACGGCGTGCTCCATCGCCGCGCAGAACCTGGCCGACCCGGCCGACATCGACACCGCCGTCCGCCTCGGCCTCGGCTACCCACGCGGCCCCCTGGAATGGGGCGACTTCGTCGGTCCCGACAAGGTGCTCCGCGTCCTCACCGGCCTGTACCAGTCCACCGGGGATCCCCGCTACCGGCCGAGCAGCTGGCTGGTCGAACGCGTCGCGCTCGGCCTGCCGCTCACCTCGAAGGGCACGCGGCCCGCCGACCTCCTCTGAACCGGCGGGAACCGGGGTGCCGCCCCCGACCGCGGCACCCCGGCTCCGGCGCGGGTTCAGTCGAAGCTGCAGCCCGGGTTCGCCGCGTCGTCCGAGAGTGGCGCGCCGTGGGGCAGGACGTAGAGGACGTCGAGGACCATCGGCGTGGTGCCCTCGTTGCGGCCGATGTGGACGTGATCGGCGCCGGCCGGTTCCATGATGGGGGCGCCCTGGTGGTAGACGCCGTCGATGGCGCAGTCGGACTCGTAGTGAGTGAGCGTCCCGGAGCGGACCCAGCCGTAGAGGTTCCCCTCGTGGGTGTGCCAGCCGGTGGAGCCGCCCGGGGCGAGGGTGATCTCGCGCAGGACGAAGTCGGTGTTGCCGGCCGTCCACTGGGAGATCAGGGTCGCGCTGACGCCACGACCGGGCGTGGCCGACGCGACGGACGGCACGAACAGGGTGGCGAGGGTGGCAACGCCGGCGACGGCGACCGTGGCGAGCTTGCGCATGGAAGACCTTTCTCGATGATCTTCCGTGAAGTTACCCCACGAACGCTTGTCTGAAAGTTCCTGACTTACCGTCCGCACGGGCACTTCTCACCCGTCGGGAACGCCCACAATGGACAGATCACCCACGTCGGAACCAGCGCGGGTGACTCGGGCCACTCACCAGCGGCGGTCGAGGGCCCCTGCCGGCGTCCACACGATGTAGCCGCCCTGGAAGTCGCTGCGGAACCCGTTGCCGCCGTAGCGGTACTCGTCCGATGTCGGCAGCCCCAGGTACGACTTCTCCCACCCGAGTGCGGCCCAGCGCTTGCGGATCTCACCCTTCACGTTGTGCGCGCCCGTCGCCGGGCTCCAGTAGATCGACGCGTTGCCGGTGAAGTGGTTGTAGCGCGCGGCTCCGTTGGGCGTCGCGGTTTCGTCCGTGGTCGGGTAGCCGAACCCGCGCTCCCAGCCGTACGCCGCCCACTTCTGCTTGATTGCGCCGCCGATCTCGTGCGCGCCCGTCGACGGCATCCAGTAGATCGAGGCGCCACCGGTGAAGTGGTTGTAGCGGCCGACGCCGTCCGGAGTCACCGATTCGTCCGTGGTCGGATAACCGAGCCCGCGCTCCCAGCCGTACGCAGCCCACTTCTGCTTGATCGCCCCGTTGATCCAGTGCGCACCCGTGGCCGCGGTGTAGTAGATCGAGCCGCCGCCGGTGAAGTGGTTGTACCGGCCGGCGCCGTCGGGGGTGCCGGCCTCGTCGTTGATCGGGTAGCCAAGCGTCTTTTCCCAGCCCAGCGCCGCCCACTTCGCGCGGATCAGGCCCTGGATCGAGTGCGCACCCGTCGACGGCGTCCAGTAGATCGACGCCGCCTGCGTGCCCGGCGTGCCCTGCAGATGGTTGAAGCGGCCGACGCCGTCGGGCGTTCGCGTCTCGTCGGTCACCGGCGGCCCGTAAGCCTGGTGCCCGCCGATCGCGAGGTACTCGGCAAGGATTTGGCCGCCGATCTCGCGCACGCCGGTCCCCGCCGTCCAGTACAGGCGGGCGTTGGCGTACGGGCGGTAGTGCACCGGGCCGTCGACCACCTCGGGACCTGTCGCCGCGCCCACGAGCGTGCGCAGCGCGGGTTCGGCCGCGTAGCGCTGGTCGATCGCGTCGGCGTAGTTCGCGGTCAGCGTCGTGTCACTCGCGCCGACGGTGATCGACCACGACGCGGTGGCCGGCCCGTCCTGCCAGCCGGTGAACTTCGACGCGCCGTCGCTGCCCAGCGGCACCGCCGTCACGTCGAACGTCGCGCCTTCGGTCACCATCGCACTGCTCACGCCGCCCTCGCTGGGGATGCTGAGCGCGGCCGGCTGCGTGCTCACGAGCGTGAGCCGGTGCTGGCGCGGCATGGCGACGTATGTCTTGCTCGCCTTCACGCCGGCGCTGTCGGTGACCGTCGCGGTGAACTCCATGCGCGAGTCGGTGTGGTCGGTGAACGGCACGGAGAGCGAAGGGCCGGTCGCACCGTCGTCGGGGTGCACGTGGCACGCGCCGAGGTCGGGGCAGTGCCGGATCAGCGACGTCCACGTGACCGGCAGTGTGCCGTCCTCTTCGTCGGTGGCCGAGGCGGTCAGGGAAACCGACTCCCCGACGGCGAAGGCCTTGTCTGGAGTAGACAGTGCCAGGTCGGGCGAGTGGTTGCCCGGCGCGACCGCGACCGTCGTGGCCCCCTCGGCACCCAAAGGATCCTGAGCGGTGAGCGTGGCCGTGAACGACGTGCCCGCGCCGTACTGGTGGCTCGCCGTCACCCCCGTCGCCGTGGTGCCGTCGCCGAAGTTCCAGGTGTAGGTGAGCGCGTCGCCGTCGAAGTCGTAGGAACCACTGCCGTCGAAGGAGACCGTGCGAGTGTCGGGATCGGTGGACGACGTGGCCACCGCGACCGGCGCAGCGTTGTTCGTGGAGTAGCTCAGGCGGCGCAGGCGGCTGCCGTTGAGGTCAGCGAACACGATGTCCCCGTTGGGCGCCGCGGAGATCCGCGTGACCCCGCCGATGTTCGCGAACGGCGGCGGGTTCACCGGCGGCTGCGTGAGGGCGACCTGCGCGTTGTACTTGAGCGTCCATAGCTGCTGGCCCGCGTAGTCGCCGAAGAAGTACGCGCCCTGGTACGCGGCCGGGTACGTCGTTCCACTGTAGACAACACCGCCGGTGACGCTGTTGCCGTTCGTCGGCCCGGTGCCGTGCTGGTGTTCCCACAGCGGCGGCGTGTTGACGACGTGGGCGCAGCGGGGGTCAGTGCTGTAGCCGGGCGTCGGGTGGCTGCCCTCCCAGCACGGCCACGCGAGGTTCGCGCCGGGCTGCACCACGTCGATCTCTTCCCACAGGTACCAGCCGACGTCGCCGACCACGGGCAGTCCGCTCTTCGGGTCGAGCGCGAAGCGGAACGGGTTGCGGAAGCCGCTGGCGAACACCTTGCTACGCGTGGAATCCGGGGCCGAATCGGGGTAGAAGGGGTTGCTCGGCACACCCTTGCCATCCGGCGTGACGTGCAGGATCTTGCCGGACGGTGAGTCCAGGTCGAGCGCCGCGAAGGCGACCTCGTTGGTCTTGCCGGCGTCGCCGTTGTCGCCCACGGAGTACCAGAGCGTGCCGTCGGGCGCGGGGATCACGGTGTCGAGGCCGTGGATGTAGTACTGGCTGCCAGGCAGCTCGAAGATCACCTTTTCGCCGGTGAGCCCGGCGGGGTGGCCCGAACCGTCGAGGGTCACGGTGAAGCGCGCGGCCCGCAGCACGTACTGGCCGCCGCCCGTGCTCACGGCGCGGTTGAGGTAGATCTGGTGCGAGCTCGCGTAGTCCGGGGCGAGCGCGATGCTGGTGAGCCCCATGTCGCCCTGCGTCTCGACCGCGAAGTTCGCGATCCGCACGGGGGCGCCCGCGCCGTTGGCCGGGACCCAGTTGACGGCACCGCTCTTGCCCAGCGCCAGCACGCTGTCGTCGGGCAGCCATGCGAAGTCGGTGAAGTCGTAGGGCGAGAGCCCGGTGGGCGTGTCCCGCAGCACGAAGCCGGCGGGCAACGTCGGCGCGACGTCGTCGGCCGCCGCCACGGACGCGGTGGTGGGGACCAGCGCCACGGCCAGCACGGCAGCCGTGAGCAGCGAGCGGAACTTGTTCCAGGCCATGCGGTGCGCCTTCGTGAGTGATCGGTTATCGCTCACGAAGAGGACGCCGTTACCACATCCGGGTGAATCGCGTTAAGTGCCCGCATCGGTCGGCGAAGGTCACCCGGACCTGCGGACGCTGGGGATACTCGAACACCTGAGCACGCCCCGGGTGGGTGACCTCGGCACTGGCCGCCCTGACCGTTCTCGGTCTCGCCCCGCGCGCGTCGGCAGAAACGTTCCCGTGTCCCTCTCCCGGCTCCCGCTCTCGCCGGACACCTACCGGACGATCCCGCACGCGAAGTGGGGGCGCCGGTTCGACCGGCGCCCCCACTTCGCGTTTCACCCACCCGTCAGGGCACGACCTGCACGACGTCGCCGACGTGGAGGGTGTTGAAGAACCTGAGCGACGACGTCGCCGAGAGGTGCACGCAGCCGTGCGAGTAGGTCTTCAGGCTGCCGGTGTGGAAGGCGTCGCCGGGGTAGAAGAAGACCGAGTTGGGCATGGGCGCGTTGTCGAATTCACGGCTGTAGTGCATCTTTTCCTTCGACAGCACGCGGAAGGAGCCCGTCGGTGTCGCGTGGCCCTTGCGGCCCGGCAGCATGGAGACGGGGCCGTAGATCACCTTGCCGTCCTTCAGCAGCCACGCCTTGTGCGCCGAGATGTCCACGCACGCGGCCGTGCCCGACGCGGCGGCGGCCTTGGCACACGGGACGTTTGCCGTGGTCGTCACCGGCTTCGGCTTGGTCGTGGTGGGCTTGGGCTTGGTACTCGTGGGCTTGGTGCTCGTGGGCTTGGTACTCGTGGGCTTGGGCTTCGACGTGCTCGTGGCGGGCGAGCTGGTGGTGACCGGGGCGCTGCTCGTGGTCGCGGGCGCGCTGCTCGACGTGATCGCGGAGGTCGTCGGCGCGCCACCGCCGGCGCCGGCCTGCACCGCGCCGCCGCCGGTCACGTTGGCGGGCGACGCGCCGCCGCCGGAACACGCGGCGAGCACGAACGCACCGGCCACGGCCGCGATCCCCACCAGAAGCCTCTTCACGATCCGGTACCCCCAGGGTGAAACTCGTCGGTCGAACTTGTCACGGGGATAGACGACCGTCTCCCCGGCGTGGTTGCGGCACGAAGGTCACGATTTCGGCGCGGCTCCACCTCCGGGTGGACGCGAGGATCCACCCGGGACCCGCCCGTGAGCCGACGCAACGGCAGGTCGGAAGGACGAATCTGGCTACTACCACCGACCAAGGAGCCCCGATGAACCCGCTGACCATCCTCGCCTACCTCGCCATCGCGGCCCTCGTCTTCTACCGCGTGGTCTACAAGCAGCTGCGCGGCACATTGCTGAGCCGCAAGTCGCTGGTCACGATGCCGATCGTGCTCACCGCCATCGGCGTGTTCACCACTGCCCAGGCGCTGCAGAAGGCGAGCACCGGCGAGCTGGCGCTGCTCGGCGCGGACATCGCCGTGCTGGTCGTGCTCGGCCTCGCCCGCAGCGCCAGCACCACGCTCACCGCGCGCGGCGCCACCACGTTCCAGAAGGGCTCGGCGCTGACCCTCGTGCTGTGGCTCGCGACCATCGGTGCCCGCATCGGCTTCGGTTTCCTCGGCGGCTACCTGGGCTTCGGCAGCGGCCTCACCTCGGCGTCGATCCTGCTGACGCTGGGCCTGAGCATCGGCGTCCAGAACGCGCTGACCTACTGCCGCATCCAGCAGCGCGGCCTCCCGCTGACCGAGCAGAGCCGGCCGGCGGTGCGGGCCTGACGCCCTCGCCGCCCTCGCCGCGAAATCCTCCCGACCGCACCCGGGCCGGGAGGATTTCGTCATCCCCGGACCTGCGCCACCACGCGCGCGTACATCCGCGCTGGACTCGGCACGGCGTGCAGGAAACCCGGCAGCGGCGGCAGATCTCGGACGAACGGGCCCAGCCGCGCGTACAACGCGTCGGCACCGGCCGGGCGGTCCGCCGGGTCCTTCGCGAGGGCCTCGGCGAGCAGGGCGTTGAGCGCGGCGGGGATCCCCGGCACGGCGGCAGGCGCGTCCTTCACCTGCTTCTCGAACACGGCGTACGCGGTGGGGCCGGTGAAGAGCTGGCGACCGGTGAGCATCTCGTGCAACGCGCAGCCCAGCGCGTACAGGTCGCTTCGCGGCTCTGCGAGGCCGCGCTGGATCTGCTCTGGCGCCATGTACGACGGCGTGCCCAGCAGCTGCCCGGCGCGCGTGAAGCGGGCGACGTCGGCTTCACGCAGCACGGCTAGGCCGAAGTCCATCACCTTCACGCTGCCGTCGGGGCAGAGCATGAGGTTGGCGGGCTTGAGGTCACGGTGGCAGACGGACCGGGCGTGGGCCGCCGCGAGCACGGCGGCCGCCTGCGCCGCGATCGCCGCCGCCCACGGGACCGGCAACGGGCCGTGCTCGGCGAGAAGGTCGGCGACCGTGACTCCGTCGATGAACTGCATGACCTGGAACAACCGGCCGTCGTGGGTGCCGAAGTCGTACAGCGTGGGTACGCCGGCGTGGTCGAGCGTCGCGAGGATGCGGGCTTCGCGGGCGAAGCGTTCTTCGAGCTCTTCGTCGCGGCCGGGCAGGCGCAGCAGCTTGATGGCGACGCGCCGGTCGAGACGCCGGTCGTGCCCGCGGTGCACCGCCCCCATCCCGCCGCGGCCCAGCGGCAGCTCGTCGACCTCGTAGCGATCGGCGATGAGCATGGGTTCCCTTCAGGCGCCGGGCCGCAGCCGTCCTTCGGCGAGCGCCGCAAAGCCTAGCCGGACCAGGTCACGGCCGATTTCCGCCGTCTCGCGCAGCGCCCGGTCGAATTCGGCGAGGGCGCGGAACGCGGCGCCGTACGAGCGTTGTTCGGCCAGCGGGTAACGCGGCAGTTTGAGGCGCCGCGTGTCGATTCGGGTCGACGCGCTGTGCACGGGGAAATCGGCCGCGCGCAGACAGCCGGCGAGGAACTCGGCGTCGAGGTGGACGGGATCCACGCGGTAGAGCGAAAGCGCGGGGCCGAGCCGCACGGGTGGTCCACTGTGGACTCTGACGGCTCCGGTGACGGACGCGATCACGTCGCCTTCGTGCGCGATCACGGCCGCGCCGTCGGGAGCCGCGTAGCCGGTGGGGGCGCGGCCGGCCAGGACGTCGTCGGGGGTGAGGACGGGTTCGTCGCCGTCGCCGGTGCGCGCGGGCGCGTGGTGGATCTCCACCGCACCGGCCCGCACGAGCTCGCCGATGGTGGTGTGCGGCGGCTCCTCACCCGTCGGCTGCAGCGGCGGGAGGTCGAGGCCGACGCGGCCGAAAAGCCGCTGTGCGGCAAGGAAAGCCTCGCCGAGGTCTTCGCGAGCGGTGCGGCGTTGGGCCGGAGTGAGGTCGACGTCGTCGTCGAGGAGGTCGATGATGCGCTCGCCGGTGCCGTTGCCGAGGTGGTCGCGCCAGAGGGCTTCGGCGTCGTCGACGGTCGTCTCGGCGATCAGCGCGGTGGCGGGCGCGCGGGTGCCGGGCTCGGGTCTGGTGAGCACCCAGAGGTCGGTGCCCGGAGCGAGGGTGAGCACGGCGCGCAGGGCGCCGGCGCGCAGGAGGTTCGCGCGGATGCGCTTGCCGCTGCGCCGGCCGGCGGCGGCGCCGGGCATGAGGATGGCGACGGTGCCGCCGGGTTTCACGCGCGCCAGGCAGTGCTGCACCCACGCCAGCTCCGACTCGCCGCGCGGCGGCAGCCCGAACTCCCAGCGCGGGTCGCCGACGAGCTCTTCGTGGCCCCACGCGCGTTCGTTGTACGGCGGGTCGCACAGGACGACGTCGGCCTGCCGGCCGGTGAAGGCGTCTTCGCGGAGGGAGTCGCCGGCGTGGATCTCGGTGTCGGCGCCGTGCAGACGCAGGCGCAGGGCGGCGATGCGAGCGGTGGCGGGGTCGCTGTCCTGCCCCTGGGCGAGGGTGGCTTCGGCGGCGAGGAGCAGGGACCCGAAGCCGCACGCCGGGTCGAGCACGGTGGCCCCCTTCGCGCCGGTGAGGCGGACCATCAGGCTCGCGTACGCGGGTGTCGTCGGGGAGACGCGGCGGGCGTGAGCTTCGAAGTAGCGCTCGCAGAGCTGCTCGAACGTCCAGGCCGCACCGTTCGTCGTGGCCACCTCGGTGAGGAGGGCGAGCAGCTCGGGGTCGTCGTGAGGGCGTTCCGTGGCGTGGGCGAGGTACTCACCGGCGTCGGCGACACGGGTGCCCAGCTCGAGATCGTCGCCGAGGGCGCGCAGCCGCTGCCACGCCAGGTCGATCGGCGTGAGCTCCACGGGCCGGCCACGACCGGCCAGCCACGCCTGCACCTCGGGCAGCGAGAACAGCGGGCTGGACGCGGTGCCGCCGACCGGGCGCGGGAAGTCGTCGTGGCGCCGCCGCCAGTTGCTCACCGCGGCGCGACGCACTCCCGCGAGCCGGGCGATGTCGGCGGCGCTGACCGTCGCGGTGTCGTCCATGGCCAGCACGATAGCTGATGACTGCAGTTTCCATCGTTTTGCTTGTTAACTCAGTCAACCGATGGTTTCATGGTGGCATGGTCACCAACCAGACCCGGTTCACCCTGCGCTACGCCGCGGGCTCCGACACCGGGCGACGACGCTCGATCAACGAGGACTCCGTCTACGCCAGCGGACGCCTGCTCGCTGTGGCCGACGGTATCGGTGGTCAGCCCCACGGGGAAGTGGCCAGTGCCACCGCGGTCGGCGTGCTCGCGAGCCTGGACTCCGAGCTGCGCTCGCTCGATCTCACCTCGCTCGACCTCCAGAGCACCCTCGCCGACGGCGTCCGGCGCGTCGGCGAGCGCCTCACCGAGGTCGCCGAGCAGGACCCCGCCACCCACGGCATGGGCACCACGCTCACCACCGTGCTCTTCGACGGCGTCCGCTTCGCCGCCGCCCACATCGGCGACTCCCGTGGCTACCTCCTGCGCGACGGCGAGCTGCACCGCATCACGCGCGACCACACCCTCGTGCAGGCCCTCGTCGAAGACGGCCGCATCTCCCAGGCCGACGCTGTCGACCACCCGCGCCGCTCGCTGCTCATGAAGGCCCTCCAGAGCACCGGCTCGGGCGACCCGGACGTCTGGGAGTTCACCCCCGCCGCCGGCGACCGCCTCCTGCTCTGCTCCGACGGCCTCACCGCCGGCGCCGGCGAACCCGCCATCGCCGAGACCCTGGCCGCCGGCACCCCCGACGAAGCCGTCGCCGCCCTCATCACCCTCGCCAACGACGGCGGCGGCCCGGACAACATCACCATCGTCGTCGCCGACGTCGTCCCCGCCTGATCGCCACCCCCGGCCCACCTGCGGGACCGCACCACCCCATCCGGTACCCTTCTCCACGGAGGATTGGCCGAGCGGCCTAAGGCGCACGCTTGGAAAGCGTGTTGGGTTCACGCCCTCGCAGGTTCGAATCCTGTATCCTCCGCCGCAGTACCAGGCGAAGCGCCGGGCAGCTTTCACGAGCAGCCCGGCGTTTTGTCGTTCACGGGTTTGGCCGACACGCCACTCTTGTTGCGCGGCCGCGGTTCCTCGGCGCGCGTGACCGGCCCGCGAAGAGGGCGAAGCCGCACCCAACTTCCGGAAACGCGAATTTCCTTTCATATACCCGATTTCTCCGGTGCGCGTCCGCGCGGCGGCCGTTGCCGAAGCGTTGCTGATCGACACCCGCGCAGGCCAGGGGCTAGCCGAGGACCTCCGAAACCCACCCCGATCCCACCCGCTAGTCTCCTCCGCAGACTCGATCGTAGAAGTTCGGAGAGGTTCATCGGTGTCACGAATACCGGCCTGACCTGGGCGCGGCCACTCGCGCGCGAGCCTCGAAAACCGCAGGTCACCATGGCTGGAACACGGTTCGGGGGTCCCGTTACCGACCGCTGCCCGCGAGGCCCCGGACGTCACCCACGTCCGGGGCCTTGTCGATTCTCCCCCAGTTCCTCACTTACCGAAGACACCTGATCACGCTAAGTTTGTACGTGGTCGTTCCAGCCCCGACGCACCGAGGAGTCCGCCCCCATGCCCGGAGTGGAAGAGATCCGCGCTGGCATCGCGCTCGCGAACGAGAAGGCGTCCGCGAGCATCGCCGCCCTGCAGCAGGCAGCGCAATCTCTCGAAGAAGCCCAGTTGTCGCTTTCCCAGGCGACGCAGGGCAGCAGTCAGCACGAGGTCAACCAGGCCCACGGCCTGCTGGCCGAAGCGCTGAACGGAATCACCGGGATGCAAAGCACCATCCAGGCCAGCATTTCGTCGGCCGACTCCTACTCGGCCCGGTTGTAACCGCATGTCGGGACTCGCCGAGATCCACCAGTTGCTCACCGCCGCGATGACGGGCCTCACCGACGGGCGCGCCCACGCCGAGCGGGCCAAGTCCCTGCTCGGGGACGCCCGCAGAGCGCTCGTCGACGCACAGGCCAAGGCCGATCCTTGGCTGCCGACGCAACTGGACCAGGCCGACGAGGGACTCGACCATCTCCTCACCCGCCTAGCCGCCGCCGACAACCTGGTGAGCGGATACCAGTCACGCCTGTAGGGACGACCTCGTTACTAATCCGGCCAAAAGTAGGCCGCCCCCTCTGAAAGAGGTGACCATTGCTACGCAAGCCATGCGGCCGTGCCTGTGGCCGGATTAGTAACGAACGGCGCAGTATGAGCGACACCGATGGCCAGTAAATCCGCCGAGCAGCGCAACCGTGTTCAGACGGCGCTGGACCGGGTCCGGCACCAGATCGGGCTCGTGCTCGGTGCCGCCGCCGGCGCCCGCGAAGCCGCGGAGGCCGACGTGGCGCGGCTCGCGCTCGAGCAGGAAATCGTGCGCGTCGGCATGAACCACGCCAACGCCGAGCAGCAGACGGAGTGGGCACGGCATCCGGCCGCGCACGAGGTTTTCGCTTCGCTCGGCGGCGTGCGCAACGCGTTCTACACCGACTGGAGCTCGGGTCCGGGCGCTCTGCGGGATCTGGTGGCGGCCAACGCACCGGGTCCCGCGGGGCGGCCGCCGAGCGAATGGCTCGGCCGGGTGGGGACCAACCCCGGCATCACGGCGCCGGGGCTGTGGCGCGTGGGCTCGGCGACGGCGGCCGGCCGCGACATCTCGCGGACGTTCGACGTCGCCGTGCCCCTGCTCGACGAGTCGCACCTGCAGATCACCTCGGCGCCCAAAACGCGTCCGGTGATCGACGGGATCGTGCAGAACCTGCTGATGCGGGTGCTCTCGACGTTCGAGCCCGGCGCCGTGAAGATCCACCTGTGGGACATCGGGCAGCTCACCGCGATCCTGCCCGACCTCTACCCGATCAGCCGCACCAGCGCGCTGTCGCTCTACGACCCGACGCGGCTGGAAGACCTGCTCGACGAGCTGGCCGGCCACATCCGCCGCATCCACGCCACCGGCATGCAGGCCGGCCACACGTCGTTGCGGGAGCTGCGGCGCGCCAGCAACCAACGGATTGAGCCGTACCGGATCGCGGTGCTCTACGGCAACGGCGAAACGCTGGAACCCGAGCTCGCGCGCGACCTCAAGCGCGTGGCCAGCGGCGCGCTCGCCGCCGGGATCTGCCTGATCCTCATCGACGTGCCCACGGCCGTGAGCGCGTCGATCGAGTCGCTGAGCCTGCTCGACGAGCGGCGCACGATCAGCAGCATGACGGGCACCGACCTCGTCGTCGACCTCGATCCGCCGCTGCCGTCCGGACAGGTGATCCGGGCGGCCGGGCGGATCGCGGAAGCGTTGATCGCCAAGCAAGGCGGGCCGCGGTCGTTCGCCGACCTGCTGCCGACGGAGTTCGGCCGGGAGAGCTCGGCGCGGGAGCTGCGCGCGCCCGTCGGGTTCTACGAGGGTGAGGCCGTCGAGGTCGTGATCGGCGACGCGAGCCCCCACGCCTTGATCGGCGGCCCGAGCGGTTCCGGAAAGACGAACTTCCTCTACGCGCTGCTGGGCAGCCTCGCCGCGCGGTACACGCCGGACGAGCTGGCGCTGTACCTCCTGGACTTCAAGGAAGGCGTCTCGTTCGCGGGCCTCGCGCCGGGCCGCAAGGACGCGAGCTGGCTGCCACACGCGAAGCTCGTGGGTGTCAACGTGAACACCGACCGTGAGTTCGGCCTGGCGCTGCTGCGATTCCTCGCCGACGAGCTGCGCCGGCGTTCGGCCGCGGCCAAGGAACACGAGGTCACGAACCTGGCCGACCTGCGCGAGCAGGACCCGGGCGGGCACTGGCCGCGGATCGTCGCCGTGATCGACGAGTTCCAGTACCTGTTCGCCGGCCGCGACCAGGTCACGGCCACGGCCACGCAGCTGCTGGAGGACATCGCGCGGCGCGGGCGTTCGCAGGGCATCCACCTCGTGCTGGCGAGCCAGGACGTCGCCGGCATCGAAGCGTTCTGGGGCAAGCCCGCGGTGTTCGAGCAGTGCACGCTGCGCATCGCCATGCCGAAGGCGCGGCGCGTGCTGGCGGAGACGAACAACGCGGCGGTGTCCGCGCCGAAGTGGCACGCCGTGATCAACCACGATTCCGGCGTGGCGCACGGAAACCTGCTCGCGCACATCCCGGACGCCAGCAGCCGCAACGTGTTCGTCGACTTGCAGCACAAGCTGTGGGAGCTCTACTCCGGACGCTTCCCGCGCCCCCGCCTGTTCGACGGCGCGCATTCGCCGGTGCTGGAACAGTTCCCGGCGTATACGGAGCTCAAGCCGACCTCCCGCCCACGCGCGCTGCTGGGCCAGTCGATCGACGTGACGGAGGCCGCACAGGGCGTGGAGTTGCCCCGCGCGCCGGGCCGCAACGTCGCGGTGCTGGGCGGCGCGTCGGCCGAGGCACTGTCCATCATGGACTCCGCGGCGCGGTCGCTGGCGCGGCAGTACGACCTCGGCGAAGTCGAGTTCGTGCTGCACTGCCCGATCGAGGCGTGCGCGCCGGCCGTCCTGGAGCTGACGGAACGGCTGCGCGCCGAGGGCCACGTCGCGGACCTGATCGACGACCTGACGGCCTTGCTGACCTCGATCGTCGACGGACATCTCGGTGGTCCGGCTCGGATCCTGCTGCTGTACGGAGTGGACGCCGCGTTGCCCGCGCTGGAGACCAAGGCCCCCGGTCAGCTCAAGAGCGGCCTCGACCACCTGCGCACGGTGCTCAAGACGGGCCCGGGCCACGGCGTGCACACCATCGGCTGGTGGCGCAGCATCGCGCGCCTCAAGGACACGCTCGGCTTCGGCGGCACCGACGACATCGGCACCTGGGCGGCGCTCGACGTGCAGGGCAACGAGCTTTCCCCGTTCGCCGCCGGCCAGGTCGTGCACTGGTCGCCGCGCCAGGGCCGTGCGTTGTTCTTCGACCGAACCAAGCACGGCGCTCCGGAAGTGATCATCCCCTTCCAGCGCCCCGAGCAGACGGGAGACCCGGTATGACGGACGACGCCAGCGCGGCCATGCGCTACAAGGAGATCGTCGGCCTGGCCCGCGGCTCCGCCGACAACCTGCGCGCCTGGGAGCTTGCCCGCGCCGACGAAATCGACCACCAGCTCGCCGACGCGCACGCCGCCGTCTCCGCCGCAAAGGAACGCGAGGAGAAGGCGGCGGAACGCGCTTCCCGCTGGTGGAAGATGGCCCTGCACAACGTCGCCCGGCTCAACTTCCTCGAGCCGGCCGACGATCCGCAGCCGGTGTCGACGGCGCGGCCGCAGTACCTGGACCGGTACCTCGAGGAAGTGAAGCCGTCGTACCAGGAGCTGGTGCAGGCGGTGCTGGCGCTGGGGTGGCGAGCGAAACGCTGACGCGCAGCCGGCTTTCGGCCCGGCCGCGCTGGTTGTCGCGTCGTGCTTGTCGTACCGGTTGTCAGACGATGTCGGTGTACTGGAGGATCGTGCCGCCCGCTGTGGTGGCCTTGATCCCGCAGTTCAGCTTGTGACCGGCGAGGTCGCTCGTCACGGTCAGGGTCGGGCTGGTCGCCCCTTCAACCGGGACGAAGAACTCGAAGTCGTTCGCCGGGTCGACCTGGTTGAAGTACCAGGCGTACTCGACCTTGTCGGGCTTGACCGTCCACTTCGGAGCCGCACAGGTCAGCGTGTTGCCGGCGGCCTTCGTGCCGGTGATGACCGGGTCCGCGGCGGCCATCGGCGCGAGCGGCGGGCGTGGCTGAGTCAGGAACGAGCGCGCCACGGCGGCATCGGTAAACCCGTCGACGGTCGGCTCGCCGCACTGCTTGCCCGCCGTCTCGCCGCCGAAGCTGACGATGCCCACGAGCCGGCCGTTCTGCACGAGCGGCCCGCCGCTGTCGCCGGGGCACACGGTGGCAGCGCCTTGCGTGCACAGCACCGACTTGCCGTCGAGCAATCCCGGGCTGGCGAGTTTCGCCGCACACGCCCCGTCGTCGAGCACCTTCAGCTGCGCGTGTTTCAGCTGGTCACCCAGCGCGGCCGTCGGGTTCTTCGGGTCCGGGGCCTGGGTGAGGCCGTGACCGAAGAGGTCCACAGTGGATCCCGGCGCCGGCGCGGTGCGGGCGACCGGCAACGTCGGCACCCCGAACACCGGCCGCGCCAGCTTGATCACCGCGACGTCGTCGGCCGCGCTGGACTTCTCGGAGTCCTCCGGCGCCACCGGTGACGGGATCAGCCGGAACCCCGGCTCCACCGACCAGCCCTTGATCGGCACGTTCCTGCCGGGATCCTCCGACAGCGTGCCGCCGCCCACGTGCACCTCCAGGTGCGTCGGGTCCACGTGGTCGACGCAGTGCGCCGCCGTCGCCACGCGGTCGGGTGCGATCAGCGCGCCGCCGCAGCTTTCCCGCTGCACCAACGGCTGGTCGCCGTTGAACGCGATCGTCGCCATCCACGGCGCCGCGGCCGGCCGCGCGATGTCACCACCCGCCACCGCCATCGCGGGTGTCGCCACCACCGTCCCGGCCACCAGGACGGCAGCGCACACGGTCAGAATCCTGCGCATCGGACCTCCTCATCGGTTGGTCCGAACGTACGAATCCCGGCCCACTCCGGGCAACGCTCGCCGGAGTGATCGCTGCGTACGCCTTTTGTCTACTGGTTGCGCGCCGAATAGCCAGTTGCCCGGCACCACGTCGGTGGCCGGGTCAACGGGACCGCCGGCAGCTGGTTCGTGCCGTCGGCCGCGAGCTGCCGGCTGCAGGCGACACGGCCGAGCACGCCGTTCTCGACCAGATCCGCACCCTGCTCTCGCCTTTGGTGAACGGAGCGGTAGCGGCCCACGATGTCGTTTCCCTTCGGCAGGCGGGTTGATGCTGCCGAACGTGATCGGCCCCCGGGAAGTACGACCTGGGCACCCGGTCCGCCGGCGCCTGACTCGTCGGCTGCACCCGCCCGCCCGACACCGGCGCGCTCGGCACGCTGGACCGCCCGGCGAAGAGCCCGACCTCGGTCAACGCCGTGACCACGAGCACACCGAAGGCCACCATTCGCGGACAATGGTGGCCTTCGGCGCCGAGCAAGAGCTACTTACGCGGAGCCGTCCGTCCCAGCACCTGGTCCACGTAGTCCTGCAGGTCGTAAGCCAAGTCCGCCAGCTTGTTCCCGGCCGACGGCCGGAACCGCACGATCTGCGGGTCGTGGTCGCTGGCCTGGTCGGCGAACTCGGCGTTGATGTGGACCACGTCGTAGTCGACCCCGCGCAGCGCACCGGAAGCCAGGATGTGGTCCAGCACCTGCGACTGGCCCTCGAACACGTAGCTGTACCGCTCGGCGGCCGGCAGCGTCGCGATGAGGTCCTTCAGGCCGCCCGACGTCAGCTGCGCCAGGGCCGGCGAGAACTGGTAGTCGTTCAGGTCACCGGCCACCACCACGTTGGCGTTGCGGTCGGCCGCGAGCAGCTGCGAGACGAAGCCCTTCAGCACAGTCGCCTGCTTCTGGCGCTGCACCTCGGAACTGCGGACCGGCGGCTGGAACCGGCCGTGCGTCGGCTGGTCGCCGCCCTTGGAGTTGAAGTGGTTGGCGATCACGAACACCGTGCGGCCCCGGAAGACGAACTCGCCGGCCAGCGGCTTGCGGCTGTCGGTCCACGCGTCGTTCGTCGGGTCGACGCGGCCCGGGGACTGCGTCAGGTGCACCTTGCCGTGATCCTTGACGACGCCCACGGACGAGGTCGCGCTCCCGCCCGGACGGTCCACGAAGGACACTCGCGCCGGGTTGAACAGGAAGCCCACGCGGATGTTGCCGCCCGGCTCGCCGCCGTCCTCGTCGTTGGTCGGGTCGATCTCGCGCCACTGGTAGTGCGGGCCGCCCGCCGCGACGATCGCGTCGGTGAACTTCTTGAGCGTCACGTCGGCGGTGACCACACCGTCGTCGGTGGCGCCGTCGTTGTCCTGGATCTCCTCCAGGGTCACGACGTCCGGCGCGGCCAGGTTGTCGACGATGCCGTGCGCGAGCTGCGCGAACTTCGTGTCCGGGTCGGACGGCGCGAGGTTCTCGACGTTGTACGTCGCCACCGCGAGCTGGCCGGGGCGCTGGCGCGCCGTGACCTCCTTCTGCAGGTGGTTGTCCTTCGCCGCGCCGAGCTGCGACGCGAAGAGCGTGTAGCCACCGAAGCTGCTGTACTCCACCGGACCGGAGGTGACGCCGGTGAGCACGTCACCTGTGTTGACCTTCGGGAACGCCTGCTGGCCGAACGGGATGATCGACTGGACCTTCAGCACGCCGGTGTTGATCTTGTCATAGCCGAGGTAGACCGTGCCGCCGCGCGGCGTCGGGTTCTGCTGCGGCTCCGTGGTCACGTACAGCTCGTCGAAGTCGTTGCTCGGGCCGACCACGCGGGCGTCGGAGATACTGACGATCTCGCTCTCGTGCGACTCCCAGAAGTCCAGCGAATACTTCGCCGGCTCCAGCGGCAGCGCCTCGATGTTGCCGCCGGTGTTGGGGGCCGGCACGTCGGGGATCTGGTCCGGCGTGATTTTGGTGGGCGCCGGCAACGGGTTCCCATGCGCGCCGACCGTCCACTGTGCACTGGAAAGCTCGGTGAGCGACTGGTAGTTCGACGTCGCCGGGGCGTCCGGGTAGAACTCCTTCACCGTGCCGGTCGCGGTCACCGCGTCGCCGACGGCCGCGGCGGGCGTGGTCGAACCGGTGAACACGAACAGCCCCTCGCTGGTGCGTGGGTCGCTGTCGGGGTTCGGGTCGGTGAGCCAGAAGCCGCGCGACGAACCGAAGGTGCGCACGGCCGTCACGATGCCCGTGACGTCGCTGACCTTCTTGTCCTTGAACGGCGAGATCCGCGTGGTGCCCTGGATGTCGTGGATCTTCGCGGGGGTGCCCGGGTCGACCGGGCCGGTGTCGCCACCTCCGGCCGTCTCGCCCTTGGAGTTGGTGGGCGTCGGGTCGCCGACGGTGAAGTCGGCGCTGTTGTTGTCCGTGTCGGCCAGCGACGCGGCGCGCGCGGCCGAGGTGGCGTTCGACAGGGCGGCGGTCGGCGTGCCCTCGCGGACCACGGCGTCACCGAAACCGACGAGGTCCTTGACCTGCGGGTCGGCGGCGCAGTCGGCGGCGGTTTTGCAGGTGAGCGCGGTGGAACCGGTGACCAGCGCGATCGTGCCGGCGGTCCCCGACATCGAGATGGTGCCGGTCGCGTCCGGGGTGGGCAGCGCGACGGTGCCGCCGGTGCCCTTCGACTCCTGGACGAGGTAGCGGCCGCCCGCGGCGACCGAGCCGGCGAGCTTCGTGACCTGCCACGTGCTCGACGCGCTGGCTGTGGCCGGCAGGTACTGCACGCTGTAGCCGTCGAGCGCGAGCGGCGCGCCGCCGTGGTTGGCCAGCTCGACGAAGTCGTTGGTGAGCTTGGCACCTGCGTTGCCACCGCCGCCGTAGACCTCGGCGATGACCGCGTTCGCGCTAGGTGTGGCGAGTGCGGCGGGAGCGCCGCTCACCACCAAGCCCGCGACGGCGGCGGCGGTCAGCACGCTCTTTCTTCGACCGGATATGGTCACCCTGAGTCCCCTTTGCCTGAACGGTCGACGCATCGTCCCCCGAACAAGCGAAGGGTAGGAAGACTAAGAGGCAACGATTCGTAACGAGTTTGCGGAATTACCTCCGAGGGACGGGTTGACACAGTGATCTCTCTCGTACTCGGCGGAGACGTCAACGTGCAGGGGCGGACCGAGCCGAAAACGGCATTCCGGGCGCTGACCCCGTTGTTGGGCGGGGCCGACCTGCGTTTCGTCAACCTCGAGGGTCCGCTCTCGGGATCGATGGGTGACCACGGCGGTCTGGACATCCCGCACAAGCCGAATTGGCGTCATTCCGCGCCTGAAATGGTCGAGGCGCTCACCGCCGCCGGCATCGACGTGGTGTCGGTGGCCAACAACGTGACGTACCCGCCGCCGGCCATGCTCGCGAGCCTGTCGGTGCTGGAGAAGGCCGGGATCGCGTACTGCGGCGGTGGTGCGAACCTCACCGCCGCGCACACACCGGCCGTGATCGAACGGGCCGACCGCCGCGTCGCCTTCCTCGCGTTCACGTCGCTGTGCTGGCCGGTCGGCCAGGAGGCGAAGGCCGATTCGGCGGGTGTCGCGGTCGCCGGTGCGTACACCTCGTACCAGCCGGATCCGCGAGTGCTCGACGTGCCGGGGCGGCCGCCGATCGTCCACACCACCCCGGCGCCGGGCGACCTGGAACGCGTGGTCGCCGACGTCCACCGCGCCCGCGCGACGGCCGACCACGTGGTCGTGTCGATGCACTGGGGACTGCCGGGCGACGAGCTCACCGAGTACCAGATCGCCTACGCCCACGCGATCATCGACGCAGGCGCCGACCTCGTGGTGGGCCACGGACCGCACAGCATCCAGGCCGTCGAGGTCTACCGCGGCCGCCCGATCCTCTACAGCCTCGGCAACCTCGTGTTCGACTGGCCGGCCATGCGCGGCCGCCACGTCGACGGACTGCTCGCCGGGTGCCTGCTCGGCGACCGGCCGCGGCTCGAGTTGATCCCCGTGCGCCGTGGCGAGGACAACGAGTGCGTGCCACTGGCCGGCGAGGCGGCGGCGCAGGTGCTGCGGCACGTGGCCGAACTGTCGGCGCGGCGATCCACCAAGGTGGCCGTGGGAGCCGGGATCGGCACCGTCGAAGGGTTTCTCGCGCCGAAGCGTTGAGGGCGTTTCCCCTGCTCGTCACCCGGACGGCCCATCTGCCTTAAATGCAGGTCAAGCTTTGGCGCGGTCGGTTTGCGACGGCGGTACGTTAATTCGCGAGCTCACGAGAAAGTGGCACAGACCACTTCCCGGGAGCTCGCGGGTCGCACACCGCGGGGGGAGGCGACACGATCACATGGGGGTTGATCGTGTTCGGCTTGCGCGGTTTCGCGCCCCGTTGGGGTACGCCGCGGACGCGGGATCTTCAGCTTCTCCCGCGACCGCGGCGTCCCGACGAGTTTGCCCCGGGGGTTCGTGAGTGGTGCGGCTTTCGCAGCCGCACCACTCACGAGCGGTACTTGCCGATGAGCGTCTTGGCGCCGGACAGCGCCGCGCGTCCGGCGCCCTTCGCGCCGGCGGCGAGGACCGTGGTCCAGTCGAAGTAGTCGCGCCACAGCACGATCCGGCCGTTCTCGACCTCGAAGGTGCCGCACACCCAGAACTCGGCTGCGAACGAGCCGCGGCGCAGCACGTCGGTGCGTTCGGTGAGCACGACGTTGCCGTCGGCGGCGATGTGGTGCGTGCGCGCTTCGAACCCGGTACCGAACCGGGTCAGCATGCGCAGCTGCTTCTCCACCGCCGCGAGCCCGCGGGCGGCCGGGAGCGGCACGTTCTGGTAGGTGATGTCGACGGCGACGTGGCTCAGCGCCCGCTCGATGTCCATGTCCTCGAGAGCCTGTAGGAACGCGGTGACCACGGCCTTGGGTTCGCTCATACGACCAGGTTAGGCCCGAACTGCCGGTCACCGACGATGGCGACTCGTTCGGCCACCCGGATGTGGGGGCGGTAGTCGTTCACGGCGTAGTGCGGGGTGGCGCGGTTGTCCCAGAACGCCACGGCGTCGCGGTCCAGCGGAAGCGCACCTGGTACTCGGGCGTGTGGGCCTGGAGGAAGAGGTAGCGGAGCAAGCGGTCGCTATCGGGTTGGCCGAGGCCCACGACGTGGGTGGTGAAGGTCTGGTTCACGAACAGCGTCCGCCGGCCCGTCTCAGGGTGGACGCGGACGATCGGGTGCTCGACGGGCGGGAAGCGGTCTTGGGGGCGGCCGGGTCGGTGAAGGGCTCGAAGCCGGGCACGAAGTCGTGGACCGCGGTGAGGCGGTTGATGCGTTCGCGCACGTGGGCGGGCAGGTTGTCGTAGGCCGCGGCCAGGTCGGTCCACATCGGGTCGCCGCCGATCGGCGGGGCCTCGACCAGCCGCAGGACGGAGCCGAACGCGGTGCGGGGCGCCAGGTGCCGTCGGTGCCAGATGTTCTCGTAGCACTTCCACGCCGGCAACGCGCTGTTCGGCTCTTCGCGAGCCCGGGCGCCAATGACGCTCCGAGGTCGACGCGGTCGATTCGGGCCCCGACAACCCGACCGCGGGGACGGAGGGCGAACAGCTTGAAGGGGCGTTCTTCGGCCCCTTCGGGCAGCCGGCGCAGCACGCGCGGGCCTTCGAGGTTGCCGTCGGCGGGGGTGGCCGACGAGCACGGCAGGTGGATCGACGTCAAGCCCTCCGGGCGGGCGAATCGCCTTGGTTGAGCGGAGTTCCGCCAATCGGGGTGATTTGCCGCGTCGACCGGAGCGCGGCGGTGCCTGCGTCGGCCGGGCGGCTGGGTTGGCTGCGGGGGCGGGTGGCCGGCAGCGGCGCGCTGGTCGTCAGCGCCGCCGCGGTGGGTCAAGGCTCTTCGCGATGTGAAACTGTCCTACGCCCGGCCGAGTGACCACACTGGACGTGATGAGGTTAGATCTCCCCCTACAGGGTGACGAGGTGGGGGCTGGCCACCTTGAACTGGTTTGTTCCGGGAAGGGGAGGTCCCATGGCGAGCTCCACGAGCGAGCGGCTGCGCGCCGCGGCCGACGCGCTGGACAAGGCCACGGCCGACGCCGACCAGGCGGCCGGCCGCTTCGCCGAGGCGCGCCTGGAGTCGACGCCGTTCGGCATCTCCGCGCCCGCGCGCGAGCTTGCCGCGCGCTGGGAAGCCGCGTTGGCCGCACGCGACGTCGACGCTCGCGTCCTCGGTGACGCCACGTCCGACCTCGCCGGCCGCCTGCGCATGGCGGCGGGCGGGCACGCGGAGAAGATCCGCCCCGCGGTGGCGACGGCGCTGTTCACCTGATGCCCTTCCTGCACCCGGCCCTGGAGAAAGCCGCCGCGACCCTCGAGCCGCTGCGGAAGGCCGGCGCGCGCCTCGGCGCCCCGGATCCCGTGGCCGCGCTGCAGCAGATCGACTGCTCGCCCCCCGCCATCCGCGAGTCGGCTCGCACCCTTTCGGCCGGCCGCGACGTCCTGGTCACCGCGAGGCTGGCGTTCGAAAGCGGCGCCCACCGCGCGGAACGCCGCTGGGGCGGCGAGCCCGCCGCCCTCTTCCGCACCCGCGCCGACGAGCTCGACGTGCACTACCGGCAGGCCGCCGAAGCCGCCGCCCGCACCGCCGCCGTCGGTCTGGACTTGGCCGATCTGCTGGACCGGCTCGCAGCGGAGACGGCCGCTCAAGTCACTTGCGTCGCGGGGTCAGCCGAGGCGTCCGCGGTGGCGGTCCTGGCGGGGGACCGCTCGGCCGAAGCAGTGCAACCGGTGATCGAGGCGTGCGCGGCAGTGGTGCGGGCCGTGGAAACCGGGGTGTCGACGATCATGGAGACGATCTCGTTCCTGGAGCCCTTCGGCACGCCGGTCCTACCGTTCGACTGAGGTTCCCGGGATCCGACGGACCCGGGCCCTGGCAACGAACGCCCCCAGGATTGGCTGCGCTGCCGACAGCTCGACCCGAACGCAACTATCGGATTTGTCTTTCGAAGACACCCATTGTGTACACGATGACCGACCTGTTCGGCGGCTACGCCACGCCGTACTCGTCGGGAAAGTGCCGGTTGGCGAACCTGATCATCACCCCGGGATCTTCCTGACATCGGACCACGACCTGGAGCAATTCGGCTGATTCATCGTATTCGAGGCTCACTGGCCGGATCGTAGACATTGTCCGGGCTATCACGCGAAAATTTCTTAGCACGCAGCCGACCGTCGGCCACCACGGCGCGGCCGTGACGGCATGAGCCTTGAACCCGACGAGATAACTACCCGCATCGGGGACCGCGACAAACCGTTGTCGGACAAGACAATGGCACGGATCGAGGCCGGGTTGCGGAAGTTCACGGCCGCGCCTCAGATCGTCACCGCCGGCGGGTCCTGGAACGACGCTACCCAGCCCGCCGACATCCCGTTGCGGACACTCACCACGCGCGAAGCGAACGCGCTGCTCGTGCCCATGGAAGGCCGTGAGGGCAAGCACGCCGCGTCCACCGGGGTGCCGATGCGGACCCAGACCGCGCGGCACGAGACCGCCCTGGTGGTGCCCTACTACTCGACCCTCGTCGCGCACCCCGTCGATACCCGGCCGACGATGAGCGAGAGGACGACGACGTTCCCAAGGTGTCCTGGTGCCCGCCTACCGGGTACATCTGAGACCAGATAGCAGAACGCCGGGCGCCCCTTCACGGGTCACCCGGCGTTCTGCCTGGTAAGAGCGGTGGCGGTGGGATTTGAACCCACGGACGGGATTAACCGTCACACGATTTCGAGTCGTGCTCCTTCGGCCGCTCGGACACGCCACCGCCGAGAACAATACCGGAGGCTGAAGGTACGGCGTCGGCGGGGTGGCGGCGGGTGGCGAAGTACGTCTCGAGCAGCGCGGCGCACTCCGGGGCCAGCACGCCGCCGTGGACTTCGGGGCGGTGGTTGAGGCGGCGGTCGCGCACGACGTCCCACAGGGACGACACGGCGCCGGTCTTGGGTTCCCACGCACCGAAGACCAGGCGGGAGATGCGGGCGAGCACCAGGGCGCCCGCGCACATCGTGCAGGGTTCCAACGTCACGGCGAGCGTGCAGCCCTCCAGGCGCCAGCCGTCGCCGTGGACGCGGGCCGCCGCGCGCAGGGCGAGGATCTCCGCGTGGGCGGTGGGGTCGCCGAGCTCGACGCGGGCGTTGCGGGCCGCGGCGAGGAGCCTTCCGTCAGGGCCGAACACCACGGCGCCGATGGGCACATCGGCGCCTGGACCGCGCGCGGCTTCGAGCGCCGCCTGCACGGCTTCGGTGTCGGCCGGGCGTCTCAGAGCTCGTCCAGCAGTTTCGAGAACTCGGCCGCGAAGCCGCAGCGCTGGGCGATCATCTGGAGCTGCTCGTCGGGGTAGAGATCCACCTCTCCGACGATAACTTCAAGCTCGCCGCCCGGCAGTCCGAGATCGGCGAGGATGTCGAGATCGCCTTCGGGCCAGACGGCGTCGTCGTCCTCGTCGGGTGGGTCGACACGCAGGACGTCGAGCACGTCCGCGGCGATGTCGTAGTCGAGCGCCGCCGCGGCGTCCGACAGCAGCAGCGACGGCCCCCGCGGGCTCGGGCGCACGATCACGAAGAACTCGTCGTCCACCGCCAGCAGCCCGAACGCCGCGCCGGTCGAGCGGAGTTTTCCCAGCTCGGTGATCGCCGCGTCGAGCTCCGTGAGCGCCGCGGGATCGAGCGCACTGCACCGCCACCGACCGTCTTCTCGGACCACTGCCATCGCGAAGCCCGTGACCGGCTCTTGCACCGCCATGCGCACACCGTATTCCGCCGTCGATGCGAGCGCACGCACGGTGCACCCGAAGCGTCCGTGGTGCCACTATCGAGCCATGACCGGACCCACCGACCTGCCGACTCTCCCGGACACCCGCCTCGACGGGCTGCTCGACGCCGCGCGGGAGCTGCAGGACCGCACCGTCTCGTTGCGCCGCGTCCTGCACCGCCGGCCGGAGCGAGGGCTCCAGCTGCCCCGGACGCAGGAAGCCATCCGGTCGGCCTTGGCCGACCTGCCTCTTTCCGTGACCGAAGGCCGCGCCACGACGTCGCTCACCGCCGTGCTGCGTGGTGCACGCCCGGGCCCGGCCGTGCTGCTGCGCGGGGACATGGACGCGCTGCCGCTGCACGAGGACACCGGCCTCGAGTTCTCCTCCGAGGTCGACGACTCCATGCACGCCTGCGGGCACGACACCCACGTCGCCATGCTCGCCTCGGCCGCCCGCCTGCTGGCCTCGCGGGTGGATTCGCTGGCCGGCTCCGTGGTCTTCATGTTCCAGCCCGGCGAGGAAGGCCACCACGGCGCGCGCTTCATGATCCACGAGGGCGTGCTCGACGCCGCCGGCCCGCGCGTCTCGCGCGCCTTCGGCCTCCACATCATGCCCAACACGCCCACCGGCCTCCTCCAGGTCCGCGGCGGCGCGATGATGGCCTCCGCCGACAGCTTCCGCGTCGAGGTCACCGGCCGCGGCGGCCACGGGTCCGCCCCGCAGGACGCCCTCGACCCCGTCCCCGCGGCGGCCGCGATGGTCGGCGCCCTGCAGACGATGGTCACCCGCCGCATCGGCGTCTTCGACCCCGCAGTGATCTCCGTGACCCGCATCGAGGCCGGCACGACCACGAACATCATCCCCGAGACCGCCGTGCTCGAAGGGACCATTCGCACCCTGTCGGAAGCCACGCGCGCCGTGGTCCGGACCGAGCTGCCGCGCGTCTGCGAGTCCATCGGCGCGGCCCACGGGTGCCGCGTCTTGGCCGACATAGACCCGGGCTATCCGCCGACCGTGAACGACTCCGGGGTGGCCGCCGAGGTACTGGCCCTGGGCGCGACGGTACTGGGCGAGGAGAATGTCCAGGAGATCCCGCACCCGATCATGGGGGCGGAGGATTTTTCGTATGTCCTGCAACGTGTTCCGGGGGCGTTCGCGTTCCTCGGGGCCTGCCCGCCGGGAGTGTCGCCCTCGGACGCTCCGGCGAACCATTCGAACCGGGTGGTGTTCGACGAGTCCGCGATGCCGGCCGGCGTGGCGATGTATGCGGCGTTCGCGTTGAATGCTTTGCGAGGCTGAGGGGCTCCGGTCGCGCGTTTCACCACGCGAACGGAGCGGTCGCGGCGGTTCCTGAGCGCGAACGGTCCCCTCGCCACAGCCACGGCGACGCGAGGAGACCGCTCGTGGCGTCGGGGCCGGTACGAAGCGACCACTCGCTCCGGCTGTTGTGGCACGAAAGGTCCCCTCGCCAACGCTCGCTGCGCCGCGACGGGACCGCTCGCGCTCGATCGACGGCGCGAACGGTCCAGTCGCGTCGCAGCCAGCGCGCGAGTGGACCGGTCGCGCCTGGATGCTGTGCGCAAAAAGCCCGGTCGCGCCCGTGCGCTGCGCACGAGTGGACCGGTCGCGCCTGGATGCTGTGCGCGAAAGGCCCGGTCGCACCAGCACGCTGCGCACGAAAGGTCCAGTCGCGTCGCAGTCACCGCGCGAGCGGTCCGGCCGCACCCGCAGGCTGTGCGCGAAAGGCCCGATCGCACTCTCGCGCTGCGCGAAAGGTCAGTCGCGTCGCAACCGCCGCGCGAGCGGTCCGGCCGCCCCCGCAGCCTGCGCGCCAAAGGCCCGATCGCACTTTCGCGCTGCGCGAAAGGTCAGTCGCGTCGCAGTCACCGCGCGAGTGGTCCGGTCACACCTCGATGCTGCGCGAAAGGTCCGCTCGCACCCGCACGCTGTGCACGAAAGGTCCACTCACGCCGCAACCGGCGCGCGAGCGGTCCAGTCAGGCCTGAACGCTGGGCGCGGGCAGTCCGGTTCGCGCGCTCAGGCTGTGAGAAAGGCCCAGTCAAGCTCGAGTTCGGCGCGGGGGGACCGTTCGCCCAGCGAACCGTCCCCCCGCGCAGCCACGTCAAGCCGTCCGGCTCGGCTGTCCGTTCTCCAGGTGCCCGGTGAACCGCCGGTGCCACTCCGGGTGCCCGACGAGCGACAGCCGCACGTCGTACCAGCCGGAATTTGTCAGCCAGCGCGTCGATGCCGACGGTGCGCGAACCGTGCGAGCCCACGACAAAACCGGGACGGCCGTTCATCGTCAACGTCGCCGAGCGGGACAATGAATTCGTCACTTCGAGCTGGAAAACCGGGTGCGCGGCCGGCCCCGAAATGGCAGCCTCGACCTCTACTCAAGCGGTCGACGAATCCCCGGAATCCTCCACCACAAATTCATTCGGCCCATGAACAGAAACGTCACAAGAACCATAAAAGCAATCTTCCCAGAGGCCGAACCACCACCGGAAACGTCGAGCCGCTGCGAAACCCCACCAGCATGATAAGCGTAAGAAGCCAACTGCCATCCAGCCGCCCCGTGGTACGTCGCCCGCAGCGCCAGCGACCCCGCGCCCACCGAAACAACAGCCACCGGCTGATACGGCAGCGCCCGCGCCGGAGCCGTCCAGCGTTCCTCTTCCGGCATCGTCTGCTGTCCCGTCACCGGGGCGCCGGCTTGGGTAGCTTCGTCTGCGTCCGGGTCCGCTTCGGCGCGCAACGCTGTCGCGTCCGGCAGCACGGGGACCGAAACGACCTTCTGCAAGAAGTCGAAGTAGCTCGTCAGGTCACCGCAGATCTCGCGGCGCCACGCGGTGGCAATTAAACAACAGCGTTGATTTAATAGGCGACATGACGACCGAAACCGAGCTCATCCAGGAGCTCCTCGAGCAGGAGAGCCGGCTGGTGTTCCCCCGGTTCGACAACGAGACCGCCCTCGCGCTCGGCCAGCACCTGCTCGCCGCGGCGCGCGAACGCGCCCTGCCCGTCACCATCTCCGTGCGCAGAAACGGACAGCGGTTGTTCCACGCCGCACTTCCAGGAACATCGGCCGACAACGACGCGTGGATCGATCGCAAGAGCCGCGTCGTCGACCGCTACGGGCACAGCTCGTTCCTCGTCGGCACGCAGTTCCGCGCGAAGGGCAGCAGCTTCGAGGCCGACTCCCGCCTCGACCCCGACCTCTACGCGGCCCACGGCGGTGTGTTCCCGGTGCTGGTCAAGGACGTCGGGCCGATCGGCACGGTCGGTGTCTCGGGCCTGCCGCAGGCCGACGACCACGCGTTCGTGGTCGAGCAGCTCGCCGCGTTCCTCGCCGGCTGAAAAACTCCGCACAAAAACCGGTAGCCCGCGCACAAGAAGTTGTCGATTCGGCCCATCCCTCGTTCGACGGTTCACCACACACCCGACGAACGAGGGAGACGACCGATGGGCAAGCTGACCGTCACGGCGTTCCTGACCCTGGACGGCGTGGTGCGCGGACCGGGTCACGTCGACGCGCAGATGGGCGCGGCCCTGGCCCGCTGGCAACGCCGCGCGTCGGCGTTCCTGCAGGTCAGGGACGTCGCCGACTACTGCCCGAGCTCCGGTGACCTGCCCCGGCACGTCGTCACCGGCGACCTCGCCACCGAGGTCCGCCGGTTGAAGACGCGCTACGACGGCGAGCTGCAGCTCCACGCCAGCGGCAGCCTCGTGGCCGAGCTGGACGACCTCGTCGACGAGTACCGCCTGCTCGTCTTCCCCGTCGTCCTCGGTGAAGGCCACCCGTTGTTCCCCGCCGGCGCCCACCCGCTCGCACTGCGTCCCCTGTCGACGAGCGCGACGAGCACCGGCGTCGTCATCCAGGAGTACGCCGCCGCTGGCGCGCCGACGTTCGGGTCGATGGCATGACCACGCTCACCGCCACCACCTTCGTCTCCCTCGACGGCGTGGTGCAGGGCCCGGGCACGCCCACCGAAGACCCGCGCGGCGGCTTCGACCTCGGTGGCTGGCTCACGCCGTACTACGACGCGGTGATGGCCGAGTACACCGCCGACTGGTTCTCGCGCGCCGACGCGTTCCTGCTCGGACGCCGCACGTACGAGATCTTCGCGGGCTATTGGCCCTCGGTCGGCGGCTCCGACCCGGTGGCGGGTCCGCTCAACTCCCTCCCGAAGTACGTCGCCTCGCGCACGCTCACACGCTCGTCGTGGCGGGGCACCGCGTTCCTGCACGACGACGCCGTGCGGGCCGTGACCGAGCTCAAGGCCGAGCCCGGACGCGAGCTGCAGGTGCACGGCAGTGGCAATCTGCTCCAGACGCTGATGGCCGCCGGCCTGGTGGACGAGCACCGCGTGTGGGTGTTCCCGGTTGTGCTGGGAAAGGGACAACGGCTGTTCCCGCCGGGAACACCGCGCCGGTCACTGCGGCTCGTCGAGCACCGCACGACCGGCAAGGGCGTCTCCGTGCAGGTCTACCGGACCGTCCGACCCGAAGATCAGGACGCTTGACCCAACACCCCGTGCTACCCTCTTTGCCGACACATCATATATCAGATCGGACACACCAGTGGCGTTCGAACAGCAGAAACGGCGACTGGCAGGCGTCGTCGCGATTCCCGTGACGCCGTTCAACGGGAGCGGCGGGGTCGAGGCGGAGACGTACGGCCGGCTCGTCGAGCGTCTGGTGACCAGCGGCGTCGAGGTGGTCACGCCCAACGGCAACACCGGCGAGTTCTACGCGCTGGACGAGCACGAGACCCGGCTGTGCGTCGAGGTCACCGTGAAGGCGGCGCGGGAAGCGAGCGTGCTGGCCGGCGTCGGGCACGACGTGCGCACGGCCGTGAAGGCGGCGCGGCACGCGCGCGACACCGGTGCCGACCTGGTGATGATCCACCAGCCGGTGCACCCGTACGTCTCGCGTGAGGGCTGGATCGAGTACCACCGCGCGATCGCGTCGACCGTGCCGGAGGTGGGCGTGGTGCTGTACGTGCGCAACCCCGATATCGGCGGTGAAGAGCTCGCGCGCCTCGCCGACGCGGCGCCGAATGTGATCGGTGTGAAGTACGCGGTCTCAGATCCGGTGCGTTTTGCGACAGTTTCGCGTGACGCCGGCCTCGAACGGTTCGTGTGGATCGCGGGGCTGGCCGAACTTTCGGCGCCGGCTTATTTCGCCGTGGGTGCGCAGGGGTTCACGTCAGGGCTGGTGAACGTCGCGCCGCACATGTCGCTCGATCTGTTCGCCCGGCTGTGCGAAGGCGATTTCGCCGGTGCCATGCGGCTGTGGGAGCTGGTCCGGCCGTTCGAACAGCTGCGCGCGGCCGAACACAACGCCAACAACGTGAGCGTCGTCAAGGACGCGTTGTCGCAACTCGGCCTGTGCCGGCCCGACGTGCGCCCGCCGAGCCGGCTGCTGACCGCGGCGGAGCGCGAGCAGATTTTCAGCCTGCTGTCGTCGTGGGGACTTTCGTAAAGTTTCTCGACGCCGGTGGGAATTGCCTTCGCAAGCCAAGGGTGAGAGGGTGGGTAGAGGCCGCGGTGCCACCGCGGCCAGGCCCCAGCGCCCTTCTCCCGGACTGGACCCGGACCCGTCGTGGCCGGAAACCGTCGCTGGACAAGCGATTCGCCTGAACCAGAGCGGTGCTGGCATGACTTCGTCCTCAACTTTCGACACCACAGAACCGTCCACCGGAAGCGATTTCGCCGAACTTTCCCGGTTGGTCAAAGCCGCCGGCCTCCTGAAGCGCCGTCGCGTGGCCTACGGCATCCGCATCGGCCTCAACCTCGCCGCCTTCGCGGGTGGCTGGGTGGCGTTCGCGTTCCTCGGAGACTCGTGGTGGCAGCTTTTCCTCGCTGCCTTCTTCGCGATGATGTTCGCGCAGCTGGCCTTCATCGGCCACGACGCCGGGCACAAGCAGATCTTCTCCAGCCGCAAGGCCAACGACGCCACCGGACTCGTCCACGGTGGACTCACCGGGCTCAGCTACGGCTGGTGGATCGCCTCCCACAACCGCCACCACGCCAACCCGAACCACGAGGACGAGGATCCCGACGTCGACATCGCCGCGCTCGCGTTCTCGCGTGCGCAGAGCCATGATAAGCGCGGGTTTCTGCGCTGGGTGGCGAAGTACCAGGCGTTCTTGTTCTTCCCGCTGCTGCTGCTCGAAGGCCTCAACCTGCATGTGTCGAGTGTTCGCGCCGTGTGGGCGGGTGACATGCGCCGGCACAAACTCGAGTCGGCGTTGCTGATCGGGCACCTGGTGGCGTACCTGGCCGCGGTGTTCATCGTGTTGTCACCGCTGACGGGTCTGGTGTTCATTGTCGTACACCAGTTCCTGTGGGGGCTGTACATGGGATGTTCGTTCGCGCCCAACCACAAGGGCATGGAAATGCTCACGGCGGGCCACAAGCTCGACTTCCTGCGAAAGCAGGTGCTGACGTCGCGCAACATCCGCGGTGGCGCCGTCGTCGACTTCGCCCTCGGCGGCCTCAACTACCAGATCGAGCACCACCTCTTCCCGAGCATGGCCCGCGGGAACCTCAAGCACGCGCAGGTGATCGTGCGCGAGTTCTGCGCCCGCCGCGGGATTTCCTACGCCCAGTGCGGCTGGGCGCGCTCCTACGGTTACGTGCTCGAACACCTCCACTCCGTCGGCGCTCCCCTGCGCGAGCGCACGCCGGAGCCGGCCACGTCATGACCGCCGCCGAACACGACACGCCGACCGAGGTCCGGCCCGAGACATCCTGCCCCAGCTGCCCGCACCCGCTCGAGGAACACGACGTGATCGCCCGCAGGTACTGCGCGGCGACCGCTGTCGGCCACACCGAGCGCGGCTGCGTCTGCGGCGCCGCGAAAAAAGCCGAACACCGAGGACGATGATGACTGCCACTGCCCTGCCGAGCCGGTACGAGACCCGGGTCGAGCGCGTGAAGAAGATCGTGCTGGACAACACCGAGCTCTCCGACGAAAAAGCCCGTGAGCTGGCCGTGCAGATGGTGCACGCGCTGGACACTGTTCCGGAGAAGATGCGCTGACCGGACGAACCCGAGCGTCGGCGCCGCGAACGAGATCGCGGTGCCGCGCCTCGAGTTCCCGCGCCGGACGCTGACCAGCGTTACCCGAGTGGCAATGCTTGCGAGAAATCGAACAGCTCGAACACCACCGGTGAGAACGTCGTCACTTCAGCGACCTTCCCGCGCGCGATTCGCAACACGTTGAGCCCGAACGCCCGGAACTCACCGTCGAGCCGGACGTAGGTCGCGAGCGCCGGGAGGCCGTTGGCCCGCGTCGCCAGCACGTGAAAAGCGACGGCGTCCGGGCCGCGCAGCGCCGGCGCCCAGCCTTCGAGCACGGTCTCGCGGCCCGCGTACCAAACCGGCTCCGCGCCGACGTGCCCGCCGGCACCCGGGGCGTGGCTGCAGCGGACGTCTTCGCGCAGCAGCGAGGCGAACGCCTCTTCGTCGTGATCCACCAACGCCGCCATGTACCGAGCCACCACAGCGCGTTCCTCGTCGCTGCCCTCGGCAGACCAGTCCGTGCGCTGCGCCGGCAGGTGCTCCTTCAGCGCCGCACGCGCCTGCAGCACGGCGGTGTTGATCGACGCCGGCGTCGTCTCGAGCGCGGCCGCCGTCTCGCGGGCCGACCAGCCGAGCACGTCACGCAGCACCACCGCCGCACGACGCCGTGGGGACAGGTGCTGGATCGCCGCGAGGAACGCCAGCTCCACCGTTTCGCGCGCGACCACCTCGCCGAGCACGTCATCGGGTACCGGCTGCAGCCACGGCACCGCGACGTCGGGCCGCGGTGCCAGGTCGGAACCGCGCGCCGCCGGCAAGTCGAGCACGGGCAGCTCACGTGGGTGCCCGGCGAGGTGATCCAGGCACGCGTTCGTCGCGATGCGGTACAGCCAGGCGCGCAGGCCGGCGCGGCCGTCGTAGGTGCCGCGGCCGCGCCACGCGCGCAGCAGCGTCTCCTGCACCAGATCCTCGGCCTCGTCGAAAGAACCCAGCAGCCGGTAGCAGTGCACCCGCAGCTCGTGGCGGTGCGTCTCGGTTTCGGTCGCGAAGTCCGTCATCTCTTCAACCATGTCCCATGAGACCGGCCGTGGCGGGAAAAATCGACTCTTCGCAGGTCAACGCGAATGTGGCCGAAGTTACTCGCACGTTAAGAACGTGTCAGCGCCGCCGGGCGGAGCGTCAGGGTGGTGTTCACGGCCGGAGCGAATCGAACACCACCGCAGTGTGCTGACGGTGTCCGAATTCGCCCATCGCCTGGAGGTCACCGTGACACTCAGCGAGCTCCTCCCCAGCCTCGGTTGTGAGGTCGCCGACCATCTCGAGCCGGAACTCTGGCCGCGCAGCACCTGCCTCGGCGAAGGCGGTGAGCTGATCTTCGCGGGTGCTCCCGTGAGCCACCTGGCCAACCGGTTCGGCACCCCGGCGTACCTCATCGACGAGGCACAGGTGCGCGACACCGCGCGCGCCTACCGCCGCGTCCTGCCCGAGGCAGAAGTGGCCTTCGCGAGCAAGGCGCTGTGTACGCGCGCCGTGCTGCGCTGGGTGGCCGAGGAGGGTCTGTCGCTGGACACGTGTTCGGCTGGCGAGCTCGCCGTCGCGCGGTCCGTCGGCTTCCCCACTGAGCGCATCCTGTTGCACGGCAACGCGAAAACCCCCGAAGACCTCAAGGCCGCGCTGGAATACGGCGTGCGCCGCATCGTGCTCGACTCACTCGACGAGATCGAGCAGCTCGGCGCGCTGGCCCACGGCGCACAGCAGGTGATGATCCGCGTGACGCCCGGCGTCTCCGGTGGCACGCACGCGGCGATCACCACCGGCACCGAAGGGCAGAAGTTCGGCTTCTCGCTGCGCCCGGACGTCCGCGACAATGTGGACCGCGCCGTCGCCGCCGTGCTCGCGCAGCCCGGGCTCAGGCTGGTCGGGCTCCACTGCCACATCGGCTCGCAGGTCTCCCGCGTCGACCGGTACGAGGAGGCCGCGCGGCGGATGGTGGACGTGCTGGTGCGCGTGCGTGACCAGTACGGCGTCACCCTGCGCGAGCTGGACCTCGGCGGCGGCCACGCCGTGCCGTACCTCGATCGCCAGGCGTCGTTCGACCTCGACGGCTACGCGCGGCGGTTGCGCGTGGCCCTGGCGTACGAATGCTCATCGCACGCCTTTCCCTTGCCCCGCTTGACGATCGAGCCCGGCCGCGCGATCGTCGGCCCCGCCGGGATCACGGTGTACCGGGTGTGCGCGGTGAAGCGCGGCAGCCGGACGTTCGTCGCGGTCGACGGCGGCATGAGCGACAACGCGCGTCCCGCCCTGTACGGCGCCCGCTACACCGCGCGCCTCGTCGGCCGGCACACGAAGGCCGCGCGCACGCCGATGACCGTGGTCGGCCGCCACTGCGAGTCGGGTGACGTGCTGGCCGACGATGTCTGCCTGCCCGACGACGTCCACGCCGGCGACCTGCTGGCCGTGCCGTGCACCGGGGCGTACCACCACTCGCTGGCTTCGAACTACAACCTCGTGGGCCGTCCGCCGCTCATCGGCGTGCGCAACGGCTTTGCGAAGCTGCTCGTGCCACGCGAAACCGAGGAGGACCTGCTGCGGCGCTGCTGAACGTTGCCGGTGGCCGGCCTTCAGCCCCAGGTCAGTAACCGGTAGTGCAGCCCCGTCGTCGACTCCTGCCACGCGCCCGTGGAGTCCGGCGGCCGCCCGACCTCGGGCGCGTACGTGTCGCCCTCGAAGTGCTCCTGGATCTCGGTGACCACGATCCGGTCCGCGAACGGCAGTGCCGCCCGGTACACCGCTTCGCCGCCCATCACCCACACGTCGCCAGGCACCGCGGCGAGCGCCCGCGACAGGTCCGGGAAAGTCTCGACGCCGTCCTGCTCAGTGCTCGACAACACGAGGTTGCGCCTGCCGGGCAACGGCCGGAACCTGGGCGGCAGCGACTCCCACGTGCGGCGGCCCATCAGCACGGTCGCGCCCGAGGTCAACGCGCGGAAGTGCTTCATGTCCTCCGGCAGCTGCCACGGCAGCGCACCATCGCGACCGATCACGCCGTTGGCCGACTGCGCCCAAACCAGCCCGATCACACCGCCACCGGTGCCTTGATGCCGGGATGGGGGTCGTAGCCGTCGACCGAGATGTGCGCGTAGGTGTAGTCGAACAGGCTGGCGGCCGGCTTCAGGCTCAGCGTCGGGAACGGCCGCGCGTCGCGCGCGAGCTGCGTGCGGACCTGGTCGACGTGGTTGTCGTAGATGTGGCAGTCGCCACCGGTCCACACGAAATCGCCGACGCGCAGGCCCACCTGCTCGGCGATCATGTGCGTGAGCAGGGCGTAGCTGGCGATGTTGAACGGCACGCCGAGGAACAGGTCGGCGCTGCGCTGGTAGAGCTGGCAGGACAGCTCGCCGTCGGCCACGTAGAACTGGAAGAACGCGTGGCACGGCGGCAGCGCCATCCGCGGGATGTCGGCGACGTTCCACGCGGACACGATGATCCGCCGTGAATCGGGGTTCTCGCGCAGCGTCTTGAGCACTTCGCTGATCTGGTCGACGTGCCCGCCGTCCGGGGTCGGCCACGAGCGCCACTGGACGCCGTAGACCGGACCGAGGTCGCCCTCGGGGGAGGCCCACTCGTCCCAGATCGTGACGCCGTTGTCCTGCAGCCAGGAGACGTTGGAGTCGCCGCGCAGGAACCACAGCAGCTCGTAGGCGATCGAGCGGAAGTGGACCTTCTTGGTCGTGACCAGCGGAAACCCGTCGGCCAGCCGGTAGCGCAGCTGGTGCCCGAAAATCGACCGCGTGCCGGTACCGGTGCGGTCCTGCTTGCGGGCGCCCGTGTCGAGCACGTGGCGGAGCAGGTCTTCGTACTGTGTGTCCGGCATGCCCACGAGCCTAAGCTTCTTCAATCGACTCGCCTCCGCGGCTCACCGAACCGCGGGGCAGACGGCGGCCGGCGAAGAACTCCCGGCACGCGCGGTGCACGGCGAACATCAGCGGGAACCCGATCAGAATCGACACCACCCCGATCACCGCGACGCCGCCGATGCCGAACACGGTGGTCTCCCCCGCATCCGGCTTCGCGTATTCGATCACGGCGAGCACCAGCACAGCCAGGAAGAACACCCCGCCGGCGAACGGCAGCACCCCGCGCAGGACGAAGTGACGCACGCCGGCCAGCAGCGTTTTGCGGAACACCCAGACGCACGCGAGTGCCGTCATCGTGTACTCGATCGCGATGGTGAGGCCGACGGCGTCGACGGAGTCCGAGAGCACGTTGTCGCTCCACACCGCGAGAAGGACGTAGAGCACGAGCGAGACGAGCCCGAATGTCCAGGTGGAGACCGACGGCGTCTGGTACTTCGGGTGCACGCGGCCGAAGACCTTGGGCAGCGCGCCGTGGCTGGCCATCGACAGCGTGGTGCGCGCGGCGGGCATGATCGTCGCCTGGCTGGTGGCGGCGCCGCTGGTGAGCACGGAAACGATGAGCAGCAGGCCCATCACCTTGCCTAGCCCCGAACCGCCGAACACCGCGCCGCCGAGGCCGGCCAGCACGTCTTCGGAGTTGGCTTCGTTGCCCAGGCCGATGCCGCTCTCCCCGACGCCGGCGAACGCGAGCGCGGCGACCGTCACGAGCAGGTAGTTGAGCACGAGCAGCACGGTCGAGAGCACGGCGGCGCGGCCGGGCGCGCGGCGCGGGTCGGCCGACTCCTCGTTGACCGACAGCGAGCTTTCCCAGCCCCAGTAGATGAACACGGCCAGCAGCACCGCCGAGACCGCCGTGCCCAGGCTGACGCCGTTGGGCCACAGCCAGCTCCACTGCGGGTGGGTTGCCTGCGGGCCGGCGCTGCCCTCGTAGACGCGGACGAGGGCGACGACGGAGAAGACGACGAGCACGGCGAGCTCGATGCCCAGCAGGACCCACTGGGCGCGCGCGGACACCTCGATGCCGCGGTAGCACAGGTAGCAGAGGGCGAGCAGCCACGCACAGCCGATGGCGGTGGTCACGGCGCGGTTGTCCGCGAGGCTGTCGGCGCCCAGCAGGAGCAGCGTGTAGCGGCCGGTGAGCGCAGACTGGCTGCTCATGACCAGCAGCTGCGCGACGGTGACCACCCAGCCCGTCATCCAGCCCGCGCGGCTACCGAACGCGCGCGTCGCCCAGGTGAAGTTGGTGCCGCAGTCGGGTTCGGCGGTGTTGAGCTCGCGGAACGCGACGGCCACGAAGAGGACGGGGATGAACGACAACAGGATGAACGCGGCGGCCTTCAAGCCGGCGCCCGCGAGCACGATGAAGCCGAGCGTCGCGGCGATCGAGTACGCCGGGGCCGTCGACGACATCCCGATGACCATCGCCGACACCATGCCCAGCGCCCCGGCGCGGAGGCCCTTGGCCGGCACGGCCGGAGCGGGGCGAGCACTGAGCGCGACGGCTTCGGACATGACTGATCCTCCTTATGGGGGTGGGATTTGGTCGGAGCCGCTGGGCTTCACTAGGCCTTCCGGGTCTTTCCGGGCCTTTTACGGCCGACAGACGGTACCGGGTAGGCGCCCAGGCCCGGCACCCCGTGTGCGCCGGCGCACATCCGCGCGCCGAAAACGTCACCTCAATGGCGTCTTGACCACCGATTTCGCCGTCGTCGCCGGCTTGGTCGGGGAAACGCGTGGATCCCGGAACAAACTCCTGTTCCGGCGCGAGGGCAGATACGCTGCGCGCCTAAGGAATCACATGCCGAAACACAGGGAGGGACGGCATGGGTGACGGAAACCGTACGAAGATCGAGGAGCAACGCCCGCCGAAGGCGTTGGACGGCACCGACAGAACCTTGATCGCCCTGCTCCAGAGCGACGGCCGCGCCTCGTTCACCGCGCTGGCCAAAGCCGTCGGACTCTCCGAGGGCGCGGTGCGCCAGCGCGTCCAACGCCTGCTGCGCGACGACATGATGCAGATAGTCGCCGTGACGGCCCCCGAAAACGTCGATCTGACCCGCCAGGCCATGATCGGCATCACCGTGAGCGGTGACCCGCGCGAGGTCGCCAACCGCTTGTCGGACCTCGCCGACGTCCACCAGGTCGTCCTCTGCGCCGGCCGCTTCGACCTCCTGGCCTCACTGATCTGCCGCGACGACGAGCACCTGCTGGCCGTCCTGGGAGACCAGGTGCGCCCCATCCCCGGGGTGACGTCCACGGAGTTGTTCGTGTACCTGAAGCTGGCCAAGCAGAACTACGCGTGGGGCAACCTGACCGTGTGAGGTTTTCTCCGCGTTTCTCGGATGAGGCCGGGCCCCCGCCTCAGTTCCGGGCTTTTGCGTCTGCTGTGTCCGGGTGGTTGAGGCGGGGTTTCCGGCTCTGCTGACCGTCTGGGGTGTGGCTGCGTTGGTGTTCTCGTTGCTGCCGCGTTGCCAGGGCGCGTGGGGATCGCAGAAATAGACCGGCACGTTCGTGGCCTGGGTGAACTGACGGTGCAGGTGCATTTCGGTGCCCTGGCCCCACGTCAACGACCGCCGCGGTTGCGCCGACAGGCTGGCGATCGCGGTGACGAGGGCGTCACGGACGGCGCGGTTGGGGTAGCGCCGACTTGATAGCTCGTTTCGCAGGTCACCGGCCACTCCAGCCGGTCAGGATCGTCGCGGCACAGCGTGTGGGTGAGGTGCTGCGGGCTCCACCGCTGGGTCAGCCCGTCCTGAACGATCGCCCGTAACACCGGATCCGCGGCGAGTCTGCGGGTCTTGGGACGGGCTCGCAGCCATCTGATCGGTTGCGGTGAGGCTGCCAGGTTCCGTCCGGTTGCCGGTTGCGGCCCCATTCCCGGCTGATCGTCGAGACCGGCCGCCGCAACCCGGCCGCGATCGTCCGCAGCACGGCCCGGCACCCGCAAGGCTCGCGGCGCCGCCCACCAACGCCCAAGCCCTCAACAGCAGGCCGCGCGGCCCGGCCAGCCCGCGGGCACGGCCCGCCGGCCCCTCAGCCCTGCCGGTCGCGTTGCTGCCGAGGCGGTGCGGTCGGGACTGAGTCGTCCTTGGGAAGGTGGAGGGGCACGACGAACCACAGCAAGCCGAACAGCAGGACCGTGAAGCCGCCCGCCGCGATGAGGGCGGGGGTGCCGTAGACGACCTTCGCGATGAGGGCGACCGTCAGCGTGACCGCCCCGGCGAGGCAGCCGAAGCCGGCGAGCACGACGCGGTTGCCGACGCGCAGGATTTCGTCGCGGCGGCCCGTGCGGAACAGCAGGCGGTGCCACGCCGCGGGCGCGGTGAGCAGCGCCGTGGCGGCGACCGCCAGCAGCACCGCGACCAGGTGCAGCATCTTCTCGAGCCCGCTGGCCGCCTGGAACCGGTCCGTGAACACGACCGCCAGCAAGAACCCGAACAGGATCTGCACCCCGGCCTGTGCGACGCGCAGCTCCTGAAGCAGCTCGCCGACGTTGCGCTGCAGCTTCTGGTTGCGCGTCTCCCCCGTGTGCTCCACGTCGAGGTTGTCGATGACCTGGGCGGCGTCCACCGGCGGTGCACCGTCGGTGGTCGAGCCGGAGCCGGCCCCACGGCGGAATTCGGCTCCTGCGGGGTCGGCGGAGGACGGGTTGGCTCGGCGGTGCTCGGCGCGGTCAGTCATCGGATGGGCTCCAGAGTCGGCTTCGTGCCGAAACAGTAAGCCCGACCGCCAGACCCCGTCCTCCCCACGAACCTGGCCGACCGGCCCGTGGAGGATTAACCCGACGTTGCCCACGACGGAGGAAGTGCTCACACGTTCGGATGGCGCCCATGGCGCCGCAGTCCGCGCGCTGGCTAGAGAATGACCATGCGAATCGCTCCCACGCTCCTTTCTGTTGCTCTAGTCACCGGCTTGGCCGGCCTGCCCAGCGCCACCGCCGCAGCGGCAACCCCGGTGCACTTCACCTCCGCGCACGGCACCTTCACCGGGTACGACCCTGGCGCCCACGCCGTGACCTACCGCACCGACCTCGTCCCGGGCGGCGCGCAGGCCCACGTATTCGGCATGTCGGCGAGGGCCACCGGCACCACGCTCGTCGCCACCGGCCTGCTGCCGAACCACCAGTACGGCGCCCACGCCCACGCGAACGCGTGCGGCGCCACCGGCGACGACGCCGGCCCCCACTTCCAGCACACGCGGGACCCGGTGAAGCCTTCGGTCGACCCCGCCTACGCGAACCCGCGCAACGAGATCTGGCTCGACTTCACCACCGACCGCTTCGGCACAGGCCATGCCAAGTCCACTGTGGACTGACAGTTCGGCTCACGACGCGCGCACTCCGTGGTGATCCACGAAACCCACACGCACACCGACCCCGATCACGCCGGCACGGCGGGCGCCCGGCTGGCCTGCCTGGACGTCGCCTTCTGATCTAGAACCCCCAAGAGCGCTCCGGGACGATGCGGACGCGCACGGAGAACGACGCGTCGAACGCGGCCGCGTCGGCGTATCCGATGCCGGCGTAGGACGGCTCGTACTTGTCGAGGTAGCCGGGTGCTTCGGAGGGTTTGCCGTCGTCGACGTGGGCGCAGCCGTTGACGACGAGGATACTGCCGCCGTTTTCGTCGCTGTTCAGGTGGAAACTCACCTCCGGGTTGGCGGCAAGGTGGCGGAGCTTGGCGGTGTCGGGCTGGCTGAACACCAGAATGTCGTCGCCGTCGAGGACGAACCACACCGGGCGTGGTGCGGGGCGTCCCTTCGGGGTGATGGTGGTCAGCCAGCCCACGGGCTCGCCGGCGCGCTTGATCAGGTTCGGGTCGGGTGTATACGGCATCTTCGATCTCCCCTCGGAAGTGGTGAGATCAAGAGAACCACAACCCACCGACAGTTTCCGCTAGCGCGAGGCGACCATCCGCGCATATCGGCTCCCTGCAAGCAAAAGAACCAGACCGGCGCCGAGAAATGCACCCACTCGGGCGAGCCCGTCGAGCGCCGCGAGGTCGAACAGCACCAGCTTCGCGACCGCGGCGGCGACCAACACCAGACCCACGACGCGAAGCGCGACGACAGCGATACCGCGGAGAAGCAGGATGAGGGCGGTGACCGTCCAGGAGACGGTGATCAACGCGTGGCCCAGTAGGAAACCCGACCGGCCGGGAACGGCCAGGAGCGCCACGCACAGGACCAGGCCGGCTGCGCCGTAGAGGGCTGCGAGACCACCGGGAAGCCACGGCAAAAGCTTGCCGGGCTTGAGGACTTCGAGACGTACAGCGACCCAGGTCAACGCGATCGCGGCGCCCAGCATGAGCGCGGCCGCGGCGAGAGCGGCGAGCAGGTCCGCGGTCGTGTGCTGGCGCGGGACGACGAGCAGCGCCGGCGTGACGTCCTCGACGATCGCGACGAGCCCGCCGATCACCGCGAATGCCAGCGAACCCCCTAGCACGAAACGGTTCTTCGTGTAGCGAGCGGCGAACGCGAGTGCCACGGCTTCGCCGAGCAGCACCGCACCCCCGTCGAATTCCGTGACGGTGGCCTGCAAAGCGGCGACCAGACCGGCGACACCCGCGACAGTGCCGGCTTGGCCGCGCACGAACGGCCATGTCGCGACAAGGACAACCGCCACCGCACCCGCCAAAAGCGCGGCCTGCGTCTTCGGAAGCACCACCGCGGCGGCCAGCACGGGCAGTGGCGCGGCGGCGAGGACGGCCAGCAAGGTCGGATCGTTTTCCTTGTGGCGCAGCATGATCAGCGAAATCGCTGCGCTCACGAAACCTGCGGCGACCGCGACGCCGGTGTTCTGCGTGTGCAGCGCAGTGCCGATCAGCGACGCTGTCAAGGGCGGAATCGCCGAAGTGAGCGAAAGGGACCACCACGACCGTCGCAACTGGACGGGCACCGTCGCGATCTGGATGATGAGCAAGAAGGTCACGAGTTCCGGCGTGAAGCCCTGGGTGATCACGGGTGCGCACACGCCGCACGCGACGACGACGGAACTGGCGAGCAGAGGGGAATCCCACATGACGGCGAGCAACAACCCGCCCACCGCGGTCACGAGCCCGACGGCGAGCCCCGCCGGGACGGGCAGGAACTCGTACAGGGAGGTGGCGGCTATCGCGTCGAGGTAGAGCGTCGCGATCCCTGTCGCGGCAAGGGCGAACGCACCGGTGCGCGCCGCCGGCTTGCGATGCAGCCACGCCCCCGCGCCCACGAGCGCCGCGCCGAACACGGCACCCACGAGCACCCGCGGCAACGGTCCCAACCACCCGCGCTGCACCGCGAGCACCAGCAGCAGCACGACACCCAGCAACGTCACGGCCCCACCGACCCACGCGAGCAACCGCGACCCGGCGCCCTCCTTGCCGAGCCGCTCGCTCAGGGTGAGCGGCGGCGTGTAGGGCGGGAAGGGGTTGGTCTCGGGGTAGGCCTGCTGCGCGTACGGCTGGGGTGCGAGTGGCACCGGGTAGGCGTAGGGGCCTGGGTAGGGCTGGTAGGCCGGGCCGTAGGGCGAGTACGGCTGCGGGCCGGTCTGGGGGTGCGGTGGCTGCGGGCCCGCCTGGGGCGGCTGGTCCAGTCCGGCTTGCTCGGCCGGCTGCGGAGCTGCACCGGACGACACCAGGCGCGAGGCAGCCGGGTCCTGCTGCTGCGAAGCACCCGACTGCAGCGGACTGGACCGCATTTGTGCGGCCAGCTGCGGGCCCTCCTCGGCGTGCGATGGCTGCGGGCCCGCCTGGGGCGGCTGGTGCAGTCCGGCTTGCTCGGTCGGCTGCGGAGCTGCACCGGACGACACCGGATGCGAGGCAGCCGGATCCTCCCGCTGCTGGGAAGCGCCCGACTGCAGCAGACTGGACCGAGCTTGTGCGGCCGGTTGCGGGGTGTCGGCCGGCTGCGGGGTGGCCTGCGGCTGCGCAGCGGCCGACGAAGGGTCCGCCTGTCCGGGCTGGTTTGGGTTCTGGACCGCAGCTGACGGCTGCGTCTCGCCGGGTATCCCCGGCTGGCCCGACGGCGCGGACGGCTGGGACGCAGGCTTGGCCAGCGGGTTTACCGGCCCGCCCGGCGAGGCCGGGTCCGCGGTCGACGTGCCGGGCGCCCCGGCGGTGCGGAGTTCGGTGCCGACGGCGGTGATGTGCCGGCCGAGGTCGTCGAGGGCGTCGGCGAGGCGGTGCAGCGTGGCGGCGTCCGTGGTCATGCGGTCAGGGTCGGGGATGGGTGGTGGTGATCGGATCCGTAGCACTACTCAACCCCGGACACGGGACGGTTGCGATCACCCCGCCCTGGTCTTCGCGACGAAGGCCCGGCAACGAGGAGTGGCGTGGACGATCAGCTGTTGGACGACCTCGCTCACCTCTCCGATCTCGCCGGGCTGGCCGAGGCACGGCGACCGCACGAACCGGGCGCGGCGACGTTCCTCCGGACGCACCAAGAACGGCTCGCACAGGCGCGGACCCGGCCCGAACGGCGCCGTGAGCTGAGGTCGGTGCTCGGGCAGTTACGCGGCGCGGCAGGGAGCTTCATCGACCTCTCCCTCCACAACCACGGCGACCTCCTGCCCGAGAACGCCCGCATGGAGCAACTGCGCGCCGCAGGCTCGCGAGGCGCTGGACCACCGCCGAGCCTCACGCAGCCAGGCCACAAGCCCCGGGGTGAGGTCGCGCGCCGGCTACCGTCCATTCCGCGGCCGACGGCGAAGGTCAAGCGATGGCGTGCACGCAAGCCACATTTCGCAGCCGGGTTGCCTGCCGCCTCGGCCGGCGGGCCGCCCCGGAGACCGTCAGCCGGCTTGGGCGATCACCTCGTCCATCGTCGCCATGATCGAGATGGTTTCGTCGAGCGGCATCAGTGGGCTTTCCAGCGCGCCGGCCGCGAGGAGGCGGGCGACCTCGTCGGCCTGGTGACGGAGGCCGCGGCCGGGGTCGGTGTGGGTGTGGCGGACGGGGGTGCCGCCGCGCGGGGTCACGGTGAAGGAGGCCGGGGCGTAGAAGGCGCCTTCGATGTCCAAGCGGGCGTCGGTGCCGACGATGGAGGCCGTGGTGGCCGAGGCGGCGCGGAGGGCGCAGTTGAGGACCGCGTGGGCGCCGCTGTCGTAACCGAAGAGCATGGACGTCTGGGCGTCAACGCCGGTGAAGGCCGGGGAAACGATCGAGGCCACCCGCGAGGGCGTCCCGAGGATCATCGACGCGAACGACACCGGGTAGACGCCCAGGTCGAGCAGCGCGCCGCCGCCCAGGGAGGGGGCGAAGAGGCGGAAGGCTGCGTCCTCGGCGAACCACTGGCCGTGGTCGGCGGAGACGGTGACGATGTCGCCGAGCTTCGGGAGCAGGCTGCGGACGTGGTGGATGTGCGGCAGGAAGCGCGTCCACATCGCTTCCATCAGGAACAGTCCGCGTTCGCGGGCGAAGGAGACCAGTGCACGGGCCTCGTCGGCGTTCATCGTGAACGGCTTCTCCACCAGTACCGGCTTGCCGGCGGACAGCGCGAGCATGGCGTTGTCGTGGTGCATCGGGTGCGGGGTGGCGACGTAGACGACGTCGACGTCCGGGTCCGCGGCCAGGGCCTCGTAGCTGCCGTGGCGGGTGGGGGTGCCGAGGCGGTCGGCGAACGCGTCGGCGGTCTCCCGGCTGCGCGAGCCGACGGCGGCGACCAAGCCGGAATCGGTGAGCTTCAGGTCCTCCGCGAAGGCACCGGCGATGCCGCCCGTACCCATGATTCCCCAGCGCAGCATGCGTCCTCCACGTTCTCACCCGAAACTGTCGGACCGAAGAAATACCATCGACCCAACCGAACGGAGGAGGCGCCATGACCACGCTCGTCAACCGCCCGAAGACCGGCCTGCTCGTGATCGACGTGCAGAACGGCGTGGTCGACCACGCCCACGAGCGCGACAAGGTCGTCGCCAACATCGGCGCACTCGTCGACAAGGCGCGCGCTGCCGACGTCGACGTGGTCTGGGTGCGGCACAACAGCGACGAGATGCCCCGCGACAGCGAGAAGTGGCAGTACGTACCGGAACTCGTCCGGCACGACTCGGAAGCCTTGGTGCAGAAGGCGTACGGCGATTCGTTCGAGGACACGGACCTCGAGTCCGTGCTGGCCGAGCGCGGGATCGGGCGTCTGTTCGTCTCGGGCGCGCAGACCGACGAGTGCATCCGCTCGACGCTCCACGGCGCCATCGTGCGCGGCTACGACGCCACCTTGGTCGGCGACGCGCACACCACCGAAGACCTCTCCGAGTACGGCGCGCCGACGCCCGACAAGGTCATCGCGCACACGAACCTGTACTGGAAGTACCACACGGCGCCCGGCCGGAAAGCCGGCACGGTGACCACCGAGGAGGTCGACTTCACGGCCTGACCGGAGCGAGGTCAGAACACCTCCGCTGCCGAGACCCTCGGCAGGCCGGCGAGGGCCGGTTCCTCGCCCTCGACTGTGGCGAGCACGGCCACCGCGGCGAGGCCGACTCGGCGGCACAGTTCCACGGACGCTTCCGCTGCACCCGTGCAGCCGGGACGGGCCAAGAGCGGGACGACGTGGCCGGGCCGGGTGAGGTCGGTCCACGTCGCGGCCGGGGCCGCGAGGGTTCGCGCGGTCAGCGCACGGTCATGGGCGGAGATGCCGGTCGTAATGCCATCGGCGGCGTCCACGACACGGCGAACGGCGGACACTCGGTGTCGTCGGCGGGGAGCAGCGGGATGCGCAGGGCGCGCAGCCGCTCGCGCAGGAGGGCGACGCAGGCGAAACCACTGGTGTAGCGGATGAGGAAGGCCATCGACGCGGTGGTCACCAGCTCGGCGGAGAGGACCAGGCAGTCGTCGAGCAGTACTGGTTCGCCGCGGCCCAGGGCCGCGAGCGCTCCGACGTCCAGATCGGCGGCGAGGCTCATCAGCCCAGGTAGTCCGTGATCGCGGCGAGGGTGTCGTCCGGGTACTCCAGGAGCATCGCGTGGCCGCCGCGGGGCAGGACGCGTAGCGAAGCGTTCGGCAGCAGCGCGGCCATTTCCACGGATTGCGACACGGGCGTCAGGACGTCTTCGGCGCCGGCCAGCACGAGTGTTGGGGTCAGCGCTGAAGGCAGGTCCGGGCGGGAATCGTAGACACGCAGGCCCGCGGCTTGCGCTTCGAAGCCCTCCAGCGACGTCGGGTACGGGTCGTTCGCGGCCAGTTTCGCCTGGGCGGCAAGGGTTTCGTGGTCCGACAGCACGCGGGCGGTGAAGGCCCACGCCATGCCGATCACGCCGACGGCCAGCGGGTCCGCGTCGGCCCGGCGGAGGGCGAGGCCGGCGTCGAGCCAGGCGTGCTGGACGGGGGTGTACGACGGGAACCCGTTGAGCAGCACGGCTTTCGACAGCAGCGCGCCGTGGCGGATGAGCATCGACTGCAGCACCGACGCACCCAGCGACCAGCCCACGGCGGCGACCGGGCCGAGGTCCAGGAACTCGACCAGCGCGGCCGCGTCGTCGGCCAGCGTGTCCACCGCGTACGGACCCGGGGGCACGGCGCTGCGACCGACGCCCCGGTTGTCGAAGGTGATCACGGTGAACCGGCGGCTCAGTTCGGGCATCGCGCCCGCCCACGCGCTCGAGTTGGCGCCGAGGCCGGCGATGAGCAGCAGCGGTGGGCCTTCGCCCGCGGCGTCGTAGTGCAGGGTCACGCCGTTCACGGTCGCTGTCGCCAAGGGGCACCGTCCTCTCGAAGACACGAGCATCCGGCCGCACCCGGTCGCGCGACAACGGGAGGATGCACACGAGCCGCGCATCGGACGTGGGTGAACGCACACGCACTGCGCCATCCAGCGGCTTTTGGTCGACGGGGCCGGACATCTGTGGTCAAGATGTCCGCAGGCACCGAGGAGACGAGATGGACACCAACGGCGGTGTGACCACCACGGAACGGGACCTGGCCAGGCTGCTGCACCTGCTCGCCGACGAAACCGGCGCGACGGGCGAGTTCGACCGGCTCGGCGAGGACCTGGCGGGCGAGGGTGACGGGGAGCTCGTCGCCCTCACGCTGACCAGGGCCGCCCGCATCCGCGGGCTGCTCGCCGACCGCAAGCGCCGTGAGCGGGAGATGCAGGCGCTGCTGGACACGGCCAGTGACCTCGCCTCGGTGCGCGAGGTGGACGCCGCGCTCGACGCGATCGTCGCCCGCGCGCGGCGGTTGCTGGGCACGGACGCGGCCTACATGGCGCTCGTCGATCCGGAGACGGGCGACGCGTACATGCGCGTCACCCTCGGCACGATCACGCGGCCCATCGAGTCACTGCGGCAGCCCGCGGGGTACGGCGTCGGCGGTTGGGTCGCGCAGGAAGGCCGCCCGTTCGCCACCGCCAACTACCTGCGCGACGACCGGATCCGCCGCAAGCACTCCGTCGCGTCGGCCGTGGCGGAGGACGGGATCATGAGCATCCTCGGCGTCCCGATGCGCGTGGGTGCGGAAGTGATCGGCGTTTTGTTCGGAGCCAACCGCGACGAGCGAACATTCGCACAATCCGAGATCGATTTGCTGGGTTCGCTGGCAGATCACGCAGCGATCGTGTTGGAAAACGCACGCCTCTTCGCAGCCACGAAGGCGACCGCCGAGGAGCTGACGGTCGCCAATGACCAGCTCGCCCGCCACAACAAAGCCCTCGGGCCGCGACGGCCCACGAACAGCTGATGGCGATGGTCCTGCGCCGCGCCGACTTGGCGGAGCTGGTGGCGGCCGTCGCGGAAACGCTCGACGGTGCGGTGCTCGCCGCCGAACCCGACGGGACGCCACTGGCGAAGGCCGGTCCGGCCGAGTTGCTGGACCGGCTGCCGGACCTGCCACCTGACGACCCCGGTCCCGACCGCCGGCGGGACCTACGACCGAGCGCGCGGAAGGTTCCGGCACCCGCCACCCAACCCGGCAGGACGCCGCCGGTGAAAGCTGATCGACCGCAACCGCCGGAATCCTCGGGCAGCCGAGACCGCGGCCGGAACGAGCCGAAGACGCCCGCACGCGGCACCGAAGCCGGCCAGGAACCGCTGGTGGAGACCAGCGCCCAGCCGTCTGACGAGCCGGGCATCGGCCGCGTCGGCGAGCGGGGCCGGGACACGCGGAAAGTGACCGCGCTCGCCGCGGAAGCCGACGGACCGCACCTGGTGGGGGATGGCCTGACGGATCCGGCTGACCTGTCTGGGGAATCCGGGACCGAGCAGGGCCGGCACGCCGACGAGCCGGGGTTGCCCGAGGAGCAAACCACTGAACCCGGGCCCGGCCGGCTGCGGGATCTGGGGCGGCGTGCCTGGACGGTGCCCGTGCGGGCGGGGGCGGAGACCTTCGGGCATCTGCTGTTCGCCGGACGCGCGGAGCCGTTGGACACCGACAAGCGGATCCTCGAGCGGTCGGCGCAGACGGCGGCCCTGTTGTTGCTGGTCGAACGTCAGATGGCCGCAGCCGAACAGCAGGTGCGCGGGCAGTTGGTGGATGAGTTGCTCGCCGAACGCGAGCCGGATTGGGCGGCGCTGCGCAGGCGCGCGAAGGCGTCCGGCGCCATCGACTTCTCCGTGCGGCAGACGGTCCTCGTGGTGTCCGCGACAGGCACCACCAGGCGGCGGCTGCTGAGAGCCGCCGCCGACTACGTGCGAGCGCACGGGGGTGTGGCGACCGAGCACCGCGGGCACGTCGTGTTGCTGATCCCCTGCGCCGACGCGACGGCTGCCGTCAGAGCCGCGCGGAGGCACCTCGAGCGCGCGACCGGCGGCACCGTCACCGCGGGCGTGGCGGGCCCCGCCGCGACCGCGCCCGTCGTGCGGAGTCTGCACCGGGAAGCCGAGCGCTGCCACCGGTTGCTCGTCGCGCTCGGGCGCGCGGGCACCGCTGCCAGCCTGGCGGACCTCGGCGTGCTCGGTCTGGTGCTCGACGGCGCCTCGCGTGAACACATCCGCCGCCTCGTCGAGGACAGCGCCGGCCCGATCCTCGCCTACGACGCGGAACACGGCTCCCTGCTGGCCGAAACCCTCGACGGTTACTTCGCCGCCGGCGAGAACCCCCGCGCCGCCGCGCGGCGGCTGCAGGTGCACGCCAACACCGTGTACCAACGTCTCGACCGCGTCGACCAGGTGCTCGGGCACCGCAGTTGGCGCGAGCCCGCGGGTGCTCTCACGCTGCGCATCGCCTTGCAACTCCGACGTGTAATCGACCAGATCCCGGTGGTGTCATGACAGCGGAAGCGCTCACCAGATCTACAGTGGACAATCCCGCCGAAATCCTCGCCCACCTCACCTTCCTGCTGGCCGAAGAGGCGCCGACCGGTGATTTCGAGGCCGTCGAGGCTCACGTCCGGGCGCTTCCCGAAGGCGACCGGAAGAACGTGTTGCGGCAGGCGATCGCGGATGCCCGCACCGTCCGCGGCATCCTCGCCCGTCGCGCGCAGCGCGAACGCGAAACCCAAGCCCTGTACGAAACCGCACGCGACCTCACCTCGCTGCGAGACGTCGACGAGGTGCTCAGCGCCATCGTCGACCGCGTCCGCCGCCTGCTGGCCACCGACTCCACCTACATCGCCCTCATCGACGACGACACCGGCGACGCCTACATGCGCGTCACCTCCGGCACGGTCACCGCGCCGATCCGCTCGGTGCGCCAACGGCCCGGTTCAGGCGTCGGCGGCCGCGTGATCGAGACCGGACGCCCGTTCGCCACCACCAACTACCTCACCGACCCGCGCATCCACCGCGAAACGCAGGTCGCGAGCGCCGTCGGGGAAGACGGCGTGGTGAGCATCGCCGGCGTGCCGATGAAACTCGGACAACGCGTGATCGGCGCGTTGTTCGCAGCTGATCGGCACGAGCGAACTTTCGATCAACACGACATCGCTTTGCTGACCTCGCTCGCGCACCACGCGTCGGTGGTGATCGACAACGCGCGGCTGTTCGGCCAGCTCGGCAGCACCACGGAGGAGCTGCGCGAAACCCACGCGCGAATGTCCGAACAACGCCACGCGCTCGAGCTCGCCGCCACCGCCCACGAGCTCCTGATGCCGCTCGCGCTCGCGGGCGCCGACCTCGGCGAGGTGGCCGACACGATGGCGCGGCTGCTCGACGGCACCGTCGCCCTCGAGACCGGCACCGACCGCGTCGCCGCCACCGCGCCCGGCGGGATCCCGGTCGAGGCGGTGTTCCACGCCGGCACCGTCGTCCCGCTGCGCGCCGGCGGCGAGACGCACGGGCGGCTGTACTTCGGCCGCACCCAGCCGTTGACCGAAACCGAACTCGGCACGCTCGAACGGGCGGCACAGACCGCGACGCTCCTGGTACTTCTCGAACGCCAGACGGCAACTGTGGAACAAGACCTGCGCCACGAGCTGGTGGAAGACCTCCTCGGCGAACGCGAACCCGACTGGGATTCCATCACGCGGCGCGCGAGAAGGTTCACGGTTCTGGGGGACAACGAACCTCACGTGATCGTGGTCGTCTCAGGCGACGCACCGGAACTCACCACCGCCGCCGAATGCGCCGCCACTCGGCGTGGCGGCCTCGCGAGCGAAGTGGACGGTCACCTCGTCCTGATCCTCCCCGGGTGTGAGGCCGGCACCATCGCCCGGGCCGTCGCGGCCGAACTCGACGTGAGCACCCCCGTCACCGCCGGGGCCGCCGGCCCGGCCCGCGACCTCCCGGCGTTGCGCACCACCCACCGCCAAGCCTTACGCTGCCACCGCCTTCTACTGGCCCTCGACCGAAAAGGCAGCGGCGCCGGCCTCGACGAACTCGGTGTGATCGGCGTAATCCTCGACAACGTCGGCCCCGACCAGCTGCACCGCGTCGTCCGCCGAGCCCTGGGACCGCTGCTCGACTACGACGCCGAACACCGCTCGTCCCTGCTGGCCACCGTCGAGTGCTACTTCGACCGCGGCCAGAGCCCGCCCGCCGCGGCCCGCGCGCTCGGCATCCACGTCAACACGCTCTACCAGCGCCTCGACCGCATCGACCACGTGCTCGACGGCGCCGGCTGGCGCGACCCCGAAAACACCCTCGACCTGCAGGTCGCCCTGCAGCTCTACCGGCTCATGCCGGACCCCGCCGCGCCCGCTCCCGCAGCACGAACTTCTGCACCTTCCCCGTCGACGTCTTCGGCAGCTCGCCGAACTCCACCGACTTCGGGGCCTTGAACCTCGCCAGCCGCGACCGCACGTGGGCCACGATCTCTTCCTCCGTCGCGGACGCGCCCGCGTGCAGCGTCACGTACGCTGCCGGCACCTCGCCCCAGTGCTCGTGTGGCGCGGCGACCACCGCGACCTCCAGCACGGCCGGGTGGTCCGCGATCGCCTGCTCCACCTCGACGGACGCGATGTTCTCGCCGCCGGAGATGATCACGTCCTTGCTGCGGTCACGCAGTTCCACGTAGCCGTCAGGATGAAGAACGCCCAGATCACCGGTGCGGAACCAGCCGTCGGGCGCGGCCGCGCGCGTGGCCTCGGGGTCTTTGAAGTAGCCGAGCATCACGTTGTTGCCCCGCAACGCGATCTCACCCACGGTGACGCCGTCGGCGGGCACCGCCACCCCGTCGGCGCCGATCACCCGCACGACGCAGGCGATCATGTTCCCCACACCCTGCCGGGCCTTCATCCGCGCCTGCGCCGCCGCGTCCAGGTCATTCCACTCCGGACGCCAGTCGCAGATCATCGCCGGTCCGAAGGTTTCCGTGAGTCCGTACAGGTGCGTCACGTCGAACCCCAGCTCACCCATCCGCCGCAGGATCGCCGGTGACGGTGGGGCGCCACCCGTCGCCACGCGCACCGTCGGCGTAACCGGTGCGGCTTCTTGTGCGTAAGCCAACATCGACAACACCGTGGGCGCGCCGTTGAGGTGGGTGACGCCCTCCTCGCGGATCAGCCGCCACACCTCGGCGGGCTCGACCTTCGGCAGGCACACGTGCGTCGCCGCCGCCGCGGTGACAGCCCACGGGAAACACCAGCCGTTGCAGTGGAACATCGGCAGTGTCCACAAATGCACAGAAGATGGTGACAATCCCACGTGACCCACCATCGCCAACGCCTGCAGGTGCGCGCCGCGGTGGTGGTACAACACGCCCTTCGGCCGGCCCGTGGTCCCGGACGTGTAGTTGATCGACAGCACGGCCCGCTCGTCCTCGGGTGTCAGCGCCAGCGGAGAAGCGACCGCGAGCAACGCCTCGTACTCGTCCCCGGCCCGGATCCGCCGCACCCCGCCGGCGCTCGACAGCACCTCGTCCACCAACGGGTCGAACACCGGATCGTGCACCAGCACCGACGCCTCGGAGTGCTCCAGGATGTACGCCACCTCTCGCGCCGACAGCCGCGTGTTCACGGCCACCAGCGGCACTCCCGCCCACGGCACGCCGAAGTTGGCCTCCAGCAACACGTGCGTGTTCGGCGCCAGCACCGCCACCGGACGACCGCCGGCCAACGGCGCCAGCGCCCCCGCCAGCCGACGACACCGGTCGCGCAACTCCGCGTACGTCCACCGGGAAGCGCCGTCCACCACCGCGACCCGAGAGCCGTGTGCCGCGGCCGCACGGTCCAGGTAGGACAGTGGGGTCAGGGGTTCGAACGAGAGCTCCATCAGGCGACCCGCGCCGCCGCGACGAGACCCGCGAACCGCACCACCTCGTCGGCCACCAGGTGCAGCTGCTGCACCACTCGCGGCTGGTCGCACGCACCGTCGGCGAACTGCGTCTCCAGCGAGTTCACCACCGCACCGTACGGCGTGACCCAGCCGCGCAACGCGTGCACCACCGACCGCAACGCGCCCAGCGTCGTCACCCCCGCCTGCCACCCGTGCGCCGCCACGACCAGCCCGACGGCCCGGTCGGCGAGGTAGGACAACGGGTCCTCGCGCATGTCCTCCACGTAGTCCAGAGCGTTCTTGACCAGCCCCGACATCGACCCGTGGTAGCCGGGCGACGCGATGATCACCCCGTCGGCCCGCCGCAGGTGCTCGACGAGCTCGCGCGCCACCGTGCCACCGTCGCCGCCCGACGCGTACATCGGCAGCTGGGCCAACGAAGCGCCCGCGAACGCGTGCGTGGTCGCGCCCAGCTCCTCCGCGTGGCGCAACGCGATCCGCAGCGACTGCTCACTCGACGATCCGGGGCGCACGGTGCCTCCGAGGCCCACGACGTGCAGCTGTCCAGCTTGTTCCACGACCCACCACCCGTCACTCGCGCTGACTTGGCCACCTCATCGTCAGCGGGAGCCGGGCGCCGCGGCAATGGGAATCCGCACATGCCGCGGGCCCGCAGCGCGCACGAACTTCCGTTGCCGCACCCGCGTGCCGCCGGTCACAGTCGAGCGCATGGTCATGGCACTGGAGAACAAGATCGCCGTCGTCACGGGCGGCGCGAGCGGCATCGGCCGGGCCACCGCGGTGCGCTTCGCGCGCGAGGGCGCACACGTGGTGATCGGCGACGTCCAAGAGGCGGGCGAAACCTTACGGCTGGTCGAAGAAATCGGCCAAAAGGCTGTGTACAAGCGAACAGACACCACCAGCGAAGCCGACTGCGACGCCCTCGTCGCCGCGGCGGTGGCCGAGTTCGGCCGGGTCGACGTCGGTGTCGCGGCCGCGGGCATCGCGACCGCGGCGGGCCTGAGCAACGTCGAAACCCGGACGCAGAACGGCGACGCGACGCACGTGGTGAACCTGGCGACGGAGGCGTTCCGGCGGGTGCTGGACGTCAACGTGCTGGGCGTGATGATGACCGACCGCGCGCTCGCCCGGCAGATGCTCGAGCAGGGTGACGGCGGTTCGATCATCAACATCGCGTCGAGCGCGGCGAAGATCCCGCTCGCCGGCGCGGCGCCCTACTGCACCTCGAAGGCCGGCGTCTGGATGCTCACCAAGGTCCTCGGCCTCGAGCTCGCCACCACCGGCATCCGCGTGAACGCCGTGGGCCCCGGCTACACGGCCACGCCGATGATCGCCGGCATCGAGGACAACGAGGCGGCCTACTCCTCGGCGATGAGCATCACGCCGATGAACCGCCTCGGCACCGCCGACGAGCAGGCGAACGCGGTGCTGTGGCTCGCGTCCACCGAATCGTCGTTCGTCACCGGCCAGATGCTGCACCCGGCGGGCGGACAGTTCACCGACTGAGGAATGGAGGTTCCCGCATGACCACGCTGGACATCGCAGGCATCGGGCGGTTCGAGGTCGACCTCTGGGAGGACGGCCGCGGGTCGCCCCTGCTGTACCTGCACGGGTACGAACGCCACCCCGGCGGCGCCGGCTTCTTGAAGCGGCTCGCCGAGTCCCGGCGGGTGCTCGCACCCGAGCTGCCGGGCTACGGGAATTCGGCAGGGTTCGAGCATTTCACCGACGTGCTCGACGTCGCCCTGTTCCACCGCGAACTGGTCAGCTCCTGGGGCCTGGCGCAGGTGGACGTCGTCGGTCATTCGCTCGGCGGAATGTTCGCAGCCGAACTCGCCGTGATCGCTCCCCAGCTCATACGGCGGCTCGTACTGGTGGATCCGTTCGGAATTTGGCTCGACGACCAGCCTTCACTTGACCCGTTCGGCGCCGCCGCCGACGTGAAGGCCGCCAAGTGGCACGCCGGCCCGCCCGAGCAGGAGCCGACGAACTTCGTGCCCGACCCCGAAGACCCGCACGCGGCGATCCTGTTCTCCGCCCGCAACCTCGGCTCGGCAACGAAGTTCATGTGGCCCATCGCCGAGCGCGGACTCCGGCGCCGGCTGCCGCTGATCTCCGCGCCGACGCTCGTGGTCAACGGCGCGTCCGACGGCCTCGTGACCACCGCGTACGCCGAGGAGTTCGCGCGGCTCGTGCCCGACGCCAAGGTCACCGTGATCGACGAGGCCGGGCACTACCCGATGGTCGAGCAGGAGGACGAGTTCGTCTCCGTGGTCACCGCTTTCCTGGATTCCTGAGAGGACATCAAAATGGGCAGGGTAGCCGGCAAGGTCGCACTGGTCACCGGGGGCGCGGCGGGCATCGGCCGCGAGACCGCGTACACGCTCGCGCGTGAAGGCGCGTCCGTCATGGTCGCGGACATCAACGAGGACGGCGCCAAGGCGGTGGCCGAGAAGATCGGGGACACGGCCGGCGCCGTGCGCTTCGACGCCACCGACCAGCGGTCCATTCAGGACATGGTCGCCGCGGTGATCGAACGCCACGGCCGCGTGGACGTGATCCACAACAACGCCGCACTCGTCGGGCCCGACGCGTGGTTCGGCGACACCACGGTGATCGACACCGACATCGCGCTGTGGGACCGGGCGTTCGCCACGAACGTGCGGAGCATCTTCCTGGTGTGCAAATTCGCACTGCCGCACATGGTCGAGGCCGGCCGCGGCGGTTCGATCGTGAACATGGCTTCGATCGGCGGGTTGCGCGGGAGTTCCGGGCTCACCGCGTACGGCACCACCAAGGCGGCCGTCGTCGGGCTGACGCGGTACATCGCGGCGCAGCACGGCCGTCAGGGCATTCGCTGCAACGCGATCGCGCCGGGCGTGATCCAGACGCAGCAGCTGCTCGACGCTGTGCCCGATCTCCCGGAGAAGTCGCTGGCCGCAACGGCGTCGCCACGCGCCGGGCTGCCGTCGGACATCGCGAACATGGTGCTGTACCTGGCTTCCGACGAGTCGGCTTTCGTCAACGGCGAGACCTACCGCATCGACGGCGGCTCCATGGCAGCGGGCTGAACCCCAACTCCTTCGAAAGGCAGGTACCCGTGAAGTTCCACTGGTTCGCGCAGCAGTACTACACCAAGCTCCCCGACGACTACGGCAGCACCGTGCACAGCTCGTGGGTCACGCCGCCGGCATCGGTCGCCGACCCGTCGCAGGTGCACGAGGATTACCACACCTACCTGCGCCTGATGCAGCAGGCCGACGGGCTCGGCTGGGACTCCCTGTTGTTGAACGAACACCACCAAACATCACTCGCGATGACACCGTCGCCCAACCTGATCGCCGCCATCCTCGCCGGGACCACGCAGAACTCCGCGATCGCCCTGTGCGGCAACTCGCTGGCGCTGTACAACCCGCCGGTGCGCGTGGCCGAGGAGATCGCGATGCTCGACACCATCTCGGGCGGCCGAATCATCGCCGGCATGGTTTTCGGTACCCCGATGGACACGGCCTTCTCCTACGGCGTGCCGCCGATCGAGCTCCGTGATCGCTTCCACGAGGCCCGCGACCTCATCACACGCGCGTGGAAGGCCGAGGAACCGTTTCCCTTCAACGGGAAGTACACCAAACTGCGCTATGTAAACACTTGGCCGAGGCCGGTGCAGGACGAGATTCCCGTGTGGATTCCGGGCAGCGGCAGCGTGGAGACCTGGGACGTGGTCAACGCCTTCAACTACTGCTACGGCTACCTCTCCTTCAGCGGCAAGCAGAGCGCCGAGCCGATCGTGAAGGGCTTCTGGGACTATACCGAGCAGCAGGGCGCCGACACGAACCCCAACCGCATGGCGTTCACGCAGATCATCTGCTGCGCCGACACCGACGCCGAGGCCGAGCGGCTCTACGGCGACGCCGTGAAGTACTTCTACCGCCAGAACCCCACGGCGCTGGAGTTCGCGACGCCGCCGGGTTACAACTCGCTGCCGTCGATCAAGGCCAACCTCACGCGAGCGCGCACGATGTCCAATGAGGAACGCGTGAAGGCGCAGAACGGCGAACTGTCCTTCTGGGAGTACGACGAGCTGGGTTACATCATCGCCGGTACGCCCGAGCGGGTCGAACAGCGCGTGCGCGACCTCGTGACGGACCTGCGGATCGGCCAGCTCATCACGTGCATGCACGTCGGCAACCTGCCCGAAGAGGTCGCGGCGATGAACAACCAGCTGTTCGGCACGCAGGTGATCCCGAAGCTGCGCGACATCTGGGCCGGCCTGGAGGACCGCTGGACGCCCAAGGTGAGCCAGCAGCGGATCGCGGAACGCTTCCCCTCCGCGGTCACCGCGAGTTGAACCGCCGAAGGGGCTTCCCCGCGCGATGCGGGGAAGCCCCTTCGTCAGCTCGGGTGGGTCAGGACACCGGATCGGTGGTCCGGGCCGGCATCGTCGGTTCGAGGTCCCCCGCCACGGCCTGATGCACGCGTACCTCTTTGGACAGAAGGACGGGGATGATGGCCACGGCGAACAGGATCGCGCCGACGATCCAGATCGTGTCGAGCTGGCCGCGGCCCGCCGCGGTGGTGTCGATCCACTTCCCGCTCTGGTCGGTGATCACCCAGCCGACCGCGACCTGCATGGCCGCCGACGCGCCGTTGAGCGTGCCGGTGACCTCCGGCCGGGCGATGCCGGCCCAGTAGCTGTTGACCGTGCCCCAGAACATCGGATCGCAGAGGAAGGCGAAGGCCCCGATGAAGAACCCCCACAGGACCCACGTCGAATCGTGCAGCAGCACACCCATCAGGAACCCGACGGCACCGCAGGCCGGCCCGAGCACCAGCCAGGGTCGCGTGCGGCCGCCGAAGAACCGGGCCACCAGCGTGCCGTTGACGAGTCCGAAGAGGACCGGCACCACCGCGATGAGCGGGCTTACCCAGGCCACCGTGTCGGGGTTGACCTTGTCGAGGGTGATGAGGCCGTAGGGCAGCCACGGTCCGGAGAGCCACGTCGGGGTCGTCGCCAATGCGGTCGCGATGATCATTGTGAGGATGCTGCGGTTCTTCAGCGCTCGCAGCAGTTCACGGAAGCTCAGCTTCTCGCGGACCTCGACCCCGCGGTGTTCGGCGTGGATGCGCGCGACTTCTTCCTGCGTGATCCCGCGCAGCTTCTCGGGTTTGTTGGCGGTGAACAGAACCAGCATCACCAGCGCCGGCACACCCAGCGCCGCCACCACGATGAACGCGTCCCGCCAGGACAGGTGGTTCGCCAGCGGCAGCGCGATCGCCGGCGCGAGCACACCGGCGATGAGGGTCGAGCTCATCCAGGTCGACGTCGCCCTGGCGCCGAGCGCGCCCGGGAACCACACGGAAAGGAGCCGTTGTGAAGGGGCCCAGGAGAATCCGAAGAAGACGCCGAAGATCAGGTTCCGCCACCACATCTCATTGTAGGTGTGGACGAACGCCATCGTCGCCGAGAGCACCGTGACGCCGGAGATGCAGATGATGAGCATCAGCTTGGCGCCGATGCGGTCGGCGAGGACGCCGGCGAGCAGCAGCAGGGGGAAATACCCCAGCAGGTAGCTCGCCGTGACGCTCGAGATCTGGCTCGGCGAAAGGTGCAGGTCGGTGGACCAGAACGGGTTGAGCAAGCTGAACTTCGCGCTGTCCAGCCAGACCACGAAGTTGACGATCAGGATGCTCGCGAGCATCAGCCCGCGTTTGCCCGTGAAGAGCTTGGGGCGGATTACCGGTGCGGGGAACGACATGAAAGACCCTCCGGACACAGGGGTGCGGATGCAGGTGACTGACAGGGAGGCGAAACAGGTGCCTCAGCCGAAGTGCTCCCGACCGACTAGTCGGTTCGAGACAGCTTGCGCCCGGGTTCAGAGTGTGTCAAGCACCACTTCGGCGCTTCTCGATTCAGGACAAAGTTCTTGTGCGGCAATGGATTCCTTGACACCCTTGGGATTCACCCGTGCAGCGCAACGCGTGGTTACCGTTCGTTGATGTTCGAGGTTTCTTGCGGTGTCGTGGTTTCTTATCGGCCACAAAGGACCCTTTGCCACGTCCGGCCGGACCGGGTCCGGAGACAGGTTTTCCAACGAAAATCCACTGAGGAGGCTGTTGTGCGCGTAGCCACTTGGCAGGCGATCGAAACCCTTTCCCTCGACGAGGTCGACTCACCGGTGTGCGGACCGTCCGATGTGGTCTTGTCCGTCGGGTCGTGCGGGATCTGCGGATCGGATGTGCACTCCTACACCGAGGGCGTGTGGATCGCACCCGGCGTGCCGCTGGGGCACGAGTACGCGGGGACGGTGACCGCGGTCGGTTCTGCCGTGGCCGGGTTGCGCGTCGGCGACCGGGTCGCCGTGAATCCGGCGGCGCCGTGCGGGTCTTGTCCGCGGTGCTCGGAAGAGCGGCAGAACCTGTGTTCCAGCGGGTCCGGTCATGCCGGCGGGTTCGGGGACCAGGTGCTGGTGCGCAACGCCGTGGTGGGGCGGCACTTGTTCGTGCTGCCTGCTGGCTTTCCGCTGGAGGAGGCCTGCTTCCTGGAGCCGTTGTCGGTGGCCGTGCGGGCCGTGCACCACGCCGCGCCGCCGCTGGACGAGCCGATCGTGGTGTTCGGCTTGGGAACAATCGGACAATGCGTGGTGCAAGTCCTGCTCGCGGCGGGCGCCCGTGATGTGATCGTGGTGGATACTTCACATCGGCGCCTCGCGGCCGCCATGTCCGCCGGGGCGCACGAGGCGTTGAACCCCGCGTCTGACGACGTGGCCACCTCACTGTTCGCCTCGCGCGGCACGACTTCGTCGCCCTACCAACCTCGTTCCGGTGCAATGGGGGCGGTGTTCGAATGTTCCGGCGCTGCCCCCGTGCTGCCACTGGCGTTCTCCCTGGCCCGGGCCGCCGCGCCGATCGCCGCGATTGCCCTCGCCGCCCACCCGTTGAACATCCCGGTCGACGACCTGGTGCAGAAGGAGCTCCGCCTGCTCGGCAGCTTCGCCTACACCCCGCGCGACTGCCAGGAGGCGTTCGACCTGCTCGTGACGCGGCGGGTGCACGTCCGGCCGCTCATCTCGCACCGCTTCGCGCTGGCGGACATCACTGCGGCGTTCGAAGTGCAGCGGGACACGGAGGCGTCGATCAAGGTGGTGGTGTCGCCGTAGCCGGCGGTCGTGGGCCACGTCCGCCACTCGCCCGGGCGGGGTCCCCGTGATCGACCTCGCAGACGCGGGTGGCGGGTCGGAGACGGCCGCTCCACGGGAGGCAACGGGCGGCTGTGCACCTTCGCCGACGCAGCGGGGTGCCGTGCCGGTGGCGACTGCTGCCCAGCGGACAGGCGTGCGAGCTGGCCGTCCTGGACAGCAGCGCGACGTTCAAAGTCGGCATCAACAACCGGGATGCCGATCGAGGCGATACGGACACCGGCAAGATCCGCGCGGCGACCGTCGAGCAGGCGTTGTACGGCTCGGTCCAGCCGCGATAAGCCCCCTGCTCGACGTGATCGACACCACAAGCGACAATGGAGGTCGTGACTGCCACCTTGAGCAAGCCTGCCCTGCGGATCGGCCCCTACCAGGTCGATCCGCCGGTCGTGTTGGCGCCGATGGCGGGGATCACGAACGTCGCGTTCCGGCAGTTGTGCGCGGAGTACGGGGCGGGCATCTACGTGTGCGAGATGATCACCGCGCGGGCCGTCGTGGAGCGGCACCCCGGGACGATGCACATGATGACCTTCGGCGAGCACGAGAAGCCCAGGTCGATGCAGCTTTACGGCGTGGATCCGAAGACGATGCGCGAGGCCGTGAAGATCATCACCGGTGAGGGGCTCGCGGACCACATCGACTCCAACTTCGGGTGTCCCGTCGCGAAGGTGACGCGCAAGGGCGGCGGGGCGGCGCTGCCGTTCAAGCGAAAGCTGTTCGCGGACATCGTGCGCGAATCGGCCGCGGCGGCGGCCGAGGCGGGAGTGCCGTTCACGGTCAAGTTCCGCGTGGGCATCGACGACGACCACCGCACGTTCCTCGACGCCGGGCGCATCGCGGAGGCCGAGGGCGCCGCGGCAGTCAGCCTGCACGCGCGCACGGCCGCGCAGCGCTACTCAGGCCAGGCGGACTGGTCGAAGATCGCCGAGCTCAAGCAGGCCGTGACCAGCATTCCCGTGCTGGGCAACGGCGACATCTTCTCCGCCGCCGACGCGCTGCGCATGGTCGACGAGACCGGGTGCGACGGCGTGGTCGTCGGGCGCGGGTGCCTCGGGCGGCCGTGGCTGTTCGGGGAGCTCGAGGCGGCGTTCGCGGGGCGCCAGATCCCGGCCGGGCCCAACCTGGGCGAGGTCGCGCGGGTGCTGCGCCGGCACGCGGAGCTGCTGGTGGCGCACGACGGGGCGACCAAGGCGATGCGGGATCTGCGCAAGCACATGGCTTGGTACTTCATGGGCTTCCCCGTCGGGTCCGAGCTGCGGCGCGGGTTCGCGATAGTGTCGAGCCTCGACGAGCTCGACGACCTCATTGCCCGCCTCGACTTCGACGCGCCGTTCCCCGAGAACGCCGACGGTCCCCGGGGGCGGCAGGGTTCGCCTGGCAAGGTGACGCTGCCGCACGGCTGGCTGGACGACCCGGATGACGACTGCGTGCCCGAGGCTGAGGACATGCATTCGGGCGGCTGAGCCCGGTGGTGCTGGGCGGTATTGGCCGGCGTTGGTCGGTGTTGGTCGCCGAAGGAATTCGGCCTCGGCCTGTCGCGTGATTCGCGGCTGGTGCGGATATTCGCACTGACTGAGCTGGTCATGGCGCTGGAAACCACGTGTCGAGTGCGAGTTGCAGCGATTGGCTGTCCCCCTCCGCCCAGGCGAAAACGCCGCCGGGGCGAAGGAGGCGTGGACCGATGTTGGTCATTGGGTGTATTTCCACACGGTTGGTCGCACAATTCGCGAAAGCTCGCGTTTCGGGTGTGACCAGGAGCAGGCCGCGATCGGAGCGCAGGTGTTCGTGCAGTTCGGTATGGACTCCATGGTCGTCGGTGAGGTCCAGGTCGGGCGAGTGGAGGCCGACGGGTTCGGTGGCGGGGTACGGCAGCTCCCAGCGATGGTCCACACCGGACAGCAGGGCGCTGAAATACCGGTTCACCGCGGGGATTTCCCTGAGTTCGCTGACGACGTCGTGAAGGGCGTCGACGTGGGGGCCGGGGCCAGGAGGGCCGACTGCGCGCGGGTGTCGTGCAGGACGGCCGCCGCGGCGGGGCGGCGCTCGCGGGTGTAGCTGTCGAGCAGCGCCTCGGACGCGGCGCCGCGGGTCACAGCGGCGAGTTTCCAGCCCGGGTTCATCGCGTCGAGCAGGCCGAGGTTCAGTCCTCGACCGCCGCTGGGCGAGTGGACGTGGGCGGCGTCGCCCGCGAGCATGATTCGGCCGATGGGCGAACTCGAACAGGCCGTCGCACGCGGCTCGCTGGGCGGCGCGACGTGGCGGACGCACGCCATAGATCGAGGAGCTGTTCGACGGGCTGGAGATGGTCGAGCCCGGCATCACCCGAGCTCGTGCACTGGTGGCCGGACGGCCCGCAGCTCAAGCCGCTCACGATCGCCCACCGGATCATCGCCGGTGGGATCGGAAGCAGGTTCTGACCTGCCGTTTCCGGCATTTTCCACAACCTGCCCCCAGGTTGTCCACAGGGGGTTGTGGATGACAGCGAAAGGCCACTCCGAACGCCGGAGTGGCCTTTTTCGCGAGCGGGGAAGGATCAGGCAGCCGCGCCGATCAGCACCGACTGCACCTGGCCGAAGCCGAGGGCGGCGAGGTCCGCGACGTCGTGGGTGACGACCAGCGACTTGCCCGTCAGGTTCGGGCCGGTGTACAGCGTCAAGGTGCCGGAGACGAACTGGATCGAGCCGGTGGCCGGGATGTTGATGTTGACCTTGTCGCCGACGTTGCCGTTGATGCCCTGCGAGCCCTGCGGTTCGGAGAAGTTCTTGCCCGAGTCGATGATCGCGCTCGCGCCGGCGACCGGCGGCTTCGCGGGGGCGTTGTCGCCGATGAAGATGGACTGGACGTGGGCGAAGCCGGCGCCGAAGGTCGCCGGGATGTTGGCGACGCTGTCGGTGAGAACCGCCGCGTCACCGGTCTTGCAGTCCGCACCGGTCCACAGGGTCATCGTGCCGCCGAAGCTCTGCAGCGAACCGGTGGCGGGGATGTTCACGGTGAGGCACTCGCCGCCGTTGCCGCCGATGCCCTGCGAGCCCTGGGGCTCCGAGAAGTTGATGCCCGAGTCCAGGATGCCGCTCGCGCCGGAGGCGGCGGGCGAAGCGGAGGCGATACCGGCACCGCCGAGCACCGCGCCGGCGACGGCACCGAAGGCGGCCAGGGAAAGAACAGTCTTGCGCAGCATGGGATTCTCCAGAACCTTGTCGGGTTTCCCGGCTCCGCACCTCGGTGCCGGACACCCGCAGACACGGGGCGCGTCCGGTGAACGGTTCACGATCTTGGTGTGACGGCGGCCACACCGCGCGGGGAAGGTGAGTCAGGGCAACGTACTTGCCCGGAAGAATCCCCGCGAAGAATCCACTGTGGACGGGAATGGTTCGGCCCCGTCGTTCCCGAGAGGAGCAACGGGGCCGCGAAATGAGCCTGGAACTCAGTTCTCGATCTGCTGCGGCTCGCCACCGACGGTGATCTTGCGCGGCTGGGCCTTCTCGGCAACCGGGATGCGCAGGGTCAGCACACCGTCGACGTACTCCGCGGCAACGCGGTCGGTGTCGAGCGTGTCACCGAGGACGAGGCGGCGCGAAACCTTGCCGCGGGAACGTTCGGAGACCTGCACGCGGGCGTCCTCGCCGAAGGCGGCGGCGCGCTCGGCCTTCACGGTCAGCACGTTGCGCTCCACGCTCACGTCGATCGACTCACGGGCCACGCCCGGGAGGTCGAACTGCACGACGTACTCGTCACCGTTGCGGTAGGCGTCCATCGGCATCGTGCGCGGCGAGCTCGTGGGCTGGCCGGCGAAGAACTGCTGGGTCAGGCGGTCGAACTGGGCGAACGGGTCGGTCCGGATCAACATCTGCGTTCCTCCTTCAGGTGGCCTCGATCAGCTCTTGGACGGCTGACCGGACCTTACGAAGTTGACAACGGGCAACTCAACTTAGTTGTTCCCGATTGACGCACGTCACAGCCAGACGTTGGCAACGGGCCACCACGAGGTGTACAGGTATGAACATGTACGTGGGCGGAAAGAAGCAGCAGCTCGTCGGCGACCTCGCCGAGCTCATCCGCTCGGGCCGGCTCGCCCACGGTGACCAGCTGCCCGGTGAGCACCAGCTCGCCGAGCAGTACCAGGTCAGCCGGGGCACCGTGCGCAGCGCGCTGGTGGAATTGCAACATCAAGCGCTCATTTCCACGCACGCCGGTGTCGGGTCGTTCGTGACGTTCGACGGGGTCACGCTCGACCAGCGCGTCGGCTGGGCCCGTGCACTCGCCGACTCGGGCACACCCGTGACCACCGAACTGGTCGGCATCACCGAGGTCGAGGACGCCGAGCTCACCCGCCGGTTCACCTCGCCGAAGTTCGTGCGCGTGAAACGGCTGCGCCGCGACGAGACCGGCCGCGGCGTCTCGCTTGAAGAGGCCACCCTTCCCCCCGTCGGGTCTCTGGCCGAACTGCGGCTGGTCGACGACTCCATCACGGCCACCCTGCGCGAGGCCGGGCTGCACCCGGCCGGCGGCGACCAGTGGATCACCGCCCAGCCACTCGACGCCGCCTCGGCTGCGTTGCTCGGCCGCCCCGCCGGTGAGCTGTTCCTCAAGGCCACGCGCACGTCGCTCGACGCGAATTCCCAGCTCGTCGAGCACGTCGTGAGCCTGCTCGATCCCGCGCGCTTCAGCTTCCACCTCACCTTCGGCCGGCGATGAGCCCCCGAGACCGCGCGCTTGCCGCGCTGACCGGACTGGCCGTGGGTGACGCGCTCGGCATGCCGACGCAGTCGATGTGCCGCGCCGAAATCCGCGCCGCATACGGAAAGATCAACGGCTTCCGCAACGCGATCGCCGAGCAGCCCATCGCACCCGGCCTGCCCGCGGGCACGATCACGGACGACACCGAGCAGGCCCTGCTGCTCGCGCGCCTGCTCGTGGACGGCGGCGGCTACGTGGAGCCGCGGGTGTTCGCCGACACCTTGCTGGCGTGGGAAGCCGACATGATCCGCCGTGGTTCGGCCGATCTGCTCGGGCCGTCGACGAAAAAAGCGTTGTCGTTGCTGGAAAACGGCGTCCCGCCGGAAGAAGCCGGCCGCGGCGGCACGACCAACGGCGCCGCCATGCGCGTGACCCCGGTCGGCATCGCCACGCCGGTCGACGACCTGACAACGCTCGTCGACGCCGTGGCCGAGACCGCACGAGTCACGCACAACACCTCACTCGGCCTCGCCGCCGCGGCCGCCGTCGCCGCCGCCGTGTCGGCGGGTGTCGACGGCGCGAACCGCATGGCCGCCTTCGACCTGGCCGAACGTGCGGCCACCCTGGGTGCGGCGCGAGGCCACTGGAGCGCGGGCGGCAGCGTCGCCGCGCGCATCCACTGGGCGCGCGACTGGGTGCGGGGTCTGCGGCGCAGCGAGCTTGACGACGCCGTGGCCGACGTGATCGGCACTTCCGTGTCCGCGCAGGAGTCCGTGGTCGCCGCGTTCGCGCTGGCCGAGGTGCTCGACCCGGCCGACGCGCTGACGACGGCCGCGGGGCTGGGCGGCGACACCGACACCGTCGCCGCGATCTGCGGGGCGCTGCTCGGCGCGTGCGGCGAGGAGATCCCGGCCGAGCTGACCGAAACCGTGGTCAGGGTGAACGGCCTCCACCTCGGACCGCTCGTCGACGGCCTCGTCACCGTGCGCAGGACCATCCCGTGAGCCGGTTGATCCACACGGGACAGGTCGTCGTCGACCTCGTCCTCACCGTGCCGCGGCTGCCGGCTCCCGGCGGTGACGTGCTGGCCACGTCCACGGACCTGCTGCCCGGCGGCGGGTTCAACGTGATGGCCGCGGCCGCGCGATCGGGCGCCGAAGTCCTCTACGCCGGCACGCACGGCACCGGCAGCTTCGGCGACCTCGTGCGCGCCGCGCTGGAGGCCGAGGGCATCACGGTCGCGCAGGAACCCACGGCCAGTGGTGACACCGGCGTCGTCGTGGCGCTCGTGGACCCGTCGGGTGAGCGGACGTTCGCCACCGGCACCGGCGCCGAGGGCCGGCTGCGCGCCGATCAGCTCGCGCGCGTCACCGCCACACCCGACGACCTGGTGTACGTCACCGGCTACAGCCTCCTGCACGCCGCCAACCGCGACGCCCTGCTGCGCTGGCTACCGGACCTGCCCGGTTCCTGGGTGCTATTCGACCCCGGCCCGCTGGTGTCCGAATCGGACCCGCACGCGCTGAGCACCCTGTTGTCCACAGTGGATATCGTCAGCTGCAACACCCGCGAGGCGGAGTCACTCGACGTCACTGCGTTCGCCGAGACCACGACCGTGATCGTCCGCGATGGCCCCGCCGGCTGCACGATCCACCACCGCGGCGAGACCACCCGGATCGAGGGCTTCCCGGTCACCGCGGTCGACACGAACGGAGCCGGCGACACCCACTGCGGCGTCCTGGCCGCCGAGCTCCTGCGCGGCGCCGACCTGCCCAAGGCAGCCCGCCGCGCCAACGCCGCCGCGGCGCTGTCCGTGACCCGACACGGACCCGCCACGGCGCCAACACGTGCGGAACTGAACGAGTTCTGTCGGAATATTGACGGCGACACGGGCGACTTCTACCGTCGCACCGAACAAATATGAACAGGTTCAGATAGGCGGGCACCATGGCCAGGACCGAGCAACAGGCACCGGAAACCGGCAGCCGGCTCAAGGTCGAGACACACGGCATCAACGTGATCGGCGAGGCCGAGCGCCGCGGCCGGCCAAAGGATCTGTTCTGGCCGTGGTTCGGCGCCAACGTGTCGATCCTCGGGCTCAGCTACGGCTCGTTCGCGCTGGGGTTCGGGATCTCGTTCTGGCAGGCGACGATCGCCGGCGTGATCGGGATCGTGTTCTCGTTCCTGCTGTGCGGCTTCATCGCGGTGGCGGGCAAACGCGGGTCCGCGCCGACGATGACGCTCTCCCGCGCGGCGTTCGGCGTGCGCGGCAATCACCTGCCGTCGGCGATCTCGTGGATCCTCACCGTCGGCTGGGAGACGGTGCTGACCGCCCTCGCGACCATGGCCACCGCGACGGTGTTCGAGCGGCTCGGCTGGGGCGGCGGCACGACGACGAAGGTGATCGCGCTGACCGTGGTCGCCGGGCTCACCGTGCTCAGCGGCGTGATGGGCTTCGACCTGATCATGCGGCTGCAGACGATCATCACGTGGATCACCGGCGTGCTCACCGTGGTCTACGTGATCCTCGTGGCCGGCCACGTGCACTGGTCTGCGGTGAGCGCGGTGCCCGCGGGCTCGGCACAGGAGTTCATCGGCGCGCTCGTGTTCCTGATGACGGGCTTCGGGCTCGGCTGGGTCAACGCGGCGGCCGACTACTCGCGCTACCTGCCGCGCTCGTCGTCCGGTCGCGGCGTGATCGGCTGGACGACGTTCGGCGCGTCGGTGGCGCCGCTCGTGCTGCTGGTGTTCGGGCTGCTGCTGGCGGGTTCGTCACCCGAGCTGAACACCAGCATCGCGGCCGACCCGATCGGTGCGCTGACCACGATCCTGCCGCTGTGGTTCCTGGTGCCGTTCGCGATCGTCGCGGTGCTCGGCCTGGTCGGCGGTGCCGTGCTGGACATCTACTCCTCAGGCCTGTCGTTGCTGTCCGCGGGCCTGCGGATCCCGCGCTACGTCGCGGCGCTGGTCGACGGCGTGATCATGATCGCCGGCACCGTCTACATCGTCTTCTTCGGCGGCACTTTCCTCGGCCAGTTCCAGGGTTTCCTCACCACGCTCGGCGTGCCCGTGGCCGCGTGGTGCGGCGTGATGCTCGCCGACGTGCTGCTGCGCCGCCGCGACTACGCCGAAGCCGACCTCTACGACCGCCGCGGCCGTTACGGCGACGTGCGCTTCGGGCCCATCGCCCTCATCGTCGTCGCGACGGCCGTCGGCTGGGGCCTGGACACCAACGCGTCCGCGAGCTGGCTGCACTGGCAGGGCTACCTGCTGGCGCCGTTCGGTCTCGGCGGCCGCGAGGGCTCGTGGGCGTTCGCGAACCTCGGCGTGCTGGTGGCGCTGGTGCTCGGGTTCGTGGTGACGCTGCTGGTCACCCGCTCGCGCGTGCGCGCGCAGGAGGCCGCCGCGTGAAGCCGCTGCTCGGGGTGATCGACCTGCAGAACATCTTCGGCGACCCGACGAGCGGCTGGTTCACGCCGGGGTTCGCGTCGATCCTGCCTCAGGTGCGGCGGCTGGTGGATGCGTTCGGGCCGCGGGTGGCGTTCACGCGGTTCCTGGCTCCGGAGAGGCCGGCCGGGGCGTGGGTGAAGTACTACGAACAGTGGCCATTCGCCTTGCAGCCGGCGGATTCGCCGGCGTACGCGGTGGTCGACGACTTCTCCGTAGAGTCCACTGTGGATGCCTACACCTTCGGCAAGTGGACGCCTGAGCTGGCCGGCCTGGTCGGCGACGGCGGTCTCGTGCTCGCCGGCGTCTCCACGGACTGCTGCGTCCTCTCCACCGCCCTGGCCGCCGCCGACGCGGGCGTTCCGGTCACCGTCGTGTCCGACGCGTGCGCGGGCGTCTCCGACGAAAGTCACGAGCAGACGCTGGCGATCCTGCGGCTGTACGGCCCGCTGGTCGAGGTCAGGTCGACGGACGAGGTGCTGGCGAACTGAAACTGGGCCCCCGGCGGAGAAGACCACGCCGGAGGCCCAGGAGATCAACGCAGACCTACGTCAGCTCGTCCTGCCGCTCGGCCGCGATCCGCCGGACCCGGCCGCGGACACCGAGCCAGCCGGCGACCAGCACCAACGCCAGCACCGGACTGCTGTAGATCAGGATCCGCCCGGTCGTGCCGCCCCACCAGCTCATCGTGAGGACCAGCAGGAGGAACGCCAGGGTCACGTAGTTGGTGTACGGCGCGCCGGGCAGGCGGTAGCCCGGACGGGTCATCTCGCCCCGCGCGGCCTTGCGAGTCATCGCCAGGTGGCAGATCACGATCATCGACCACATCCCGATGATGCCCAGCGCCGAGAACTCCAGCGCGACCTCGAAGGCCTCACCGGGCACCACCAGGTTGAGCACCACGCCGAGTACGTACACCGCGGCAGTCAGCAGCACGCCGCCGAAGGGGACGCCGCTCTTGCTCATCTTCGAGGTGAACTTCGGGGCCGAACCGGCGATCGAGAGCGACCGCAGGATGCGCCCGGTGGAGTAGAGGCCCGAGTTCACACTGGACAACGCCGCGGTGAGCACGATGACGTCCATGATGCCGCCGGCCGCTGGGATGCCGAGCTTGGAGAAGAACGTGACGAACGGGCTCTCCCCGCTCTTGTACGCCGTCCACGGCAGCACCATCACCAGCAGCAGCACCGAGCCCACGTAGAAGATGCCGATGCGCCAGGCGACGGAGTTGACGGCCTTCGGGATGACCTTGCGCGGGTTGGCGGTCTCCCCGGCGGTCACGCCGACCATCTCGACGCCGGAGTACGCGAAAACGACACCCTGCAGAATCAGCAACGCAGGCAGCACACCGGTCGGGAACAGGCCGCCGTTGGTGGTGATCAGGCTCGGGCCGGTCACCACGCCGTCGACGGGCGTTCGGCTGATCAACACGAAGATCGCGACGACCATGAACACCACGAGGGCGAGCACCTTGATGGCGGCGAACCAGAACTCGAGCTCGCCGAACAACTTCACCGACACCATGTTCACCGCGAGGATCGCGAACAACGCGATGAGCGCGGGAATCCATTGCTGAAGGTCGGGCCAGAAGAACTGCGTGTACTTGGCCACCGCGGTCACGTCGGCGACGCCCGCCGTGGCCCAGTTCAGGAAGTACATCCAGCCGGCGAAGAATGCGGCCTTCTCGCCGAGAAATTCTCGCGAATAGGACACAAAGGATCCGGAGGACGGTCGGTGCATCACCAGTTCACCCATCGCGCGGACCACGAAGAACGCGATGATCCCGGCCACCGCGTAGACGACGGCCAGCGCCGGACCGGTGCTGTGCAGACGCGAGCCGGCGCCCAGGAACAGGCCGGTCCCGATGGCACCGCCGATGGCGATCATCTGGACCTGACGGTTCTTCAGTCCTTTGTGGTACCCGGTTTCCTCGTGCTTGAACGAGGTTTCCGGCGGCTTGGCGACCGCCGTCTGATCCGAGGGCGACATGTGATTCCCCTGTTCTGACAACAACGTGCGTGTCGTGACGCGGGGGTCGGCCGACCACTGTGTCGTGCCAGATCATGATGTGGTCGGACCGCATCCGGCCGCAACGGGAGCGGCGATAACTTAGGGTTGATTTGAGCTGCGAACCTCAAGCCATTCTCAAATGTGCCCGATAATGCCGAAATTCACGGACTCCCGGGCCGGAAGACGCGAAACGCGTTTCAAGCCCAGCTGTTCGGCTGTGAGCCGTCGAGGTCGGTGAAGCCGTACTCGCGCGCCAGCTCTGCCGAGCTCACCGACCGCTGGTTCCACCGCGCGCGCTCCGGGTCCGCGGCCAGCGCCGCCACCGCGCGGCCCACATACCGCGGCGACTCCGACTGCGCGAAGGGCGGCGGGGCGGTCGGCAGGCCGTCCGGGCGGTCCGGCACCAGGGCGGTGCGCCAGGTTGCCTCGGTGACGCCGTAGTTGTCGAGCATCATCTCCGATCGCAGCCAGCCCGGCGTGATCGCGACAGCCGTGCCGCCGTGCGCCGCGAGCTCGTGGCCCTGCGAGAACGCCAGCCGGTTCACCGAGGCCTTCGCGAGGTCGTAGAACACGGAGATCCGGTACCGGGAAGCGTTGTACTCCAGCGTGCCGTCGGTGACCTCGACGAGGAGCCCGCCGGGCTGCGAGACCAGCAGCGGCAACAGGTAGTGCGAGGTCACGAGGTGTGTTTCCACGCCGAGGCGCAGGATCCGCAGGCCGGCGTCGAGGTCGTGCTCCCAGATCGGCGTGTTCCAGTCGGCCGGGCCGCCCTTGAGCCGCTCGGCGCCCCAGATGTCGTTGACCAGCACGTCGAGCCGGCCGTGTTCGCGGCGCACGCGTTCGGCCAGCACCCGCACCTGCTCGTGGTCGAGGTGATCGACCTGCCTGGGCACGCCGGTGCCGCCGAGGCTGGTGACGAGCGCGGCCGTCTCCTCGATCGTCTCGGGGCGGTCGTAGTCGGAGTGGCCGTCGCGTTCCCAGCTGCTGCGGCCGGTGCAGATCACCGTCGCACCGGCCTCGCCGAGGGCCGCCGCGATGCCGCGCCCGGCGCCGCGGGTCGCGCCGGCCACCAGGGCTACCCGGTTCCGGAGATCAGCCATCACGACGAGTGTGACACGGTCAGCCGGCCAGCGCGTCCCGGACGGTGTCGGCCAGCAGGCGGGTGCACCCGGGTGCGCCGGGGTTCAGCAGCAGGTCAACGCCGTCGTGGGCCTCGAGCAACGCGGGCAGGTCGCGCGCGGCGACGGGCAGCCAGCCGGCCGCGCGGACGCGAGTGCGGTGTGCCGGGGCCGTGGTGGCGAGCACGCACGGGATGTTGTCCGGCGATGGCGCCACCAGCGGTTCGTCGTCCACGTCCAGGGCGACCGACACGGTCGACTCCCGCAGGATCGCGGCCAGCTGGTCGGCACCGGCGGTACCGCGCGCGATCAGGCGGAGCACGGCGTCGAGCGGGTCGGTCGGCGAACCGGGGCCCGACGGTTCGTAGGCGGGGTTCGCTTCGAAGCGGCCGACCGCGCCGTCCTCACCGGCGAGCCAGCCGCCCACGACGGCGGCCAGCGGCGGGGCCGCGACCTCGGCACCGTCCTCGGTGGACGACGGCGCCCACGCCGGGTCGACGAGAAGCACCCACTGGTCATTCGCCATCGCCGGCGCCTCCTGCGCTCGCGTGCGGCTCGCCCACCGAAGCGAGGAAGGCGTCCTCCGACTCGCTCACCTTGGCCAGCATCGCGTCCTGCTTCGCCGCCTGCTCCTTCATGCGCGCGGCGTACTGCCGGATGTGCTCGGCGGTGCGCCACCGGTTCATCCACGCCAGGCTGCTCAGGTGCAGGCGCCGCATCACCCACAGCGTGTCGCGGGTCCGCTCCACGCGCTGCTCGAACGTACCCGGCCCGCCGCGCCAGCCCACCAGCGCGCCGCGCACGGCCTCCTTCAGCACGTCGGGCGCAAGCTTCTCCGAGGCGAACGCGCGGATGGCCGTGGCGAGGTCGCGCGCGTAGGACTCCGCGTCCGCGCGTCCCAGGAGCTTGCGGAACTGGCCGAGGAACAGGCCGTTGTCCAGCGCGGCGGCGAGGGCGCCGTGGCGGTCGAGGACCTCGACGGCGTCGGCGACCCGGCCCACGTCCGTGCCGTGGGCGACCTCGTTGGCGAGGTCCAGCAGCGCTTCGGCGGCGCGGCCGGGCTTGGCGAGCAGGGTGTCGGCGACGCCGTGCAGCTGCAGAAGCGTGTACTCCTCGGCCAGCCCGACGGCGACGGCGGTTTCGGCGGCGGACAGCGTGGCCGGCGCCGCGGTCGCAGGCAGCGAGATCGTGGCCACGGCGTCGGTGCCCGGGCCGGTCGTGACGATCGAGGCCGCCGCGTGGGGCGTGGCACCGACCGGCGTCAGCTCCGCCAGCGAAGCCTGGACCTGCGCGACGAACTGAGCCCGCACGTCGTCCGGGCCGCTCACCTGGACGCGAGGCGCCGGCAGCCCGTCGGCCGCGCGCTCCACTGTGGACTCGGCGATCCACCGCGCAACGGAGTCGTCGAGCGGCAGCGGCACCGGTTCGACATCGAAATCGCTCACCGGACCGGGCGCGGTGTTCAGGCGTACCGGCCTGAACACCGCGCCGTCGCGCCAGACGCCCTTGCCGGTCACCGTGAACCGTTCGCGCGCAGACTCCGGCAACCGGACCTGCTGCCAGCGCCCGTCGACGAACCGGTGGTCGATCACGTGCTGCACGTCGGCGTTGTGCGAAGCCAGCTCCAGCGCCGCCGTCCACAGGAGATCGGGCAGCTCGTGGCGGGCCACGACGTCGGCCGCGGCCGTGAGGTCGAGCGCCGTCCCGCCCGAACGCACCGCGCTGACCGCGCCGCTGAGCAGCGCCAACGTGGCGCTGCGGTCGTCGAGACCGACTGGACCGGGCGGGATCGAAGGCCGGTACCACCAGCCGTGTTCGGCAGCCTGGCCGAGCTCGGCAATCGTGCGGCGGTCGTCCTCGGTCAGCGCGTGGTTCCCGGAAACCAGGTAGGAGACGGCCGGGAAGGTGTCCACGACGTTGTCGGGCGACGGGGCCGGCGTGGCGTGTACCGGAAGGTCCATTCCGGACGAACGCACGCGCTGCGTGAACTCGTCGGCCAGCGCACCCGAAGCGAGCACGAGCGTCGGCGGCCGGTCCGCCGCCTGCCCAAGCTCGGCACTACCATCGGGCGTGGCGTCGATCCTCGTGACCACACCGGGCTTCGCCCCGCGGTAGCCACCGAACGGCGCGTAATCCGAGGAGAACGGCTTCCCGTCGACACCACCGAACACCGCGGGGACAGCCGGGGAGTCAAGCGAGAACTCCACCGCGGCACCCCGCGCCGGCCGGAACGACACCGTCACACCCGAACCGTCGATGACGCGGATTTTCACCGGCACCCGCGCCAGCAGGTCGCGGTCACCGAGCTCACGGCCGAGGTGCCGGGCCAGTGCCCGCGCGGCCTCACGAGCCTGAGCGCGATCGCCACCGGTCACGTGGATCGCCGGCAGCTCACCCTCGGCCTCCCGCAACGCCCGTGCCAGATCACGCGCGCCCATCTCCGCGGGACTGTCCGGATCGGACACCAGCACCGCTTCATCCGGGTTCCGCAACGCAGCCCCGTGCTGAACCTCGCCCAGCGTGCGGTGCACCCGGCCGGGATCGATGTCCAGGAAGGCCCGCGCGGAAGCAGGCAACTGCACGTCGTGGTCGGTCCCGGTGTAGGCGTGCTGGTCGGTCACCGTGCGCACGAGCGGCGCCAGCTCGGGGTCCGCCGCGAGGAACGACAGCGCCGCGTCCCACACCAGGTCCGGGTCGGCGTGGCGGCGCACGGCCGGCTCGACCGCGGTCAGGTGCAGGTCACCGGCGCGGTTGTACAGCCCGCGCACCAGACTCTGCACCACGTGCTGGGTCAGCTCCAGTGTTTCGTCGCGCCCCGACACGGGTTCGGTCCCGCCCGCGGGCGGCTTGAGCCAGCTGCCGTCGCTGTTCATGCGGATCTCGGTCATCTCCGGCAGCTCGAACGCCGACGGCAGGCCGATCCGCCGCGCGGTGCCCGACAACGCCGAGGGCCCGGTACGGACGATGATCGAGTTGCGGTGCACACGGCCCTGCGGCAGCTGGAAGAACGCCGGCGGGAGGTCGTACGCCTCGGGCGGCATGAGGTTGCGCTGCGTCTTGCCGTAGTTTTCGCGCACCACGCCGAGGTGCACGCGCGCGAACGGGTGACCCTTGCTCATCGCGAAGGCCGAGTTGGCCACGTTCATGCCGATGCGGTGCGTCGCGTAGCCCTCGCGCGAGGTCGCCGCGTGGAACAGGTCCTCGAGGCTTTCCACCACGTTGTCGCCGTCGGTGTAGAGGCCGCCGAAGCGGTTCATCAGCTCCATGCGCAGGATGTCGCTGGCCGCCGCGTAGCCCGGACCGGTCAGCTTGCCGGTCTCGGACCGGTAGAACTCATTGAGCAGCATGGGGTTCGCGCTCGAGAACACCTCGTCGACGTTCACCAGCCGCACATGGTGCTGCTGCGCCCAGTTCACGAAGTCACGCACGTCGGCGAGCGGATCGGGGCCCTCGCCCGGCGGCTCCGTGGTCAGCGCGAGCTCGACCCGTCCGCGCGAGACGTCCGTCCACAGCACCGGCACCACGGTGTCGTGCAGCCGCGCGGCCGCGCCACCGAAGTTCGCGCGGAACGCGAACATCGTGCCGGTGTCTCGCAGCGGCCCGCCGAGCCAGATGGCGTGCATGAGCAGCGGCGTGGACGTGGTCTTCTCCAGGGGCTCGACGTCGCCGGGCGCCCACGCGGTCAGCCGGTCGTCGGCGCGCGTGTGCTCGATCGTCCAGTCCCTGAGGTCGGGCAGGTTCGCCGGGTCGGCCTGGTCGCGCAGCACCGGCACGCCGCGGGTCAGGTCGAGCGTGTCCAGCAACGCGAGGCCTTGACCAGCGGTGAGGTTCGAGTAGTCGTGGCCACGGAGGAAGCCGGGTGGTTCCGGCGCGAGGTAGAGGCCGAACAGGTCGGGCCCGAGCAGTGGCGCGCCGTCAGGCGCCGGGCCGTGGCCCGCAGAGGTGGCGCGCAGGTCCTGGGTGAGCTCGGCGGCGGTGCTGTACGGCGGCACCTCGGCGGGCGTGGCCGTCGCCCGCAGGTACTCGTTGACCACGGCGGCGAGCAGCTCGGGATCCTCGTGCCGGCCGAGCAGTGCCTGCACCTCGTCGTCGGGGGCGCGGTCGTAGACGGCGTTCACGACCTCGGCCGCCAGGTACAGCGTGCGGGCGCGGTCGGCGAGGCGGGCCGGACCGCCCGTGGCGGGAACCCGGGCGTAGCGCCAGTTCTTGAGCAGCGCGTTCGTGAGCTCGTCGACCACGGCGTCGGCGTCGAGCGGACGGCCGAGCGTCTCCCAGTGACCCCCGCGGACCACCGCGGTGAACGCGTCGTCGCGGGCGCCGAAGAGCGGGGCCGACGGTTCGTCGTCAGGGCTTTCGTCGCGGTGGTTGGCCAGCACCGAATCGGTGGCCGCGTGGACGATCGCCGGCCCGCCCCGCGTTTCGAGCGCCGCCTGGAAGTCGTGCGCGACCCCACCGGGGCCGAGCCGCCGGGCCGCCGCGCACTGGAACAGCGTGACCGAATCCGGCTGCGCGTCGGCGAACTCGGGCGATGCCGTGACGATCTGCGCGAGCGTCTCGCCGTCGACGTAAACCTCGCGCCGCGTGCCGTCCGGGCCGGTGACGGCGACCTTCACGCGGGTTTCCTCACCGTGGCCGGTGACGAGGAACGTGCGGCCCTCGGCCAATTCGTCCGCCCACGGGGTGCGCACGGGGATGCCGCCGTCGCCGGGGCCACGGCCGCGCAGGGCGTTCGCCGCGCCGGTGGCGAAGGCGCGCATCTCGTCCGGATCGGCTTCGACCACGAGGTTCTCGCCCCGGGTCTGCCTCAGCCAGGTCTGGACCTTCGCGGCCTCGACGGGGTCGAGGAACGTCAGCCCGCGCGCGGTGCCGGTGTGGTCGGTCAGCACGGTCGTGGTGACGGCGCCGGGCGCGAAGTCGATGATCACGCCCGGTGCGCCGACGACCTCGCCGGTCAGGCGCGTGTGGTCGGCGTGCACCAGGTGGTCGCACGCCAGGTCACCGAAGCCGCGCTCGGCCAGCAGCCGCGTGACGTCGGCCTTGAACCGGTCCACGCGGTCCGCGGGCACCGTGACCGGCGGCAGCGGCTCGCCGTCGAGGTGGTGCTCGGCGAGCGTCTCGGCGTAGTGCGCGGCCTCAGGTCGCGGGTGCGTGGTCTCGCGTGCCGGGCCTGCGGTCCACGCGGGGTTGAGCCGCGCGGGCCGGGCCAGCTCGTCGGTGCTCCAGGTGCCCTTGCCCGTCACGGTGATCAGGCCGCGCGCCATCGGCGGCAGCGGCACGCGTGTCCACTCGCCGGTGTCCGGGTCGCGGCGGACGTCGACCACGGTGTGCACTGGCATGTTCCCCGAAGCCAGATGGGTCAGCACAGCCGAGTAGACGACGTCGGGCCGTTCGTGGCGGCCCACGAGGTCGTGGGCATCGGTGAGCCGCAGCTCGCCGGTGCGGGCGGCGGTGTCGGCCAGCTGTCGCTCCACAGCCGCCGCCAGCGCGAGCGTGCCGTCGTGGTCGGCCAGCGGGATCGGCCCGGGCGGCGGTTCGGTGCGGGGGCTGGTGCCGAGCTCGCGGACGAGGTCGACGATCGCCTCGTCACCCGGGCGGCCGCCGAACGTGCGGAAGTGCCCGCCGTCCGTGACTGCGGTGAACGCGCCGGTGGAGCGGAGCGCCTTGCCGAGTGTCGCGGTGTCGCGGCCGAACAGCGTGGGTTTCGTGGGCGCGTGCACCGTCGCCGGCCCGCCGAGGTCGCTCAGCGCGCGCTGGAAGTCGTGGGCGACACCGCCGGGGCCGTCGGTCTGGCCGGTGCCGCAGGCGATGAGCGTGACCGACGACTTCGGCCCGGCCTGCGCGAACGGCGCCGAGTTCGCGACGATCCGCGCGAACGTCCTGCCGTCCACCCGCACGCTCTGCCCGCCGACCAACGTCAGCTTCACCGATTGCGGCTTGCCGTGCGCGAAGACGAAGAACGTGTCGCCGGTGTCGGTGCCCCACGGTGCGGGCGACCGCGTGGCCCAGACGCCGAACGAGCGTCCGCCCAGGTCCGGCGTGGTGCCGTCGCGGCGCGCCTTGGCCACCAGCGGGTCGAGCGTCTTGGACGTCACGCCCACGTCGAGTGAGGAGACCTCACCGGAGTTGTCGGCGAGCCAGTCGTGCTCGACCGCGGACGTCTGCTCGGCCGTCGGCAGGAACGACACCGCGACGACCTTGCCCGAGCGGTCGGTGACCTGGTGCAGCTGGACGTCGTTGACGTCGAAGTCATACGCCCGATTCGCGTTGACTTCCCAGCCGGAGATCGTCGCGGCCCCGGTGTCGGATGCGGTGTCCGGGGCCTCCACCACGTGCTCGGTCGAGCGCGGGTCGAAGCGCGACTCGACCTTCTTGGCCGGCCACACGTGCGTGGCGAGGCGCCAGTCGACCTCTTCCTTGGCCTGCCACCACTTCTTGCGCGCCTCGTCGGCCTTCTCGCGCGCTTCCCGTACCTGGCGCAGCGCGTCTTCACGGCGGGAGGTCAAGTCGGCGTTGTCGTTGAGGTACGAGCCAAGGACGTCCGCCAGTTGCTCCGCGTAGTCTTGCGCCTCCTGCCGGCGCTGCACCAGTACGGGCTGCGCGGCGCGGATGTCGCGCACGCCCTGCTCGGCGCGCGCGACTTGGTCCAGCAGCTGCTGCCGCTCGCGCGAGCCCTCGTCGGTGACCGACGCCAGGGCCAGCGCCTGCTGGGCGACGTCTTGCAGCCGCGTGATCTCGGCGTTGCCCTCACGCAGCTCGCGACCGGCGTCCTTGGCGTCGTCCTCCGCGTCGGCCAGGGCCTGGCGCAGCTCGCGCACGGGGTCGGCGTCGGTCTCGACGTGCAGCCCGTTGGCGTCCTTGGTCAACGTCTTGACGCTGTCTCGGTCGTCGAGCCAGCGATCGTCGGCCTCGCGCTGGGCCGCCTCGACGGCCTCCTCCGCCGTGCGCCAGTCCGCGGCCGCGTCCTTCACGGCGTCCTGCGCCTTGGTGATCGCGTCCGGCAGTGCTTCGCCCAGCAGCTGTTCGAGGTCCACATCGGAGACGCGCACCAGCGCCGACGCCGGCACCTTCACCTCGACCGCGGCCGTGCGGCCCCCGCCGAGGTCGGCGACCACGCGATACTCCACGTCGAACCCCACGAGCCCGCTGCGGCCCTTCGGCTTCGCGACGGTGGAGCGCTGTCCGCCCGCGACAGTCGCCGTCGGGTCGCTCATCGCCGCCGGGTTGCGGATGTCCGCGCCGCTCCACGAATGCCAGTTGTCCTTCGGGTCGGTGACGCCGCCGACGCCGGGCATGTACTGGTTCTCACCGCTGAGCGCTTCCTTCGCCTCGCCCGTGAACGTGGCCGTGGTCTGGTCGGTGCGCTCCAGCTTGACGGTGTCGCTCAGGGCTGTGAGGTCCGGGTTGACCAGGCGCGAGTAGACCTTCACGCTGCCGTGGCCGCTGTTGATCAGCGACGCTTCGTGCAGATCGGGCGCGGCGAGCGGGCCGTCGAGCATGCTCGGCAGGTGGCCCTGGAGGATCTCGTTGGTCAGCGACGTGACCAGCGTGTTGTTGGCGCCGGTGCCCGGTCCGGTGAGACCACTGCCGGCACCGGCGAGCCGCAGCGCGCGCACGGCCCCGGCCTGCACGGTGGCCGACCCGCGCACGCCCTCGGTGTGCGCCGACGGCGGGAGCTTGCCCACCCCCTGCGCCTGCCATTCGGCGAGCTTCTCGGGCGTCGTGTCGGCGGCGATGAGCTCGGTGGTGCGCGGCGCGTAAGCCTTCCGTGCCTGGCCGGCGGTGCTGATGCGGTGGTCGTCGGCCGTCGCGCGCACGGTCACGTTCGCGTTCTGCTCGGTGACCGGGTAAGTCTTCGCGCCGCGCTGCACCACGAGCTCGAACTTCAGTTGGTGGCGGTAGCGCACGGCCGGACCGCTGTGCGAAGCCTTGGAGCCCTTGGTCGTCGCGGTGGCCGACACCGTCTGGTCGGTTTTGGTCTTCGCACCGGACACGCCGAGCGTGAGACCCTCGTAGCCGCTCACGTCCGGCTTGGTGCCGCTGAACAGGCCGCGCCCGGCGCCGCGGAACTGGCCGCCGTAGGAGGAGCCGTGGCCGGCGTTCTCCTTGTCCGTCACGGCGGCACTCACGACGTGGTCGATCTCGCCGCCGTCGTGAACGACGTCGAGGAACTCGGAGTCGGTGATCGTCGCCTTCAGCAGCACCTGGTAGGTGTCGGTGGACAGCACGCCGGCGTCGTGCATCAGCAGCGGCGCGCCACCGTCGAGCGCGCTGTCCACAAGGGACGTCAGGGTGTCAGGCGAGGCGAGGTCGAGTGTGCGCTGCAGGTTGGTCATGGAGTCGTCGAGGACCGATGTCGGCAGCAGCTTCTCGCCCGTGCGGCCCAGCGTGGTGCGGGCGTCGCGGACGAGCTGCGACAGGTCGGGCGCGTCCTCGACCACTGCGGCGCCCAGCGTGCTGGAGGTGCGGCCGACCAGCGCGGGCGGCGCCATCTTGCCCGGCGGCTGTGTGCGCGGCTCGACCTTGGGCAGCAGGCCCTGTTCGCGGGCTTGGTCCTCGGACATGCGCACGTAGACCGCGCCGGGCAGCTTCACGTCGGCGCCCGCGCGCGAAGTCGAGCCGTTGACCAGGCTTTCCTGGCGCGTTTCGGCGACCAGGCGCACGTCGGCGTCGTACTGCACGAGCAGAGTGCGGCCCTTGGCGTTCGAGCGGTTGACGTGATCGACGCTCGCGCTGACCTCCTTCGAGCCGCCCGACGTGCGCGTCCACGGGCTCCACTTGGCCGACGCGTAGACCTGGCCCTGACCGTGAGCGGGGGCCATGCTGCCGTCCGGGCGGATGGTGACGCCGAGCTGCACGTTGCCCTCGAGCGACTGTTTGTGCGTCTGCTCGGAGGCGGCCTTCGCGCCACCGGCGAACGTGGTCTCGCTGCCGCCCGCGTCGGACGCGACGACCACCTTCGGGTTGCTGAGCGCCAGGTGCATACCGAGCCCGCCGACGCGGTCGGCCACGCGCCGCTCGTAGCGGAACCCGCCGGCCCGCGCACCCTGGCGCAGGAACTTCGGCAGACCGCCGCGGAACGTTTCGGGCGAGAACATGCGATCCACGCGCTTGCGGGCCTCGCCGCCGGACAGGCCGAGCACACCGTCGCCGTCGGACGCGCGTGCCAGCTGGCGCAGGGCCTCGTCACGCAGGGCCTCGGTCTTGGTGAACGCCTCGACGTGCAAGAACTTCGGCTGGTCGGGCTGGGGGCCGGCGAGCAGGTCGTCGATGGTCGGGGTGTCGTTCTTGGTCAGCACGGTGGTGCCGGGCTTGCCGGGCAGGAACTCGCCGGGGTCCTTCTTCAGGGCCGAACCGTCGTTGACCCAGAGGTCGACCTTGCCGGAGATCTTCGGCAGCGCCGGGTCGCCGGTCTTGGCCACGGTGGACACCTGGGGCGTCACGCGGAACGGCGAACCCGGCGACAGTCGCTTCACCCACGGGCGGTTGCGGGTGTAGCTGGTGATCTCGACCTCGAACTCCACGTCGTGCTCGAACACCTGCGCGTCGGGGCTGCCGGAAAGGCTCGTGGTGGTCGTGACGGCGGCGCCGCCGGAGTTCTTCCAGCTGTACGCGTCGGAATATTGGATCGGCACGACCGCGGGGCTGATGCTCGAGTTCGCGATCGACGTGGGCTGCGGGATGACCAGGCGGCCCTCCAGCCCGACCGACCAGCTCTTGTCCACAGTGGTCGAACTGCTCAGCGACGGCGTGGTGGCGACCGAGCCCTTGACCGAGCGTCCGGTCGCCTGCCCGAGGTGCCGGCCCGGCGACAGCTTGGCCTTCACCGTGACGCTGAGGTACTCGTCGGTGAACAGGCCGCGCCGCTTCAGCTGCACGGACACACCGGGGCCGAGCAGCGTGTCCATCTTGGCCTTGAGTGCCGTGGGCGAGAACGTGGCCGTGAGCTTGCGCAGGTTCGCGAAGCGTTCGGCGATGTCGCGGCTGGAGCTCTTGTCGTCGGCCTGGAACTTGTCCCAGCGCGGCAGGAACTTCGCCATGCCGGATCGGTCACGCAACGCGTTTTCGATCTGCGGCTGGACCTTCGCGGCCGGGGTGAACGTCCCCGTTCGCACGTGGCCCGCGGCGGCGGCCGCGGCCAGGTATGGCGGCTCGTAGCGCTTGCCGACGTCGGTGAGCTTGTCGCGCGTGTCGCGCGGCACGGGCAAGCCCTGCGCCTTGGCCTCGGGCAGCCCCATGCGCACGTACGCGGTGGCCTCGACGGTCTCGACCTCGCCGGCCGAGGTGACGACGTCGACGTCCACCTTCACCTTGTAGATCCCGATGTCGCCCTTGGCTTCCACCGTGTTCTTCGCCGTGACGCTGGTGCCGCCCGTCGCCGTCTCGGTCACCTTCGACGACACCGACCCGCTGACGCCGACGAGGCCGCCGACCTTGCCCGGCAGGTAGGAGCCACCGCCGACCGTCACGGACAAGTCCATTCCGGACTTCGACGCCGCTGCCGTGGCCCCGCCGTTCACCGACGAGTCGTTGAACCGCAGCTCGCTGTCCCCCGGCACCACGCCGACGAGCTCGACGTCCTTCGGCCGTGCCTGCAGCTGCACGGCGTCGCGGTGACTGCCGTGGGGGCTCAGCAGGTCGTCGGACACGACCGGGCCGGCCTGCAATGCGGTGCCCAGTACGCCGCGGATGCCGCCGCCGCTGACGAACTCCCGCAGCGCCTGCCGCCCCGGCGCCCCGAACTTCGTGACCGAAGGGTGCAGCCGCTTGGCGACCTTGTCGAACAGCGCATGCTCGTCGAGCAGCACTGCCTCGGGCGCGAGCAGCTCGATGTGCTCGGCCCAGCCCGGCTTCGGGTCACCCTTGGCTTCGGCGTCCGGCTTGAGGTTGCCGAGGTCCTGCGACCACAGCAGCGAGACTTTTCCATCCACAGTGGATCCCGTGAGCCCGCCGACCTGGTCGGTGACGGTGATCGAGTACTTCACGTTGACGTCGGCACCGTCCACGTCGCCGGCCGAGCGCACCACCCGCTGTTCCGTGCCGGTGACGGTGGACGTGTGCGTCTGCGCCGCCGTCGCGAGCTGCACCGTGGGTGCGACCGACACGTAGGCACCGGGCGGGATCAACGCGAAGTACGACGTGCCGACGGTCCGCGCGATCGTGTCGTTCTGGCCTTGGGCGTGCGTGGCCTGCGTCTGGTCGTTGACATCGCTGATCGTGGCGTGCGGCTGCTTCGCGATCCCGGCGGCCTGCACCGCGTCGAGGTCGAGCTCGGCCCGCACGTGGACCTCGTACCACTTCTCGCCGACGCGCACCATCGACTTGCGCCCCTGGCCGAGGAACGACTCGAAGGCGGCGCTGTCGAGCGTGCCGGTGATGGCGTCGATGCCGACCGGGTCCGGCGGGTTCCGGCGGGAGTCCAGCGACGTGACCAAGCGCTTGATGCTGTCGCCGACCTGCTTCACGCCCTGCGGGTTCATCGGCACGAGCGAACCGAGGGCCTGGCCCTTCTTGGCGTACTCGGGCAGCCGGTCGGTGAGCGAGCGGGTGTCGGGCGCCGGATCGTCGTCGTCGACGAGAAGCGTGTCCGGCCGGCTCGGGGCCGACGAGGGCGTGTGCCGGCTGCGGCTCGGGCGTGCGTTCGCCGGCCGGTAACCGTAGTAGCTCTCGAACTGCTTCGGCGCCGTGATGTGCGAATCGGACGACCACTTCCGGTTCTGCTGCGTGTACTTGTCCCGGTAGAGGTACTCGATCCGCCCGCCCGTCTCCGCGGCGAACGCCATCATCAGCGACTGGCACGACACACACGGCTCCGACTCGCCGCTGATCCGCAGGGTCCGCCCGGGACCCATCAGCCCGCACACCGATGGATCCCGGATGATCTTCGCCTCGGTGTGGCTGATCTTGCGCCGCATGTGTTCGGGCAGGTGGTGCGAGGTCGGGTCCTCGCCGCTTCGCCACGTCGTGGCGGGTGTCAGTGCCTGGCCGGAGTAGGAGTCGACCACCTGGGCCGTCGCGTGGTGGCGGCCCGTCTTGTTTCCACCGCCCCCGCCTTCGAAGTTCACCGGCAACTGAACATCGAACGGGTCGTCGTCGAGCGGCCGGATCCGCGTGTGCGGGCTCAGGCGCGCCGAGGACGGCGCCGGGTTCATGATCCGCGCCTGGTTGTACAGGTCGCTGCTCGACGGCCCCTGGTACCGGATCGGGTTCGGGTCCGGAGAAGGCGGCAACGGCAGCGGTTGCTGCGGGTTCGGCGAGTATTTGGCGCTGTTGAGCGAGCTGTGGTCGGGCTTGTAGTACTGGAACGGGTCGGACTGGCTGTGCCACGTGTGCGGCGGCGGACCCTGCTGCGCCCACGCCGGAGGCGGCGGACCCTGCTGGTACCACTGCGGGGGCGGGCCGTAGGGATTCCCGTACGGGTCGGTGCCCCAGCCGTGCGCCGGCGCGGACGACGGCGTGTGCAGGCCCGGTCCCTTGCCGCTGTCCGGAGTGCGCGTCGACGGCCCGGCGGTGTCGCGGGCCGGGCCGGCCGAGTCGTGGCCCTGGGCGGCCAGGCCCTGGTCGTGGATCAGGGCGCCCGTGGAGACGTCGTGGATCTTCGCGAGGTTGTCCGGGGTCAGCGACGAGTCCGACCAGGCGTTCTTGCCCATCACGCCGGGCTGGTTCTCGCGGTTGAACAGCAGGGCACCGTCCTTGTAGCCCTCGCCCAGACCGAGGAAGTGCATGACCTCGTGGGTCAGGCCACCGCGCGGGTCGCGCACGTCCCAGTTCAGCTGGTTCGTGGGCAACCAGCCGTGGGGGTCCTTCGGGCCCTCGTCCACAGTGGAATCGTGGACGTCGACCGGGACGCTGCGCGAAGGCTCCGCGGTCCAGCTGTCGTCGTCGGGGTCCACGGACTCGTTCGCGTGCGCGTCGAGCCGCACGTGGAGCTGGTCGCCGTTCGGCAGCGTGTAGCGCTGGTTGACCGTGGTGTCCAGGTGCTGCTGCAGATCCTGCGCGAGGTTGTTGCGGGCCTCGACCGACACGGAGCCCGAAGTGGAGGTGAGGTCCACGGGCACGGTGAACTCACGCACCCACTTGCCCGGCGAAGTCTCGAACCGGCGCACGTCGTAGCGGATGTGCGTGACGGCGCCCTCGAGCTGGCCACCGCGCAGGCCCTCGCGGTTGCCGTCGAACTGGTTCGCGATCGCCTTCTTCGGATCGAACCGCTCCGCGACGAACCGCGACGGGCGGGCAGTGTCGCGGCGCTCACCCCAGGTCTGCGGTCCGGGCAGGCCCCTGGGCCGGGTGGTCGGCGACGTCGTCGTCGAGTCGCGATCCGGCGCCGACGCGTGACCGCCGGGGTACTGGCCGGGCCGGTACCCGTAGTAGTCCTTGAACTGCCCGGGTGTGGAGATGTAGTCGGCCGAGGTCCAGCGCCGGTTCTGCCCGGTCACCTTGTCGCGGTAGACGTAGTCGATGCGGCCGCCGTTCTGGGCGGCGAAGTTCATCATCAGCGTCCGGCACGACGTGCACGGTTCGGATTCGCCGCTGATCACCAGCGTCCGGCCGCGCCCGAACGTCGCGCGGACGTCCGGGTCGCGGATGATCTTCGCCTCGGTGTGGCTGATGTTGCGCCGGTCGGACTGCGACATCCCCAACGACGTCGGGTCGTCACCGCTGCGCCACGTGCCCAGCGGCGTCACCGGCTGGCGGGTGGCGTCGTCGAACACCTGGGCCGTCGCGTGGTGGCGGCCCTTCTTGTTCAGGCTTCCGGAGGCTTCGAAGTTCGCCTGCGTCTGCACGTCGAACGGGTCGTGGTCGAGTGGGCGGACCCGCAGGTGCGGGCTCAGCTGCTGCGACGACGGAGCCCCCGGCATCGCGATCGCCTTGTGGTACAGCTTGTTCTTGCCCGGGCCCAGGTAGGGGATCGGGTTCGGGTCCACGGCCGGCGGCAACGGCAGCGGCTGGGCGTTCGGCGAGTACTCGTCGTCCGATTCCGTGCTCTGGTGGGGCTTGTAGTGCTGGAACGGGTCCTGCTGCCCGTGCCACGCGGGCGGCGCGGGCGCCTGGTGGCCCCACGAGTGCGGCGGCGGCAGCTGGTTCTGCGGCAGCCACGCCGGCGGCTGGTGCTGCGGCTGCGCCCACGCCGGCGGCTGATGCTGCGGCGCGTACTGGCCGGGCGGCGGGCCGTAGGACGTCTGCGGCGTGGCGTACGGCGAGTGGTACCCGCCGTAGCCGGGGTCCCAGTTGTGCGTCGGAGCGGCTGCGGGGGTGTGGCGGTTGCGCTGCGACGGTGCCGGATCCGGCGACGTGTGCGGTGCGGGGCCGACGTCGCCATCGTCGGTGTCGCCGCGGTCGGGTTCGAGATCAGGGGCGGCGTCCGTGAGCTGGCTCGGGCTCAGCTGCTTCGCCGCCCAATCGCCGAGGCCCTTATCCGTGAGCGACGTGAACTCGAAACCGCCGGGGTTCGCCTCGACCTCCACGTTCGGCAGGTGGACTTCGGGGCCGCTCGTGTGCTGGCCGGTGTTCACGCCGGAGTTCGAGAACGCGCCGGGCATGCCGTTCGAGCCCGTGTCGCCGTTGCGGCTCGGTGCCTGGGCCGGAGTGTGGAGGTTGCGCGGCGGTGCCTGCGATGAGGTCTGGACCGACGTGCGGGTGTTCACGCGGCCGAGGCCGTCGATGAGGGCGCTACGGGTGCCCACCGTCATGTCCGCGAGCTTCTTGCCCTGCTCGGGATTCTTCCGCAGCCCCTTGGCGAGGGCTTTCTGCTCGTCGCTCGAGAGGTTCGCGGCGACGTCGGACATGTTCTTCGGCTTGGGCGGCAACGGTCCCTCCGGGTCGATGCCGTGGAACGCGGCCTTGGCGGCGGTCTTCGCGAGGTTCGGGTCGAGGTCGGTGTGGTTGCCCAGGTAGTGCCCGACCTGGTCCGCCCACGTCGTCTCGTTGGCGTGGCTCTGGGTCAGTTTGGTGACGTTCGCCGGGTTCGTCCCGACCTTGCCCGCGATGCGCGTGCCGTCGGTCTTGATCGCCAGGCCCGGGTCGAACTTGGCCATGTCGCGCACGTGACCGTCGTAGTCCCAACCGGCCTTGCGCTGCTTGAGGACCGAGTCGACGAGACCCTGGCCCTCCTTGGCGCCGTAGTCGAACCGCCCGGTGTTCGGGTTTTCGGTGCCGAACGTGGCGTCGTTCTCCAGCTTGTCGCCGTTGACCCGTACGAACGTGTTGGGCTCCGGGAAGTACACGCTGCGCGAGTCCACGTCGGCCAGCGCCTTGCGGACGTCGAGATCGAGCTCGGCCGCGGACTTCGCGAGCGCGGTGTCGTTGTCGCGCACGCGGTAGCCGCCGCTGATCACCTCCGGCGGGCCCTCCGGGTTGTTGTTGACGGTGGTGTTCACCGCGTCGAAGAGCGGGCCATGGTCGGTGTTCAGGGAGTCGACGTCGGCGTCGCCGGTGTGGAGGTAGACCTCGTTGTCGCCGCCCTTGCCGCGAATCTGCGTGATGAGGTCGGTGGTCGCGGGGTTGCGGACGATCGTTTCGCGGATCCCGCCGTAGGGAATCGACTTCTGGTCCACGATGTCCGTGGTCGGGTTCTTCCACGTGAAACCGACC